>JAQVPA010000070.1 GCA_028702315.1 Candidatus Margulisiibacteriota bacterium
TAAACGCTGGCGATGTGCAATGCCTGGCGGCGGAGCTCCGGATTGGTTACCAGCATTTCTGCCAACGCGTTAGTCATTTTAGCAAAGCCGGGCGTTAAAGTAAAGGTTTTGCCGTATTCTGCTTCGAGAGCGGCGATCACGATCTGCTCGGCCATCTCTTTGGCGGAGAGAGCGGAATGGACACCGGTCGATATTCGTTCTTCAAAAGCGGCTAAGTTTGGCATCTTTAGACCTCACTCCTTTATCGGGTCTTTATTACACAAATTTCATTATTCAGGCGATTTTATTCGATCGAGATCATTCCGATCGACTGGACCTTGACCTGCGGCACGATCTCGTTGTAAGAGAGGACCGCCAGGTCGGGGAAACTTCGTTCAATGAACCGCTTGAAATGCGGGCGCAGGCGCGGCGAACAGAGAATGACCGGATTCAGTTTCAGCCGCCGGAAGTTCTGCAGGTGCCCGGAGATCTGGACCAGAACCTTTTCGCCGACGTTGGGGTCGATCGCCAGGAAGGAGCCGTATTCGGACTGGTGGATTGCGCCGATCATTGTTTCTTCCAGCGCCGGGTCGATCGTCACCACGGTAATGATCCCATTCTTGTCGGTGTATTCTTCGCAGATCTGGCGCGCCAGCGATTGGCGGACATATTCGGCCAAGATATTAATATCACGGGAGAGATGGGCGTAGTCGGCCAAGCGTTCCAGGATCGTCGATAGGTCGCGGATCGAGACCCTTTCCCGGACTAAAAGCTGCAGCACTTTGTGTACCTGTCCGAGCGAGAGGAGGTCGGGGATCAACTCGCGAACGATGGCGGCATTGGTGTTCTTGACCAGTTCGATCAACGACTGGATATTTTGCCGGGTCATGATCTCGTCGGCATAACGCTTGACTATTTCGGTGAAATGCTCGGAGATCACGTCGACCGGGGCTTTGACCGGGATGCCGAGCTTTTGCAGCTGCGGCAGGTAATCGTCGGGGACCCAAGTAACGAATTCATTGGTGACCGGGTTGCGCGCTTCGGTGCCGGTCAGTTTCTTGGCCTTGATCTGGGCAAGAGGAAGGTCAACCCGGTGGTTGCCGATATAGACGTCGCCGGTCGAAACCTTGGTCCCCCTGATTTCAATGGTGTATTGGTTGGGTGGCAGGCTCAGGTCGTCCATGACCCGGACGCCGGGAATGACAAAACCGAGCTCCTGCCCGATGTTGTAACGGATCAGGGTGATCCGTTCGAGCAGGGGGCCTTTTTGCGCCGGATCGATCAGGGGAATGAGATTGCGCCCGGCTTTTAACGAGAGGGGATCAAGTCCCAGTGTTCCCAGTATGCTTTCGGGCTTTTTCAAAACATCCTTGGCCGAAACCTCCTCGGTCACGATTTTTGATTCTTCTGTCGCAGTTTGGGCGCGGAGCAGGACGAGGGCTAAAACACCGGCCGCTACTGCCAGGATCATAAATGGGGCGGTCGGCAGTCCGGGGATCAGCGCAAAAACGAACAGGATGATGCAGACAAAAGCGAAAGCGCGCGGCTGGGCGAAAAGCTGCTTGCCAACATCGGTGCCGAGGCTCATTTCAGAAGCCGATTTAGTAATAATAAGGCCGGTGGCGATGGCGATCAGTAATGCCGTGATCTGGGCGACCAGGCCGGCGCCGACGGTCAGCAGCGAGTAGGTCGTCAGCGCTTCCATTATTCCCATGCCGAGCTGGAGCCAGCCGACCAGGATACCACCGAGAATATCGACCAGCACGATGATGATGCCGGCGATCGAATCGCCGCGAACAAACTTATTGGCGCCGTCCATACTACCGAAAAAGGTCGCTTCCTGCTCGATCTTCCGCCGGCGGTTGCGTGCTTCGGTGGCGTCGATCAGGCCGGCGTTGAGGTCGGCGTCGATCGACATCTGCTTGCCGGGCATCGCGTCCAGAGTAAAGCGGGCGGCAACTTCGGCGACGCGCTCCGAACCTTTGGTGATGACGACAAAATTGACGATCGTAATAATGACGAAAATAATGATCCCGACGATATAATTTCCCCCGACCACAAAACTGCCAAAGGCTTGGACGACCTGGCCGGCATAGGCTTGGGTCAAGAGCAAGCGCGAGGCCGCGATGTTTAAGGCCAGCCGCAGGACAGTAATAATCAACAAGACCGACGGGAAAGAGGCCATTTCGAGCGGTTCTTTTAAGTACATGGCAACGAGCAGGATGACTAGAGAAAACGCGATGTTCATGGTCAGGAGCAGGTCAAGGATGAAAGGCGGGAGCGGGATCAGCATCAGGGCAATGATCACGATCAGGATCGCCGCGACCAGAAAGTCGCTCAAAGAGAAGAGCGAGCGGACACTTTTTAGGTCAATTCCCGGCATTGCCATATTATTTTTCGATTATACCTCTATCGCGGAGCGAGGGCAATAGAAGCCTTTTTCCTCGCTTGGCGATCTTTCTTGATCTTGTAGACATAGGCGAGCACCTCGGCGACCGCCTGGTAGAGTTCAGCCGGGACTTCCTGGTTGATCCGGGTCGAGCGGTAGATCGACCGGGCCAGTTGTTCATTCTGGACGATCGAGATCTCGTGGGCTTCGGCGATCCGCTTTATTTCGGCCGCCACTTTCCGTTCTCCCTTGGCCAGGACGATCGGCGCTTTCGACTTGGCCTGTTCGTATTTCAGGGCGACAGCCACGTGGGTTGGGTTGGTGACAACAACGTCGGCTTGCGGCACGGCCCCCATCATTCGCTGGTAGGCGGCCTGCCGTTGAAGATCGCGGATCCGTTGCTTGACGAGCGGGTCTCCTTCCAGCCGCTTGTACTCTTCCTTGACCTCTTGTTTAGTCATTTTAAGATTTCTCATGTATTCCCAGCGGCGGTAAAGATAGTCGAGGATCGCGATGACGATATAGAACATCCCGACCCGGATCGCGATTTTATAGGCAATATCACCGCCGAGGACCAGCGCGTTCCACGGGTGGGATTCCATCAGGACCATGATGTAAGGGAGGTCGTCCTTGGCGGCATACCAGGCGATATAAAAGACAATGAGTATCTTAAGCAACGATTTGATCAACTCGACAAAACCTTGCATCGAGAACATTCGCTTGAAGCCTTCCAGCGGGTTGATCCTTTCGACCTTCGGGCTAAGCGGGTCGACCGCGAAAACAAACCCGGTCTGCGCCGCTTCCGCGATGAACGCGGCGATAAAAACGATCGCGAAGATCGGCAGGAGGACAAAAGCCATGGCCCGCAACCCCAACAGAAAAAGATAGCCGACCATCGCCAGGCTAAAGTCCTTGGCTTCTGGCACGAGCTGAAAAACCGCGGCGGTCATTTCGGCCAGGTTCCGCCACATAAATTCCCCGAGGTAGCGGAAAAGATAGTAGGTCAAAAGGAGGAGGAACGCGGTTGTGATCTCTTTGCTCTTGGCGACCTGTCCCTTTTCCCTCGCTTCCCGCAGACGGTGCGGAGTCGGTTCTTCTGTTTTATCGCCGCCGCCTTCTCCCATTTAACTCTATCTCCTTATTTGATGACGATGAGCAGTTTGACCAGCTCCTGGCCGATCAATCCGATCATATTACCGATCTGTTTGATCAGGAACGGCAGGGTGACCAGGAAAGCAAAAAGCCCCAGCATCGGTTTAACCTGAAAACCGAGCATGAAAACGTTGACCTGCGGCGCGACCCGCGAAACGATGCCGAAAGTGAAGTCGGACAGGAAAATGAGCAGGACGATCGGCGCGGCCAGTTTGATCGTTGTCATCCAGAGGACGCCGCCGAGCTGCATTAACTGGGTGACGAGGCCATAACTGGCAAAGTTGGCGAACTGCCCGGCCGGGATAACGGAAAAACTTTGGTGGAATGCGGAGAGGATCATGTGATGGCCGTCAAGAACGACAAAAACGACCAGCGCGACATAGAAAGTCAGCCGGCCGACGACTGAAATGACGGCGCCAAAGACCGGATCGAGCGCGGTGGCGACCGATAAACCCATTTGCATATCCATGATCTCGCCGGCGGTCTGGACGGCGATAAAGATCAAGTTGCTGACAAAACCGATCAAAAAGCCGAGCGCCACCTCGGCGACCAGCGTGATGGCCAAGCTAAGTGGAGTGCCAGGTAAGTTGGAGGTGACCGGGACGACGAACCAGAGGATAAGCGTCAGCCAGATGGCGAACGCAATCTTGGCTGAGGAGACGAAACTGCGCGAACTTAATAACGGCGCCTGGATAAAAACCCCGGCGATCCTGGCTAAAACAAGAAAAAATACTTCGGCTTGGGCAAGGCTTAAGATCATCGGGCCATATTCGGGATGGCGCTCCATAAGGTATTTGTAAAGTCGACTATCATGGAGATCATCCAGGGAGAGGTGAAGGCGATCGTCAGCATTACCGAAACAACTTTAGGGACAAAGGTCAAGGTTTGTTCCTGGATCTGGGTGACCGCCTGGAACAAACTAATTAGAAAACCGACAAGCAAGCCGACGCCAACCGCCGGCAGTGACAGGAGCAAGGTCAGATTGATCCCTTGATATAAGATTTGGACTACGTAATCCTGGTTCATTTAAAACTCATTAACAAGCCGCGGGTGATCAGGTTCCACCCGTCGACCAGAACGAACAACAATATTTTGAACGGCAGAGAGACCATGACCGGCGAGAGCATGAACATACCGAGTGACAGGAGGATGTTGGCGACCACCAGGTCGATAATGATGAACGGGATAAAGAGGAGGAAGCCGATCTGGAAAGCGGTCTTTAGCTCCGAGATCATGAAGGCCGGGATCAGGACGTAGTAGGGGACATCAGCCGCTGTTTTGGGCGGCTGAATTTTGGAAAATTGGACAAACAGCGCTAAATCTTTTTCGCGGGTTTGCCGAAGCATGAATTCGGACAGCGGCTTCATGCCGACCTCGAACGCTTTGGCCTGCGAGATTTTTCCCTCATTATAAGGAGTGAAAGCGTTTTTATTAACATCCTGCCAGACCGGCGACATGACGAAGACGGTCATGAAGAGCGCCAGGCCGATCAGGACGGTATTAGGCGGGACCTGTTGGGTGCCGATCGCCGTGCGGAGCAGGGCAAAGACGATAATGATCCGGAGAAACGAAGTAACCGACATCAGGAAGAACGGGATCAGTGAGATCAGTGACAGAGAGAGAAGAAGCTGGATGCTGTTCGAGAACTGGGGCGAGGCCATGATATCCTTAAAATTTATAGTTGGGGACAAAGGAGCGGCTGCCTGGGCGGCGGTTACGCCGCTGGCAATGATAAACACAAAAATAAAATTACGCGCGAATTTCCGCATTGTTAAGAGAGTTCCTCCTCAACGCGATCGATCTTCTCGATCCCTTTATTACTGCTAGCGATGAGCCAGGCTTTTTTGCCGACCTTAATGATGTAGGCGTTGACCTGGGGTTCGAGCATGATCCGGTCAACTATCTGGATCAGCCGTCCCTGGGTCGGAAGTTTTAGCTTGGGCAGGAGGAACCGGGCGATCGAATAGATGATCGCCAGGACGATAATGAGCGAAACAATGACCTGCATCACGTAACTGGCCGTAATGATCGGTGTTTGCTGCAAGACCAGGGCTTCGGGTGTCATTTCATCACCACGTTAGTGATGCGCAAACCGTAAAAATCGTCAACCGCGACAACTTCGCCCTGAGCAACCAGCTGCCCGCCGACCTTGAGGTCGAGCGGTTCGCCAGCCAAGCGGTTAAGTTCGATGATCGACCCTTCGGAGAGATCGGTGATCTCCCGGAGCGACAGTTCGGTCGCGCCTAGTTCGACCGTTACCTGGACCGGAATATCGCCGAGCGCGGCCGTTTCGATCCGTTCACCTTTGTCACCTTCCGAAAATTCGGGGAACCTGACATTCTTGACTTCCATTATTTTTCCTCCTTTGCCTCTTCTTCGGTAAAATCTTCTTCTTTGAACAAGTCTTCTTCTTCGGCCAGATCGGACACTTTCTCTTCTTCTTCAAGGAAATCCTCACCCAAAAAATCCTCATCCTTTAAAATGTCATCTTCTTCTTTGTTCTCAGCCGGTTCGGTAAAGGCCGGTATTTCGGGCAAAGCTGGTTCCGCCGGCGGTTCCGGTGTTTCTGGCGTGGCCAGCGGCGGTGTCAGTTCGATCTCATCGGAGCCAAAACCAGCGACCCGCACCGCTCTTTTTTTGTTTTGCGCGCCCGGCTGGCACAAAAGTTTCAGAAAATCTCCCATGGATAAATTGATCGCTGAACTGATCGGAGTTTCCAGCGCCACGACATCGCCGATCTCCAGGTGGTGGAGATCGGAGGTGAACAGCGGTGTTTTGCCGAGGATCGCGGTAACCGGGACCTTGACCCGGTTCAAGATCGCCGGCGAAAGCCGCCCAAAATTCAACGGTTTGGCTTGCTTTTTGGCGCGGTAATTATGCAGCAGGTTCTTGAGCGGGCCAGCCAGGTAACCAAACGTTATTTTCCCGACCGGATTGTCGTTTACCGCTACTTCGGCTGAAAACGAAACGAAAGTTGACGAGGTGTTGATGGCCGGATCAAGGGTGACTTCCGTGGAACCGGTCAGGGTCAAGGCTGGTCCGATAAAAGAGTTTTCAAAAGCCAGGGCGTAAAGCGGGAGATATTCGTTGATCGCTTCAGTTATGACCGTTGTTTCCGCTTCGGTTAAAGAACGGTCAAGTAATTCAAGATCATGGCTGCCCAAAGCATGGTTGATGATCGAGTTGGCGATATTAAGATCAAGGAAAAATTGGACACCTTCGTGCATTGATGGGATATTGATTTTGCCCTGGACCGACGGGCCGCTGATCGTCCTTAAGAAATTTAGATAGGTTGTTTGCTCGACCTGGCAAGAGACAAATTCCACTCCCAGGCCGAGGTCGATCTTAAAACGGCCGAGCAGCGACTGAATGAACCGATAGTGGATGAGCAGGGCATCATTTTGCTCTTCTTTTGACAAGCGGTCAAAACCGTACAAGCCGGATTTGACCTTTTTGACCAGGATCTTGGCCGGACGGTAATTCGTCCAGTCGCCAATCGCCGGCGGGAGCTTGATCACCCGTTTTTGCGAACCTATTTCTGGTTTAGCTGCTGGTCTGTCTGCCATTATCCTAATTTTGTAATGAAGCTAGAGATCAGGTCAGAAGCCATCCTGACCATGCTCAAGTTGGCGTTCATCGCTCTTTGGAGCTCCAAGGCGTTGATCGTTTCGCCAAGATAAAAAACGTTCGACTGTTCGATCTGTCCGGTCTGGAGCGTGCCGACCGCTCCGCCCGGAGCTTGGGCGGTGGCGGCCTCACCAGACGCCAAAGTGGCGGAGAAGGTGGAGCCCTGCGCCTGGGCTAACCCGGA
>JAQVPA010000071.1 GCA_028702315.1 Candidatus Margulisiibacteriota bacterium
AAAAACGAAGCGAACCATGCGCGATCTCGTGCGGCAACCCGATCGCCAAGAGGACATGCGACGGGTCAAGCGATCCCGACGTGCAGGCGGAACCGGACGAAGCGGCAATTCCCATCATGTCTAAATTCAACAGCATCGATTCGCCTTCGATATATTGGACGCTAACATTGACATTGTTCGGCAGGCGCTCGGTCGGGTGGCCGTTCAACCGGACATCGGGGATTTTGGCCAGCAACCCTTTGATCAACTTATCGCGCAGAGGAAGCGTTCTTTTTGTTTCTGCGGCCAGGTTCTGTTTGGCCAGCTCGGCGGCCATTCCAAACCCGACGATCCCCGGTACGTTCTCCGTCGACGCCCGGCGGTGATGTTCCTGCGCACCGCCGTGAAGAAAAGGGGTAATGCGCGTCCCTTTGCGAATGTAAAGCGCCCCCACCCCTTTCGGGCCATATAGTTTGTGGGCGGAAATCGAAAGGAGGTCGACACCCAGCTCATCAACATTAACCGGAATATGCCCGACCGTCTGCACCGCGTCAGTATGAAAATAAATTTTTCCTGCCCCTTGCCCCTTGTCCCTTGCCCCTTTTATAACTTTGGCAATCTCCGCGATCGGCTCGATCGTCCCGATCTCATTATTGGCATGCATAATAGAAACTAGAATCGTCTTCGGTGTAATCGCTTTTGCTACCGACTCCGAACTCACAACTCCGAACTCGTTGACCGGCAGAACGGTTATTTCAAAACCCCGTTTTTTCAGGAATTCACAACATTCCAAAACCGCGTGATGTTCGATCGCCGAGGTAATAATATGGTTCCCTTTGTCCTGGTTAGCAAAAGCAACCCCTTCGAGAGCAAAATTATCTGCTTCGGTCCCGCCTGATGTAAAAACGAGTTCATCGACCGAACAACCCAACAACCTAACCACCTGTTCCCGGGCTTTTTCAATCGCCGTTTTTGTCTCTTGCCCAAAAGAATGGATCGAGGAAGGATTCCCGTATTTTTCGGAAAAATATGGTTGCATGGCGGCAGTTACTTCTTCATCAGTTGGGGTCGTCGCAGCATAGTCCAAATAAATGCGCTCCATGACTGTATTTTATCACTTTTTAAGCGCGGGCATAAGAGGGAAAAAGGCTAGGAAATATTTTCCGGACCTTCATTCAGGCTCCCGGTCCGGTAACCTTTGAGATCGAGCGTAACATAAATATAACCGAGGTCTTCGAATTTTTTGACAATCGCCTCCATCATCCCCATCACCTGGCCAACCGCTTCTTTTTCCACTTCGATCCTGGCAATGTTGTTATGATGCCTGACACGCAACTGTTTAAGTCCCAATGACCGTAAGTATTTTTCCCCTGCCCCAACCATCCCCAGTATCCCTTCATCTATCCTCTGGCCGTATGGGATGCGTGAAGCTAAGCAAGCCATTGAAGGCTTATCCCAGGTCGGCAGCCCGGCGGTTTTTGACAATTCCCGGATATCTGCTTTGGTTAGTCCGGCCGCTTGCAAAGGACTGATGATACCAAATTCCTGTTTGGCCCTGGTTCCCGGTCGAAAATCATTAAGGTCATCGGCATTAGAGCCATCCAATACATGTTCTATTCCAGCTTCTTTCGCCATCATTTTTAATTTAGTAAAAAGCTCTTTTTTACAGTAATAACACCGTTCCTTAGAATTACTGACAAAATTTTCATCGGAAAATTCTTCCGTCTTTATCTGGCGGCATTTGACGCCGAGCTTATCGGCGATCTCGATCGCCTCTTTGATCTCTTCGACCGGATAAGTTGGTGATTCGGCGATGACCGCCAAGACACTATCGCGGCCGAGTGCTTTAGCAGATTCATGGAGGACAAAAGTGCTGTCAACGCCGCCGGAAAAGGCAACGAGGACGCGCTTCATCCCCCGCAGGTCATTCTCGAGTTGTTTTAGCTTATTGAGCATAGCTCTATATTACTATGCTCGAAGAAATGAGGCAAGTTAGGCCGAGGCTAAAACGTAGTATCTCAATTTGCGGACGCCGAATTTCCTGGCTTGATTATAATCCCGGAACCAGATATCAACCCTTTTGTAATATCGCTTGTTCATCCGGTCTTCAACCACAAAGACCTTATCGCCAAACCCTTCGATCATCACTCTGGTCCCCATCGGCAGATGATTGGAAGCAATAACACCTTCGTGACAACGGGTCCCTGAAGCGGTCGTCCAAGGGGAGCTATCGGTCTGGCCAGGCAAGGAATTATAGGCTGACGCTATCACAACATCGCTATAAGCAATCTTTTGACCCCCACCCATAGCCAGTAAACTCGCCAAAAACCCTATCAATAAGCCAATTTTTAGATATCTGTACATGTTTTCCATATACTTTATTATCGTATATGGAAGGGTAAAAATTGCACCCAAAACGGAAAATCAAGGGGGCTAGAAATGCACTTCGATCGCCCGCGGAGGACACGGCCGGATACATAGTTCACAGGCAATACACTTGTCGGCATCGAACGCCACTTCCATCGTCTTGCTATCTTTTACATAAAGAGCGCCGGTCGGGCAGATCGCCACACAGGCTCCGCACTGGACACACTTGTCCCAATTGACCTTGATATCTTTGCTCAACGGCTCAACCTTGACCCCCTGCTCTTTGAGGAATTTTATCCCTTTCTCAATCTCCGCCGGGTCGCCATCGAGTTCGAGCGCCATATGCCCTTCCTGATCAGGCGTAATGCTCGCTTTCAGGATATTAAAAGTTAAATTAAAATCCTTAACAAGATGGTAAACGATCGGCTTGTCAATCTTTTGCTTGGGAAATATTAGGACAACTTTCTTTTCCGCCATTTTATTTACCCTCCTTCACCGGGCGCTCATTGAACGGTTTGGGGGCCGGGGCAGTCTCGGCTGACGGCAGGTCGGCCACCTTTTCCGTCAGCAAAAAATCTCCTTTCTTGATCTTTTGCTTTAGATCGTCCGCAATGACCAGCGCTTTCTTGTAACTGGAAATACCCGCGGTCGGCA
Organism: Candidatus Margulisiibacteriota bacterium; assembly: GCA_028702315.1. Lineage (GTDB taxonomy): Bacteria > Margulisbacteria > WOR-1 > O2-12-FULL-45-9 > XYB2-FULL-48-7 > JAQVPA01. The sequence goes on from JAQVPA010000071.1 coordinate 3,001, forward strand.
CTTTCTTCCCGTTGACCGTGATCTCACCAGACTTAAGTTGGGCATAATTGACCTCGCCAAGAACATCCGGTTTACCCTGCGGATAAGCATCGCTGTAGTCAACGATCGCGGCTAAAATATCCTGGTCCCGGACTGCGGTATATTTAATTATTTCTTCATTAAGGATCGGGATGGGAATACCGATCCCGACAGTAAGGGTTGTCCCATAGCCGACAAAACTGACCCCTTTAAGCCATTTCGGGCTCATCTGCTTGAGGTCGCCAATGACCGCTAAGGTTTGGGCCGGCCGCTTAGGCACACCACTTTCCAGTCGCGACACCTTCGGATTGAACTGAGTCCCCTGCCAAGCAACGTAACCGATCCCACCACCCAACCAAATCCTGGTCCCGATCCCGATCGTCTTCAGGAACGGGTCGTTTAGTAATGGAGAAAGTTGGCCAGCGCTGCAATAATTGGCATTACCCAAATTAGGTTTCAAGGTGCCAAGGTAGGTGTATATTGTTTTGCCTGACAAATTGACCGCTACATTATAATTCTGGTATGCATTACGAGTATTGAACAAAACCGCTTCGTTCAGATCCTTGATGTTGATCCAGGAATCAAGATGTTTCCTCGGATAACAATCGGTCCCGTAAGCCTCGATCTGCAGCCGGACATCCTTGCCAGCGACCAGCTCCTCGATAACATGGCTGCCGCCATAGGTAAATTCGCCCGGATGAATCTTATTGCGCGGGTCATCTTTAGGCAATGCGGCCGCACCGATATACAGGTCAACGGCTGCCCAACCGGTATAGGCCGGAACATTATTTAAGTAAGCGTGCCCGCCGCCCGCTTTGATCTTCGGTTTAGTATGGCCAAAGTTAAAGTAAGCGCCGGAAGAGCACATCGGGCCAAAGGTCCCCGTCGTGACGACGTCAACTTCCTTGGCCGCCTGGGCCGCCCCCTTTTGCGCCACGATCTCAATGATCTCCTCCGCTGTGACAACCACCGCTTGTCCTTTTTTGATCTTTTCGTTGATCTCCGCAATAGTCTTCGTCATGACTTTCCCTCCTATTCTTTAAACAGATCCGCGCTTAAGTATCTCTCGCCTGTATCAGGCAATAAGACAACAATAAGTTTGCCCTTGTTTTCCGCCCGCTTCGCGACCTCAACCGCCGCGTGTGTTGCGGCGCCCGATGAGATCCCCACTAATATCCCTTCTTCCTTGGCCAGCCGCCTGGCCATCTCAAAGGCCTGCTCATTGGTCACCGCCAGAACCTCATCGTATATTTTTGTATTCAAGACTTTCGGCACGAACCCCGCCCCGATACCCTGAATCTTATGAGGCGAGACCGCCCCACCCGAAAGCAAGGCGGAATCCGCCGGTTCAACCGCAATTATTTTAACCGACGTTTTCTTCGCTTTTAATCCTTCACCGACCCCGGTTATTGTCCCGCCGGTCCCAACTCCGGCGACAAAATAATCAACTTTGCCGTCAGTGTCTTCCCAGATCTCTTCCGCCGTTGTCCGGCGATGAGCTTCCGGATTGGCCGGATTTTCAAACTGCTGCGGCATATAAGCTTGCTTATTTTTCTTAACCAGCTCTGCCGCTTTCTCGACCGCCCCTCTCATCCCCTTTTTCCCTTCGGTCAGGACGATCTCCGCGCCTAAGGCCGTCAACAGATTCCGCCGCTCGACGCTCATTGTCTCCGGCATCGTCAGGATAAGCTTATACCCGCGGGCCGCGCAAACAAACGCCAGCGCGATCCCGGTATTGCCCGAAGTCGGTTCGATGATCGTCGCTCCCGGCTTGATCTGGCCCGCCTGTTCGGCCGCATCGATCATGGCTACTCCGATCCGGTCCTTGACGCTGGAGCACGGATTAAAAGTCTCCAGTTTGGCGACAACTTCGGCGCCGGCGTTGCCGGCAACTTTATTCAAGTGAACCAGCGGTGTGTGGCCGGTCAGTTCAGTTATATCTTTTGCTATCTTCATCGTTCTCTCCTTACATTATATACTATAATTGTACACTCGTTCCTGCGCTCTTTCCTTTAAAGCTAGTTCAGCCAGCGTCAATTTGGCCAGGTCTGATTTGATCCCTCCCTGGATCCGGTCAAAAGCCTCAAACAGTACCGGTGACTTTTTCATCTTCTTATTGGTCAACTCGATCGGCCCTTCGAGCGCTTCGATCAAGTCCTTGACCGAGATCTCGCTCGGCCGCCGGGCCAAGTTGTAGCCGCCGGTCCGGCCTCGGGTGCTGGCCACCAGCCCACCCCGCTTGAGGACAACCAAGATCTGCTCCAGGAACTTGATTGGGACATTTTGGTTATCGGCGATATCCTTGATCTGGATCGGCCCGCTCCCATGGTTCAGCGCTAATTCCAGCAGCGCCTGAAGCCCATATTGGATCCGCACAGTGAATTTCATTTTAGTTCCTTGAAAGTATTATCGTACTAACTCAAATCAAACTCAAGCCTTATTTTGATTAACTTGATATAGTTAATAGACTATACCAAAGAGAACATTTTCCCGGGGAGCTGGCGGACAACTTTCTTGATCTCCATCATCATCAGCAGGCTGGAGACTTGGGGAATGGGTAATCCACTCTGGGCGGAAATACTGTCAAGGTGTTTCGCTTCAACTGAAAGAAGAGAAACAATCTTCTTTTCGTCTTCATTCAATTCCGGATAAGAAACTCTTTCATTTGTCATTTGACATTGGTCATTTGTCATTTTTGGCATGCCTAAACGCAGCTCTTCAAGCACGTCTTCCACGCTCTCAACCAGCTTGGCTCCTTGCTTGATCAGCCAGTGCGGCCCTTTTGATTGTTCCTGTTCAATATTGCCCGGGACCGCAAAAACCTCCCGCCCTTGGTCAAGCGCGTACTTCGCCGTGATCATCGCGCCGCTATCGTAACCCCCTTCGATCACGATCGTGCCAAGTGACAAGCCGGAAATGATCCGGTTCCGGCGCGGGAATGAGCCGGTATCCGGTTTCGCTCCCAAAGGAAATTCGGAGATGACCGCGCCGCTCTTTTCAACTTCGGCGGCCAGCTGCTTGTTACTTGACGGATAGATTGTATCAACACCCGAACCAAGCACGGCCAAGGTCCGCCCTTTTGCTTGCAATGTTCCTTGATGGGCGGCGGTATCAATACCGAGCGCGAGGCCGGAAACTATGGTAATTCCTAGAGAAGACAACCCTTCCGCGAACTTCTTAGCCATTTCCAGGCCGTAACGAGAGGCTTTTCGTGTCCCGACGATCGCGATCGCCTTGGAATCAGCCGGCAAAAGATTCCCCTTGATGTAAATTACCGGCGGCGGATCATAGATATTTTTTAAAGAGGACGGATATTCACTATCTTCAAGGCAGAGGACTTTGACATCCTTGAGCTTATTAATTTCAGTTGCTAGATCGATCTTGGTACGGTTTTCAATAAAGGACTTGATCGCATCCCGGCGCAAACCTTCGATCCCGGCGATCTCTTTTTCGTCCGCCTGCCACCCCTTTTCGATCGAACCGAAATGATCATAGAGCCGCTTGATGCTGATCGGCCCCAGCTTGTCGATCTTGTTCATGGCCAGCCAATATTTGAGGTTCTTATTCATGTCTTCTCCGAACCCTCACCCAATTTTATCAAATAGAATAATCCTCATCCACTACCCTCTCCCAGGGGGAGAGGGGTTGGGTGGTTAATCAATATTTTATTAATTTTGTCGTTAAGAAAAAATCCCTCTCCCTTTGGGAGAGGGGAGTAATGACAAAACATGGTTCAACAATAAATCGGGTGAGGGCCATTGGGCAAGCCTAATAACTATGCGCCAGCCGTTTCCTGCAAAGCCGACTGGAAAACGGGTCCCTGCTCCGCTTCGGCGGCCGGCAGCGGCGGCAAATCGGAGAGGTCCTTGAGGCCAAAATGGCGAAGAAATTCTTCGGTCGTAGCATAAAGATACGGCCGGCCAACCGCGTCACTGCGGCCGGTTTCGCGAACCATCCGCTTGGCGATCAAGCTGTCGATCACCCAGCCGGAATCGACGCCGCGCAGGCGCTCAACTTCCGCCCTGGTCACCGGCTGCTTGTATGCAATGATCGACAACGTATCGAGCGCCCGGGGCGACAAACGGGTCTCCTCTTTCGGGTGCAAAATTTTCTCCACAAATTCAGCGTTCTCATGATTGGTCCCCATCAAGTAGCCGCCAGCAACTTTAAATACCTGGATCCCCCACCCAGCCATGCTCCTGACCATATCTTCGAGGACCGGGACCAGTTGGTCCTGCGGCACCCCCGTCACTTCTGCCAGCTGGACAAGATCGAGCGGTTCCCGGGCCATGAACAGCACTGAGGCCAA
>JAQVPA010000072.1 GCA_028702315.1 Candidatus Margulisiibacteriota bacterium
AGGAACCTCGCTAATGTAACGAATCAACATCACGCCAAGCGGACCGGCTAGACGCGACCGCTTTTGGTATTTAAAGCGATGGATCGCCGTCTTGACAACTCCGTCGTAAGCGGCAGCAGAATAAATACCATAATGCGGTTTCATGAATTTTATCTGAGTAAAGCATTCGGCGCAAAGCGGGTCAACACTCCCCTCTCCACACACTTCACACCGCGGGGGAAAGACCAGGTCTAATATTGAATTCAAGATTTTTTTCATGTGTTGTGTCTATCCAGCCCTCACCCGCTAACGTTGGACCTTCCCCCCTCTCCCAGAGGGAGAGGGTTCAGACAAAACGCGCGAGGTACCTTCTCCCTCTGGGAGAAGGGGGCGTCTTTAGTGCAAGCGGATGAGGGCCACGACATTTGCTTCAGATTATAGCATATGCTATGATTTCCCCGTAATGACTTGGGATGAAATACTCGAACTATTAGAACAGGGCGAAGGCCAATCGGTCGAGTTCGAAAAGAACATTCCCGCCGCGGATGACGTCGCGCGCGAACTGGTCGCTTTCTCCAACGCCGACGGCGGCAAGATCATCTACGGCATCGACGACAAGAATAAGCACCTCATCGGCGTAACGCCTGACAACCACTTCGAAGACTGGGTCAAGGATATCGGCCGCAGCCATTGCGCCCCGGCGATCACCCCAACGATCGAGATTTTTGATAAAGGGGACAAACAGATCGTCATTATCAACGTAGCGGAAGGGATCGACCGGCCGTATAAGACCGACGATATCTGCTATATCCGCGACGGCAGCATTTCCCGTCCGGCTAAAGAGAACGAGGAGAAAGAGATCACTAATCCGTGGTCAGGCAAAGGGTTGAATAAAAGGCAGATCAGAGCGCTGGCGATCGTCGGCGAGCATGGCGCGATCACCAACCGCGAGTACCGCGAGGCCTTCAATGTCTCCCACAAAACCGCCCACCTCGAATTGACGCTCCTGGAAGACAAGCGGCTGGTCAAATCCGAAGGCGCCGGCCGGTCAACCCGCTACATTCCCGCCCGCGCGCTGGAAGAATGATCAGATACCTCCTGCTTATCCCGTTGATTTTAGCCGGATGTGCCGCTCCTTCCCCACAATACCAGCATGAAGAGACCCGTTCGCTGGTGGCATTGGTCAATGATGCTTCTCAAGCGGTGAAAAATCGCGGCGAAAAAGTTTTCCCGGAATTCCGTCAACCCAACAGCCAGTGGCTTCATGACAATACGTACATCTTTGTGCTGGATGATCAGGGAGTCAGGGTCGTTTATCCGACAGCGCCCGACCAGGAAGGAAAGTCGCTGGTAAACCTTTACGACATGTTCTACGGCAAGCCGATCGGTAAAATGATCCTGGAAACCGCGTTGGAAGACAAAGGTCACAGCGGCTGGGTTCATTATCCTTGGCCGAAACCGGGTGAAGATATCCCGAGCTGGAAAAGCAGTTACGTGGTGCTGGCCACCGCCCCCTCCGGCAAGAAATACATCGTCGGCAGCGGCCTATACGAGATGAAAATGGAACCGCAATTTGTCGTGGAGATCGTTGACGAAGCGGCCCAACTGCTTGAGAAAGAGGGGCAAAAAGCGTTCGCCACGCTCGGCGACCAAGCCAGTAAGTTCTATTTTAAGGATACTTATGTTTTTATCCTAAGGCTGGATGACGGTGTTGAGCTCCTCAATCCCGCCTACCGCCAATTGGAAGGGAAGAACGTTCTCGACATGAAGGACCAGCAAGGGACCTATTTGGTCAGAGAAATGATCAAAGTTGCGCAGACCAAAGGAGCCGGCTGGGTCGACTACCTGTGGCCAAAACCAGGCTACAAAGGGATATTCAAGAAATCGACTTATGTCCGCAAAGCTAAAATGGACGGGGTTGATGTTTTAGTCGGCTGCGGCGTCTATCTTGATTGAACCGTTCAATAGTTGCTCCTGATTTTTCCTCAACCATTTCTTGCTCTTTTTATAATCCGGCAAAATAGTCGAAACAAAAGACCAAAACTCCCGGGAATGGTTCGGATGTTTCAGATGTGAGAGTTCATGGACGATCAAGTAATCGACAATCTCGAGCGGCGCCAAAGTTATCCGCCAGTTGATATTGACCGTCCTGGTCCGGCTTGAACAGCTCCCCCACCGGCTTTTAACATCCTTGATCAATACCTTGCGCGGGTACTCCCCGACCTTCTCCGCGTAGATCAGAACCCGCTCTTTGATGATCCGGTGGGCTTCGATCAGTTTGGACATTGCCCGATTATAAATAAAACGGGGCGCATTTACAATCAACTCGATTTTCGTTATAATCAACGCAACAAACTGAAAGGAAGTAAAGTCAAATGAGAAAACCAATTATTGCCGGCAACTGGAAGATGTATAAAACCTTAAGCGAGGCAACCGATTTCATCAAAGCGCTGAAGCCGCTGGTCGCCGATGTCCACGATACGGGAATCGTTATCTGCGCTCCCTACCCTGTTTTGAAAGATATCGCTGACGAAGCAGCTGACAGCAATATCGAGATCGGCGCCGAAAACCTGTTCTGGGAGGATGAAGGGGCTTTTACCGGCGAAGTTTCCGGACCGATGCTCTTGGCGGTTGGCTGCCGCTATGTCATTATCGGCCATTCGGAGCGGCGACAATACTTCGGTGAAACCGATGAAACGGTCAATAAGAAACTTTTTGCGGCGATCAAGCACACCCTTCTCCCCATTATCTGCGTCGGGGAAACTTTGGAGCAAAGAGAGAAAAACGAAACCTTTAAAGTGATTGAAAAGCAGATCAAAGATGGGACTAAGGGACTGGGGGCTGGGGACTGGGGAAAAGTCGTGATCGCCTACGAACCAGTCTGGGCGATCGGAACCGGCAAGACCGCCACCCCAGAACAGGCCCAGGAAGTCCACGCTTACATTAGAAAATTGTTGCCGAAGGATATCGCCAATGATATTAGAATTCTTTACGGCGGGTCGGTCAAGCCGGATAACATCAAGGAATTGATGGCCAAGCCGGACATCGATGGTGGTTTAGTCGGCGGCGCAAGTTTGAAAGTTGATAGTTTTGTGAAGTTGATCAAACATTGATCGCTAGGGCCTGAATGTCCTTAGCGGGCAAAAAACATTGTCCCTTCTAATGTCTTATATGGTTTTACTTCTCCTTGCTCAGATATTTCGATCTCACCGCCAACAAATTCCATCTCATAATTCAAGCCAAATAGATTGGGGCGATACCGGAACTCTCCTGCTTGGTATTGCTTGCCTTGAATGTTGGCACTCTTTCTCAATCGGCCGATGTGCACCTTGCCGTCAGGATAAAATTCAATCAATGTATTACGGCCAAAGGTTATCCCGCCAAGCTTGGTGTCTCTCGCAAGATACCCCCGTTCAACTCTACCATCTTCATAAAATGAGATAAGGCCTGAGCCAATTTCTTCGTTGCCCGTAAATCTAAGGCCGTCAACTGCTGACTCCCCTGACAATTTTCCTTTTTTTACCTTTCCATTCGGATAATACTCGATCACAGTCCTGGCCTTATATCTAACGCCCCGGACAAAAGTGTTCCCGGCTAATTTAATCAATGTGTTTTCCGCTAAAGTCCCGCAACGAACAGAACCATTGGCATAGATCTCTAATCGCGTACCGGCCTGATATTTGACCCCTTTTATAGTTGTGTCGCTTGTTATTGCCGCGGCATAACCGCCAAATTCTTCGAACGATACCTTGGTACCGGCAGGCAAGGTAACCCCACCGATCACCGTCTCCGCTTCAAGAGTCAGCACAGGCAAAGAGCCGGATTTTTCGTTTTTTTTCGTCTCCTCGATCTTGTCAGCCGTAAATATCTGTTTCTGGTTTATTTTATTCACAGCGGTCATTACTTCCCAGGCCGAAAGCGACCCGTCAGCATTACCATCACTCGATCTAATCTCAGCAACGCTGATCTCTCCCTGCTCCAACCGTCCATTATGGTTAGAATCTTTTTCCAAAAATAAGCCATAAATTTCCCCGATCGTTCTAACCTTTGATATTTGCATGTTTTGCCTCTCCTTCTATCTCACTCCCTGACCTCACTTGATTATCCGCAGCCAAGTCAATAAATTTCACTCAATCTTACAAAAAGCAAAAGCAGCACCAGTTTAAAGACCGATAGTTATGTCAAGCCAATTTGTCCGATTGGGCAATTGCAACCGATCAAGTTTTTCGATATAATCATAAAATCAACAGCGCCTCGATCCATTCAGTTCAATCGGGGCAAGAAAGGGAGTAAATCAAATGGCAAAGAGACTGTACGAAGAATTAGGTCTGGTCAATACGCGGGAGATGTTCAAAAAGGCGATGGCGGGAAAGTACGCGATACCGGCGTACAACTTTAATAACATGGAGCAGCTCCAGGCGATCATCGGGGGGTGCGCGGAGAGCAAGTCCCCGGTCATCCTGCAAGTTTCGTCCGGCGCCAGGAAGTACGCCAACCAAACATTATTACAATGGATGGCCAAAGGAGCGGTCGAAATGTGCCGCAAGGACCTCAAGTCCAATATCCCGATCTGCCTCCATCTCGACCACGGCGATACCTTTGAGCTCTGCAAATCGTGCGTCGACCACGGCTTCTCTTCCGTTATGATCGATGCCTCCCATTTACCTTATGAAGGGAATATCGCGCTGACCAAACAAGTTGTCGAGTATGCTCACCAGTTCGACGTCACAGTTGAGGGGGAACTTGGCGTTCTAGCTGGGATCGAAGATGAGGTCAAAGCCGAAAAGCACACTTACACCGATCCAGCCCAAGTGGAAGATTTTGTTAAGAAGACCGGGGTTGACTCTCTGGCTATCTCGATCGGCACCTCCCACGGCGCTTATAAGTTTAAAGTTAAACCGGGTGAATCTGTCCCCCCGCTCCGCTTCGACATCCTTGAGGAAGTTGAAAAACGCTTGCCCGGCTTCCCGATCGTTCTCCATGGTGCTTCTTCCGTATTACAGGAATATGTCGCGATGATCAATAAATTCGGCGGCAAAATGGATAACGCAGTCGGCATCCCTGAAGAACAACTTCGGAAAGCGGCCAAGTCCGCTGTCTGCAAGATAAATATCGACAGCGACGGCCGGTTGGTCGTCACCGCCATTATCAGGAAAGTCTTCGCCGAACAACCGTCCGAGTTCGATCCGCGCAAATATCTCGGCCCAGCCCGCGAAGAGTTGAAGAAAGTCATTATCGCCAAGAACACGAACGTCTTGGGTTCGGCGGGAAAGGCTTAAGCAATGAAAGTTAAGTTTCAAGGCAAAGAGATCAATATCAAGCGGATCGGGATCCTGACCGGCGGCGGCGATTGCGCCGGGCATAACGCGGTGATCGTTGGGCTAATGCGGCGGATCAATCAAGCCAACCTCACCCTGCCGAAAGATGAACAGATGGAACTGGTCGGTCTGCTTGAAGGCTGGAAAGCTTTAACCCGGGATCCTGGTACGGAACAAGATAAGATCGTCAAGCCTTTAAACTTGATCGATATCGAGGAATCTTTTGCTGTTGCCGGGACAATCTTGAAATCATCTCGCACCAACCTTTTCTCCAAGGCCAACCTGGAAATAAAAGCACCGGAAAAAGCGATTGAGAACCTGAAAAAGCTGAAGATCGATTGCCTTTGCGTCCTTGGCGGCGACGATACGCTTGGGGCAGCCGGAAAGCTTGGCCAGCAGTTCGTTTTCCCGATGTTTGGCGCGCCAAAAACTATGGATAATGATGTTTACGGCACCGAAATGACCTACGGTTTTGAATCGGCCGTTGAGGAATCGGTCCACTTCATCGAAAATATCCGCACCACCGCTGAATCGCATAACCGCTGTTTCATCGTTGAGCTCCTGGGCCGGCATGCCGGCTGGGTGGCGATGTGGGCAGGGATCGCCGGCGGCGCCGAAGTCACCCTCCTCCCCGAGGAAGTTCTCGACATGGAAAAGGTGATCAAGCAGGTGGAAAAGGCGATCGCCAAGAAACAGCACTGCATCGTCGTTGTTTCCGAAGGGGTTCGCCTCTTCGACACCCGTTATCCGAATGAGATCAACAAAAAGCACGAGAAGATGCTGGAGACGGTCATCGCCGACCCGAAGTATGCCTTGGTCAAGGCGCGCCACGAGATGCCGAAGAAGAAAGATTCGTTCGGCAATGAACAGCTCGGCGGCATCGGCGAGTATATTTTCGCAATATTAGAGAAACACACTAAAGGGTTTGAATATCGCTATCAGAATTGCGGCCACGCCATTCGCGGCGGGGTTGCTCATGTCATGGACAGGATTTTAGGCCTCCGCTACGGCGACGCGATCTTCAATTTCATGAAGGAAGGCGTTTTCGGGGTTTATCCGGGCTTAGAGAATGACATGATCTTGTCGCGCAACTTATTGGATGTTAAAGGCGGCCGTTTCGTCCCGCAGGACCACCAGCTCTACGGGATGCGCAACGCGGCGGATTATTATTAAGTCGCCAGCATGTTCGCCAGCTTGTAGACATTGAGGTTGATCTTCTTTTTACGGCGAGCGACCTCTTCGACCGGTGTTTCAACGATGCGGTCAGACAAGACACCGACCATTATCCCGCCTTTGCCCTCGATCAGCAGGTTGACCGCCCTGGCACCCAGTAAACACGCGACTTCGCGCGAGATCGCCGTCGGCGACCCGCCTCGCTGCATGTGGCCCAGGATACTGACACGCACATCCAGTTTTGTCCGTTTCCTTAAATGGACCGCGACTTCTTCTGCCGGGATCGCCCCTTCCGCGACAACAATGATAAAGCTTGATTTACCCCGTTGCTGGCCATAGCGGATCTTCTGGCCGATCGCGTCCAAATTATATGGAATTTCGGGAATGATGATCGCTTCGGCGCCAGCCGTCAACCCGACGTCAAGCGCGATAAAACCGTTGTTCCGTCCCATCACCTCGATCACAAAGACCCGCTCGTGGGAAGTCGCCGTGTCGCGAATCTTGTCGATCGCCTCGAGCGCGGTGTTGACCGCCGTGTCAAAACCGATGCTGTAATCGGTGCCGTAGATATCGTTGTCAATCGAAGCCGGAATGTTTATCGCCTTGACGCCAAAATCCTTGTAAAGCTGGTGGGCGGCGGAAAGAGAACCATCGCCGCCGATCACAACCAGCCCTTCGATATTATAAGCGCACAAATTATCGTAAGCTTTTTTCCGGGAGCTCTTTTCCCTGAATTCCGGGCAGCGATGAGTATGGAGGATCGTGCCTCCTTTATTAATTATCCCGCTAACCGAGGCCAGCTCCATATTAATGATGTTATTATCAATTAA
>JAQVPA010000013.1 GCA_028702315.1 Candidatus Margulisiibacteriota bacterium
CTTAATCCTAGCTCTTTTTCGCTTTCACAGCGTCAAGAGCATAAACTAACTTTCTGATCGGACCTTGCAGGACATTGACCAGGCCGTAGATCGGCGCGTTGAGCCCGCCGACAACTTTGCCCAAGAGGACCTCTTTGGACGGCAACTTGGCAATTTCCCGCAGTTCTTTTTCACCATAAACATCTTTTTCGACCAAGCCGGCGCGGAGCGCCCCTTTCTCCGAATCCTTCATCAACTTGACAAAAATCTTTAACGGCGTGACCGCGTCTTTGTAACCGAGAATGACCGCGGTCGACCCGGCAAAATGTTCTTTCAACCCGGCGATGCCCGCTTGTTCAAAAGCCCTGAGCAAAAGGGTATTTTTAACGACCCGCAACTCGGCGTCTTCGACCCGCAGTTTCTTCCGAAGATCGGTGACATCTTTGACGGTCATCCCCTGGTAATTCGATAACAGAACGACCTTGGAGCGGCCGAGTTTCTCTTTTATCGATTCAACAACCTTGCTTTTTTCCGCTATTGCCCGTTCGCTCATTTATCCACTTCTTCCAATGCTTTGTAAGTATCGATCTTGATCCCCGGTCCCATCGTCGAGGAAACAGTCAACGATCGCATGTAAATGCCTTTTAAACCGCTCGGCTTGGCATGGTTGATCGCGGCCACAACTGATTTAAGGTTTTTATGGAGATCTGCGGTCGAGAAATTTATTTTCCCTATCCCGACATGGACAGCGCCGCCTTTATCCATTTTAAATTCAACTTTTCCGCCTTTAAATTCGCTAACTGCTTTTTTGACGTCATCGGTCACAGTCCCTGATTTGGGGTTGGGCATCAAGCCCTTGGTTCCCAGTATCTTGCCCAGCTTACCAAGCACTGGCATCATATCAGGCGTGGCGATCAACACGTCAAAATCAAGAAAACCGCCTTTGATCTTCTCGATCAGGTCTTCGGCCCCGGCAACGGCCGCGCCAGCTTCTTCCGCTTCGTGAACCCGATCCGCCTTGGTAATAACGGCAACTTTTTTGGTCTTGCCGCTACCAGCGGGAAGATTGACGGTGCCACGAATCGATGGGTTCTTGGCGGTATCAACGCCAAGCTTGATCGCCAGGTCAACCGATTCGGTAAATTTAGCCGGAGCGGTTTTTGGCAACAAAGCCAACGCGTCAGCCGGGGAATATAACTTTTCCCGGTCAACTAATTTTAATTTTTCTTTATACTTTTTGTTCATTACTTTTGACTTTTAATTTTTAAATTTTGACTTTATTCTACCGTGATCCCCATGCTTCGGGCCGTTCCGGCCACGATCTTGGCCCCGGCTTCGATATCATTGGCATTAATGTCCGGCATCTTGATCTTGGCAATCTCCCGGACCTTATCCAGCGAAACTTTGCCAACCTTGTTCTTGTTCGGCACGCCCGAACCTTTTTCGACCCCGGCCGCTTTCCGCAAAAGGTCGGCTACCGGCGGAGTTTTTAAAATGAAGGTGAAAGTGCGGTCCTTGAAGACTGAGATCTCAACCGGAACGATGGAACCCATCTTATCTTTGGTCGCCGCGTTGTACTGCTTGCAGAATTCCATGATATTGATGCCGTGTTGGCCTAAAGCGGGGCCGATCGGCGGCGCCGGGTTAGCCTTGCCGGCCTCGATCTGTAATTTAACTTTTGTTAATAATTCTTTTGCCATGTTAGCTTATCTTCTGCGCGTGTTCAAAATTCACTTCGACCGGCGTATCCCGGCCGAAAATATTGATCAGGACCTTGAGCTTACCTTTCTCCGCGTTGATTTCGTCAACTGAACCGGTATAACCGCGGAATGGACCGGAAATAACTCTGACCCCCTCACCCCGTTCGAACGAAACTTCCAGTTTTTCTTCTTTACCGAGCTGCTTAAGAACCCGCTGCATCTCTTTCTCGGAGACTGGCGTCGGATTGACCTTGGTTCCGATGAACCGGGCAACCCCGTTGGTCTGCCGGATAAAATACCAGGTCTGCTCATCTAGGATCATGTCAAGAAAAACATAACCCGGGAACATTTTCCTCGTCTTTTCTACCCGTTTGCCGCCCTTGATCTCGACCGTTTCTTCGATCGGGACCAGGATCTGGAATATCCTTGACCCGAGCCCCTCGTCCTTGACCATCTGTTCGAGTGCGGACTTGGCCTTGTCTTCCTGGCCGGTGAACGTCTGGACGACATACCACTTTCGCTCCCCGACCGGCGGCGCCAACGGCGCCTTTTCAACACTCTCGACTTTTTCTTCGGCCTTGATCTCGTCTGCTTTAACTTCTACCGCTGCTTCGACCGGAGCCTCAACTACTTTTTCCGGTTCAACCGCTTCCGGCTTAACCGTTTCCGCCTGAGCCGGCGGCTCAGTCGGATTTAAATTATTTTCGATATTTTCGTGACCAGTATTTTCTTCCATACATCATCTCAGTAACGTTTTAAAGAGCCAGGCAAAAACAGAATCAACGCCCATCACAAACAAAGCCGTCGCGATCACCAGGATCAAAATTATCACCGTCGCGACCGTAATATATCTTCGGTCCGGCCAAACCACCTTTTTCATCTCGGCCAGCGTCTCTTTCAGGTAGTTCTGGATCTTGTTCTTCATTAAAGTTCGGGCCTGCCCCGGCTCGAACGGGGAGTTCCGGTTTTGGAGACCGGTGGTTTGCCATTAACCGACAGGCCCTTCGTCAGATTATCAGCGAAACAGATCATCAGGATATCAGCCAACCTTTCCCTGATACCCCGATCCCCCGATCCCCCGATCCCCATTCTTATTTCTCTTCCTTGTGCTTGGTTTGCTTACGGCACCAGGCACAATATTTCGATAGCTCCAACCGTTCCTTGGTATTCTTTTTGTTTTTTGTCGACGTATAATTTTTTCTTTTGCATTCAGTACAAGCTATAGTAATTATTTCTCTCATTTTAAATTATCACTCCAAACACGCAAAACTCCCCCGTATCCCATTCCTGGGAATTTGAGAGAGGGAGTTAGATCCATCCAAAAAGCCTGGAAGGAAGCGTCTCCAGCCGCTAAGCCGTATCCCCGATTAGACGAACGAAGTATAATTTTACAATATTCAGTATTTTTTGTCAAGGGGGAAAATATTGTGATATACTGGTTGGCAGTTATGGCATTTAAAAAACTCCCGATCGACCTGCTGATGTTCGATTTTGACGGCACTTTGGCCGATTCTATCCCCCCAGCCATCGAAGCGATCCAAAAAATGATCGCTAAATTAGGCTTGCCAACCAAGAGTAAGGAGGAAATCCATCATTTTGTCGGGTTTGGCGAGGTTCCCTTGGTCGCCGGCGCCATCGGGAGCAGCGAGCCAGCGCTTTTGGCTAAAGCGATGGAATTATATTATAAATATTATGTCAACGAAGGCTTTAAAAAGGTTGTCCTTTATCCCCATGTCCAGGAAATATTGGAATTATATAAAGATAAGATCAAAGTTATTGTTTCCAACAAACGGGATGCTTTTATTACGGGTATACTCGATAATTTTGGCCTAACCGCGGCTTTTGATCATATTTACGGCGGCGACACCGCCCCCTGCCTCAAACCCGATCCCTGCACGCTAATTAAGGTCATGAAAGAGTACAAGATCAAACCGGAACGCGCTTTATTCGTCGGTGACATGACAGTTGATATTGAAACTGGCAAGAACGCCGGCACGCATACCTGCGCGGTCACTTTTGGTTTTGATAACCGGGAAAAGCTGAAAGCGGCTAAACCGGATTTTCTGATCGATGATATTATTGAGCTGCGCGGGATCCTTGAATAAATGAAAATCCACACTATCAAAGTCGGTCCGATCGGAACCAATTGTTATATCGCGGAAGATGAAGCCAGTCGGGAAGCCCTGATCATCGATCCCGGGGATGAGGCGAAAAAGATCCTTGGCTTTATTACCGAAAACGGCCTCAAGCCAAAATATATCGTCATAACCCACGGCCATTGGGACCATATTGGCGGCAATAGGGAGTTGAAAGAAAAGCTAAAAATACCTATTTATATGCATAAAAACGACATTTTTGGCCTTCCTTATGGAGACTCGCCGCATCCAGATAAATTCCTATCAGAAGGGGAATTTTTTGATGTTGGAGGTTTGAAGTTTGAGGTTTTGCACACCCCAGGCCACACGCCCGGTGGTATCTCATTATATAATGTAAAGGAAAAAGTCTTATTTAGCGGTGATACGCTATTTTTTGGCACTTATGGGCGGGTTGACCTGCCCTATTCTGACGAAAAAGCAATGTACCTATCGTTGAAAAAGCTGCTCGCCTTGCCGCCCGAAACCATTGTCTATCCCGGTCACAGTCGGCCGACCACGATCGGGGCTGAGCAGGGATTGCTGCAGGAATTTTCTACTGGATAAACCCTATCTTCCGCTTCGGCTTTTCATCATCAGAGGGCCCCATTAGTTTCTTGAGTAGCTTAAAAACTACAGTTATTTCGATCTCGTGCTTAGAGTATCGCTTTTCCAACCATTCAACTTTACGGGCCAATTCTTTGTGGCTGGACAAAATCTGCCGAAGACGGGTAAAGGCTCGCATAATAGCAATATTAACCTTGATCGCGCGCCGACTATGCAGAAGACCGGAAAGCATGGCCAAACCTTGCTCTGTAAAAGCATTGACATTTTTTGCATGTTTTATTCGATCAATCACGCCTGGTGAACATATAACAATTTGTGATATGTTGGCTATTTCTTGCCTGGTCAAAGAAAACATAAAATCCTCTGGAAATCTCTCTTTGTTCCGTTTGACCGCCTGATTTAAAACCGATGTTTCGACCCCATAAAACTCTGCTAGATCCCGATCCAACATCACCTTTTGGCCCCTTATCAGATAAATCTTGTTTTCAATTCTTTCAATCGGCATCAATTCGTTCATATATTCCCCCCTTAAAAAAAGGAGTAGCAATCTTATTGCCAGCATGGGGGAGTAACGGGTAACCTGCCTGTCGGCAGGCAGGCGGGAATAGAGTAACGAGTAAAATAAATAAAATGTTGTTATTATAATAAAAATTATTTGTACGCGTTACTCGTTACCCGTTACTCTATTCTTCTCCCAGTGACGAGATTTCGCCAGCCGGACGGCGAGAAGGCGTCGGTCGTGGTTAGAATAATGAAGGTGTCATCTCTCGGGCTATCCCTTGCAAC
This sequence comes from Candidatus Margulisiibacteriota bacterium, assembly GCA_028702315.1. Taxonomy (GTDB): domain Bacteria; phylum Margulisbacteria; class WOR-1; order O2-12-FULL-45-9; family XYB2-FULL-48-7; genus JAQVPA01. Next base: position 5,165 of record JAQVPA010000013.1, read on the forward strand.
AGCTGGTTGGCATAGCAAGCGCAGCCTTCGTGGATATCAGCCATTTTCAAGCCGGCCGGATCGCTCTCCAGCCTGGCCAGATCGGTAACAGCAGAGAGCGTAACTTTGTGCTCGAACTTATTCTGGTAGATTTTCCCTTCAAAAATATTTCCCCAAACCGCGATTTCTTTTAACTTCTCCGGGGCAACCGCCAGCGGATCATCTTCGAGCACGGTCAGGTCGGCCAGTTTGCCCGGGACGATGCTGCCGATCTCCTTCTCCTGCTGCAGGACGTAAGCGGCGTTGATCGTAATGGTTTTTAGCGCTTCCTTAGCGCTGATCTTCTCTTCCGGTCCAGCCACCTTGCCCGACATAGTCAGGCGGTTGACCGCGGCCCAGGCCAGCGTCAGCGGGCTGGCCGGCGCCATCGGCGTGTCGGAATGGAGGGAGAGCGGGATATTATTCTTCAAGACGGAATTGCAGCGGACCATCGTTTGCGCCCGCTCCGGCCCGAGGCCAACTTCGGAATACTTATCGGCCAGCACGTAAATGTAATAAGGATTGGCGCTAATGAGCCCGCCAAGCTTCGCCATCTGCGCCGCCTGATCCGGCGTGGAAACGCAATAGTGTTCGATCGAGAAACGGTGGTCCCGGCGCGGGCTTTCTTTCATCAATTTGTCGAGGATGCCGATCGTCACTTCGCTTCCCAGGTCGCCGTTAACGTGAATGCGGATCTGATAGCCAGCGTCCCAGTAAAGCTTAGAACAGGCGGCCAGCTCTTCGGGCGTCTGGATCCACGCCCCCTTATGGCCATCCGTGTAGCCATCTTTCATTTGCATCCCCTGCGAGAAAGCGGCGCCGTCGCAATAGAACTTGATCTGCTTGGGGAGGTAATAGACCCGGTGACCGCGCTTCTCAATAATTTTTTCCGTCTCCGCGAGCGCGTTAGCCGCGCCGTATTTTTCGTAGATCGTCTGGCCGCTCGGGATCAGCAGGTTACGGAACGACGTTCGGTCGTTATCAAACACCAGTTTCATCATGTCGAGGGCGAGATTGGGGAGCATAATCCCGGGGTCAGCAGTCGTTGTCATTCCGCTGGCACCCACGTACTCTTTGCATTTTTCCAACCCTTTCACAAAGCGGAGCGGCGAGGCCAAATGCGGGTAGAGCGGTTTGACGATGAGCGACAGCCCGGCTTCCCAAAAATGGCCGTTAGCAAAATCGACTTGCTCGCTGGCATGCCCGTGTCCCTTGAGCATCGCCTCGGTGATCTTCATGGCGTTGAGCGCCGCGGTATTAAAATACATTTCGTGGCAAGAACGATGCCAGATCATGATCGGCCGGGTCGCGGAGATCTGGTCGAGGTCGCGGCGCGAGAGCTGGCCGTGGAAATACTGGTGGTAGCCCCAGCTGAAGAACCACTCTTTCTTGTTCTTGAGCGACTTTTCGGCGGCGCTTAGCTTTTGCAGGTAGGCGTCGCGACCGCTTATCCCCTTGATCTTGGCCCATGGCAGGTCCCAATCATCAGGGGTGATAAAGACCATCGGTGCCACCAGGGCAAAGAGCCAAAGATGGAGATGCGGGTCGATCAGCCCCGGCGTAATGACCTGGCCGGCAAAACGCTTGTCAATTGTAAAGCTTTGTCCTTTGAGCGCCTCTTTCACTTCGGCCAGAGTGCCGACAGCGGCGATCCGGTCACCGGTAACGGCGACGGCCGTGGCGGCCGGCCGCGCTTCATCCATCGTGATGATCTTTTTGGCGACATAGACCGTTGTTTTATCGGGTACGAATAACTTTTCCAGGGACTGGAGCGCAACCGTCTGCGCTAAAACTTGCCCGGCCAAGAAACAGAAAAGCAGCGATGCCGTGAAACCTTTTTTTAATGTTTTAAACATTTTCTCCCTCCTTATTTTCGCGGGCTAATTATATTTAATAACCGGGATAAAGTCAAAGTGCGGCCGACTGGTTTATGCTATAATCAACCCAACTTCAAAATAAGGGGTGTTATAGTATGAAAAAAATTGATTTTTTACTCTTATTCGTTTTAGCCCTGATCCCCTGCTCCGCTTATGCCGCGCCCGAAGAAGATAGCCAAGCGGAGATCGCCAAAAAGCTGCAAAACCCGATCGCCAAGATGATCAGCATCCCGTTCCAGTTCAATTATGACGCGGAGCTTGGGCAGAGCCACAACGGCTCCCGCTTAACCCTTAATATCCAGCCGGTCATCCCGTTCAGTTTCAACCAGGATTGGGATATTGTTTCACGGACGATCTTGCCGGTCATGAGCCAAAGCAACTTGACACCGACCAGCGGGACGCAAGCCGGCCTCGGTGATACCACCCAGAGTTTCTTTTTCGCGCCGGTCAATTCTGGCCGGCTCCTCTGGGGAGCAGGCCCGGTTTTTCTGATCCCGACTGCTACCAACCGGCTGCTCGGCACCGGCAAATGGGGGATCGGCCCGACCTTTTGCGTGCTCGACCAAAACGGCCCGACTACCTACGGTCTCCTGGCCAACCATCTCTGGTCGGTCGCCGGCGAGAGCGGCCGCGCCGATGTCAGCGCTACTTTTCTGCAGCCGTTCTACTCTTACTTATTTAAAAAGACCTACACGACCATCACCTTGATGACCGAATCGACTTACGACTGGCTCGGCCGTCAGTGGACGATCCCGCTGGAGGCGAGCGTCAGCCAGATGTTGAAAGTCGGGAAAATGCCGGTTAGTTTTACCCTGGGCGGAAAATATTGGCTGGACGGGCCAAGCACCGCACCAAAGTGGACCGCCAAATTTGCCGTAACCTTAATATTATTAAAATAATAAGGAGGAATAAAATGAAAAGATTTTTTGTTTTGATCCTCGCCGCTTGCTTGCTTCTCCCCTCGCTCGTCTGCGCCTGCAGTGACTTCCGGGTAAAAGCCGAGGATGGCTCGGTCGTGATCGGCCGCTCGATGGAGTTTCCGATCGACCTGAAATCGGAGGTCTGCATAGTTCCGAGGGGAAACGCGAAGTACGCGTTCCTGGGAATCAACGCTTACCAGCTCGCTGACACCTTCGTCGATGGCTTCAACGAAAAAGGACTCTCCTTAGACGGGTTGATGTTCACCGGCGCCGAATATCAGACCGAAGGGAGCGGGCAAACGGTCGCGATGGACGAATTAGGCGCTTGGGCGCTCGGTAATTTTGCCACCGTGGCCGAAGTCAAAGCCGCCATCCCCACAATCAGGATCGTCGCGGCCAAGAATAAAAAATTAAAAGACCTCGGTATGCATCTCGCCTTCCACGACGCGGCGGGAAAAAGCCTGGTCGTCGAATTTATCGGCGGGAAGGTCAATGTTTACGACAATCCGCTTGGCGTAATGACAAACCGGCCCGATTTCCCTTGGCAGCTCAACAACCTCCGTAATTACGTCAATCTTGATTCCCACGATAAAGATTCGAAGATGGTCAATGGGGTGAAGATCGAGTCGACCGGCGTCGGCAGCGGGCTGCACGGCCTCCCCGGTGACTGGACCCCCCCTTCGCGCTTTGTTAAGCTGGCATTTTGCGTCGACGCGGCCCTCCCTGTTAAGGACGCGGCCGGAGCGGTCAATCTGGCCGAACATATCTTGAATACAGTCGACATCCCGAAAGGCTTGATCAAAGAGGGCACCGAAGTTCCGACAGTCGAACTTTACGGCATCGCCCAGTGGACGATCATTAAAGACCTGACCAATAAAGTCCTTTATTACAAGACATATGACAACACCGCCTGGAGATCGGTCGACCTGAAGAAATTCGACTTGTCACCCGGCGCGCCGCGCAAGTCCCTGGCGATCGCCGCTCAGATCGGGTCAGTTATCGATGTTAGCGGTCATTTGAAATAGCGTCTGCAGCGCGTTCTCCTGGGTCAGTTTTTCCAGCCGGTTACGCTTGAGCATCAGCTCGCGCATAAAGTTGCGGAACAGCTGTGGATCTTTAATGACAAAAGTGTTGAAATCATTAAGCAGCGCGCGGCGCAATCCCGAAAGTTCCGGCCAGCGCCGCTTTAGAGTAGTGTAATGGTGGGCGTACTTTTCGATCGCTACCACATACTGATAAGTATCGATCCACAACCCCAGGATCTTTTGCCGGTTAATCTTCAGTTTGCCGCTCCGCCGGTAAGCAAGCCTTTCGCTGATCAAGAGATTGGTCTCAGCGTCAGTCAGTTTTTCATTTTTCACCACCTTAGCGGCGATGACCGCATCTGGCGGCAGCAAGGCAAGCTCTTCTTTGGTCAGCGGCAGGCGGTAATACAAGCGATACGCCGCCCGCTCTTTTGGCTGGATCAGGTCGGTCCGGTCAGGGTTTGTCGTAAAGTCGCTGCAGATCCGGCAGAGCTCAAAATTCTGGTTCAGCTTTACACAGTCGTCCAGTTCATCCGCCGGCGCGGTCAGGACCGCGATCAGGTCATTGACCAGCTGCCGCTCTTCCATGATCAGGTCGCCGGAGCTATGGATCAGCTCGGGCCAGGCGCTCTTCCGGTTAACCGTGGTCTGGATGGCGTATCGTCCGAACGGCTGGCTTCCCCACTTCATTTCAACAACCTCGCCGCTAGAATTTCTGACCGGATCATAATAAGTGTATTCCCGATTTTCCACCGGGCGCGAAAGGTCTGCCGCCACCGCACCCGGGATATCCTTCCATTTTCCTGCCCTGTCCTGAAAGATCAATTCCCCTTTTTCCCGCCGGATCAGGCCGCCCATCGGGATGATGGTCTGGTCATGATAGATATTGGAAACATAGTTCTCGACCTTCTGGAAAATATTATAATCGCCAGGAGTGGTCGGATAAGCAAGATGGGACTCGAACTGCGGCAGGCCTTTTTTGTCCCTCCCCTGCAAAAGGTAAAATGTTTCTTGCGGTCCACCCTTGATCGTCAACCGGGCAAAAGGGGTGCCTTTAAGGTAAACCAGCCAGTCGCCTGAATACGGATAAACCGCAACCTGCACCTCTCGGGTTACGGCAAATATTTCCCGAAGTTTTTCTAGGTCGCCTTCAAAGTTGACCATGTCAGCCAGATACGGAACGCCTTTAACCGCCTCCTGGCTCAGGCGCTCCGAATATTTATAGACCTTCATCTGCGAGCCGACCGGCAACAGTTTGTAGAGGAAAAGGATATTGCGCGGCGAAACGTGCAAACAGCCGTGGCTCTTATACAGGTCGCCCAATATATCATTGAGAAGAACGCCAAAATTGTAATTATTCAGCGCGTCGACAATGCTAAGCGCCAGTCCCTGGGTATCGCCTTTTACTCCTTTACTGATCCGTTCCCGCATTACCGCCTGCTCCCGCTCGGTGAAGAGCCGGCTCTCTTCGTCCGGTTTAAAAAAAGCGGAAAAAGAAAGATCAGCAACGTATTTCGCCTGCTTCGGCAAGGCAGCCGGCCTGAATTCCAGGCGGTCGTTCAGCCACCCTTCGACCAGGTTCTGCCGGTTTTCGAGCGACAGCACCCCCATCTTGTCAAAGTCGGCGCGCAGTTTGACCCGCAGTTCCTTGAACATTGCCCAGTCTTGCTTGACCTGTTCATACCAGCCAGCTTGCTTATCGATCACCAGGCTGTTTACTCGCAGGTAATTGTAAAGGCCGAGCGCTTCCCGTCGCGCCCGTTGGTCGCGCGGCAGCCGCTCCTCCTTATATTCTTTAAGAGCTTTGACCAAACGCGGGTCCAGCGCTTGTCGATCTTTGTCATTTAAAGTTAATCCATTGAATAATTTATAATAACTGGCCATCACCGGGATGACATCAGGCGGCACTATCACCCCTTTCGAGTTTTTAAAGTCGGAAAGACCTTTGTAAAAAGTAAAATCCTTATTTTGGGCGACAACGGTGTTAAAGTCGTCCGCGCCGGGAACGGTCATAAGATGGACCAGGTCCTTGACCAGCAAGATCTGTTCATAGACCAGCTCGCCCGCCGCGTAACCCATCTCCGGATAATGGTTTTTCCCGTCCACCGTCCAGAGCAAAACGTACTTGCCAAAATCGTGCCCGGCATAGCGCGCGGCCGCCACCTGGCCGCTGCTGTCCAGATTCACGTCATAATAATTATAGGTTCGCTGCTCAGCCGGTCGGGCCAGGTCAGCAACGACATTGTCCGGCAGCTTATGCCACTTCCCATTCTCCTGATAAGCCCATTGGCCGTCGATCTTCTTGATCCAGGCGCCGAACGGGACGATCGTATTCTGATAGTAGGCGCTACTGACATAGTGGTCGGTCAACCGCAGGACGGTATATTCCCCCGGGTCGGTCGGCGTGGTCAGCATAAAGTCCCATTGGACCGGCTTCCCCTTTGGCACGTCATAAGCCATCAGGTATTCGGCCGGCGGTCCGGAGAGGGCGTTTACTTTGGCATAGGGATAGCCGTTGACCATGATAAAGAGCAGGTTGAGAGAGGGATAGGCGACCAGCTCGGTCTTATACTTTTTAAAGGTCAGCGCGTGTTTCGCTATGTCCTCAGGCGAACTGGTCTTGTCCGCCAGGTCAGAGACCTGATCGGCCGGGAATGGCGGGTCGCCTTCTTTGAGCTTGTATTTTTTGACCGTCAAAGGGATCCCCGGCGGTATCGTTTTATAAAGCAGGTACATGTCGGCCGGCGAAAAATGGAGGCAGCCGTGGCTGTCATAAAGATAGCCCAGGCTCCGGTCAAACCAACCGACCCAGTTAGTCTTGTTAATGATGTCGAGACTTTCAAACCCAGCCGCGAACACGCCGCCAGCCAGAGCGAAAAACAACAAAAATATTAATCCTTTCCTCATCTGCTTAAAGTTTACCATAAATCTTCCATTGACAGGGTATTTCCAATTGCTATACTCATTCAGGGTGACAAATAAATGAAAAATTATAGATCACTGGTTTCGCTGCTCCTGATCGTTCTTGCCCTTGGCTGGGCAACCTGCGCCAACGCACAGAGCAAAGTGATCAAAAAGACCGTCAAAAAAGTAGTAACGCCGCAGATCACCCCGGTCGCGCCGCCTGAAACAACGGCCTCCCCGAAAATCGTGCCGGAAGTTCCCTCACCGCCCTCCCCAACCTTTGAGGCCCAAAAGCCGAAAGAATATAAAGGCCTTTTTGGCTGGGGCTGGAACACCGACCTTAGCGCCAAACTGCTGTCGGGTAGCCTCCTGGCTGGAGTGCGGGGCGACATCATTTACGCCGACCCTCTAAGCCTGGGCGAAAAGATCGGCCTGGCCGAGGATGCGGTCGAATACAAGCTGGGCCTGGGCTTTGCTTTCTCTGATAAGCTCAAAACCATCCCGCTCTTCGCGGATATGGTGGTTTACCTCAAGGAAGGGTCATTATTCGGTCTCGACCCCTATGTCGGCGCCGGCTTGATCTACAATCTTTATGGGACGGGAAAGGTCAGCGGCGGCTTGGGCAGCCAGCTTTACCTGGGCATGCTGGTTGATTTCGGCTTTGAATCCCGGACCGGAATAGCATTGGGCCTTGGCACTTATAATGTGGGGAACAACCTGTCCGATAGAGGGGTTTTCATCACGTTCACCCAGCCGATCAAATTATAACTGTTCATGCTGCGAGGCCTTGAAATATGAACAGGCTTAACATGAAAAAACTCTTTTGTTATTTCCTGCCGGCGATATTATTAATAACCCTATTCGGCTGCGGCCAGCAAAGTTCTTCGAGCGGGCCAATCTTTACCGATCCCGCCGTCAAGATCGCGACCCTCTCCAGCCAAGACTTCACTACCAGGCTCTTTTATGAGGCGCTCCAGCTGGAACCTCGTTTGAACCAGGCCGGAGTCAAAGTCCATATCGGTTTTTGGTCGCGCACACCCAACCGTGATAACCTGATTGTCTTGCTTGACGCGATCAACAGTTATGCTTCGACGGAAACCTACCGAGGGATCTGGGACGAAGGGACAACGACAGCTACCGCCCAGCAGTATCCATCGTACATCACGATGAACAAGGAATACTGGTACGAGCGCGCCTATCCCTTGAGCGACGGCACGGTCTCAATCGAAGGGGTTCATTATACCGATCCCTATCCGGTCTCGACAATCGAAGCGGATCAAATCTGGGGAGCATATTCCCAGCGCTACGCCGACATGGCAGCGCTAATCAGGCAAGCGACCGGCGTGACGGTTGAATCGTGGTGTTTTGTGCAGGGAGCAAAGGCCAACCGGATCTTTTACGCTTATGAGCTATCGGAGCTCGCCACGCTCGAAGCAGCCGGTGATGTCTATGTTCATTTCGCCACAACTTACGAAGCCAGCTGGCAAAATTTGAACCAATGGATCACCGGAACAACCAACGCACCGACGCCGGAGCCTTAGTCTTTTAGCCGCTTGACTCGCCTATCTTACCGTTGCATAATAATGCAAAATTGGCAAAGGGGAGCAAAAAAATGAGAAAACATTACTGGTTATTGATCTTCTTTTGTTTGATCTTGCCGCTCTGTTTATCCGGTCTCGCTTTCGCCGAGGATCCACCGGCCGAAGAAAATCAAATGATCACCATTGAGTCTACCGCCTCTCCCTCGGCAGAGGTCCCCGCTTCACTAGAAGTCACGTTTGTTTCCGAAGAAGCGACTGCAAACACCGCCACAACCGAGCCCCCCGCCGAAGAAGGGACAAGCTATAAAGGGGTTGCCTGGGGCTCGGATTTTTCCGTTTTTAAGGCGAGCAAGAATTTTGGCGGTAATCTCGGCCCGTTCAGTGCCGCTTTTATCGGCACGACCGATGACAATGACATCGCCCTGTTGCTCGGAGCCCCTCTTTCCGCCAAGGATGCCAATGGCGAACAGCGGGTACGGTTCGAATTTGTCCCGCGAAAATTCGCTTCGGTCTACTTTGAGCCGGATGATACCCATTATATTTTTTACAACGGCCAATTCGCCATGACCTTCTCCAGGATTAACGACAACAATTTCCCTCTTTATCGCGATACTTTTTACAAGAAATACAAGCAGATCGGCAGTTTTGCCAAGAAATACGCGCCGGCAGAGAAAAAAACGTATCTGCTCCAGTCCGGTATCTTTGAAAAAGGGAAAACCAACGCCTTCCTGGTCAAAAGCCAATTAACCAGCGGTAAAATGGCCTATTCTTCGGCTAAACTGGTTTTCGCCAGCGGTGACCTGTTAAACATCATTCGCAAGGAGATCGAAGACAAAATAGCCGCGGAAAAATTGACCAGCGGTGAAAAAGAGAAACACGAATTGCAAATAGACCTGAATAAGATCGAATAAGCGATTTGTGCTATAATTATTAACAATGAGAACGCTCCGCCCAAGCTTGTTGTTGCTCGCCCTGCTGATGGCAGCGGCCTTCATTTTATCCGGCTGTGTCAGCACCCTGGTGGTGCGCCAGGCCACCGTTGCCAAGATCATCCCCATTTTTAAGGACTATGTCGGCACCCGCGGCTACCAGCTAACTTATGAGAATGCCGAGACTGGCCAATACCGGGTGAACATGGGAAGTGTTTACGTACAGGGGGTCAGTGAAACCACCAAGAGTAAAACGGTCATCGTCTCACCGCCGGCAGACGACTCAAGCCTCCCGTTGACTTCTTACGAAGACACGACCTGGCGTACGGTCAGCACTCCCGGCCATTATGTCGACGCGACCGCGACGGTCGGCATCACTCAACAAGGCGACGACGTCCAGATCGTTATTGATACCAATGACGTCGCCGGCACTTCATTGAACGACATCAGGGATTACATCCAGGGGAGCGGGTATACTGTTGACAGTAAATAGGAGTAATTTGATGAAAAGAGGAAATTTATTGGCCGTGGCGGCGTGTTTGATTGTCTGCTCGGGTCTGGCCAGCGCCGAACCCCGCACTTACCGGCAGTTCAGGGATGTGGCGCTCAAAGAGACCGGCCAGGTTACCCAATCGAACGACAATAAAAATTTATTCGAATGCACTTATTCGATCGACGCGGAGCGAAAGACCATTACGCGGACCAAGATTCGACGGCTGGACGATCCGGTCGGGCACGATGACGCCACCGTTTACACTGTCACGCAAAGGAAAGTTCTCCCTGGCAGTGAAGCCGGTAACGGGGGGAAAGTCCTGATCGCAGTCAGCCAAGACGGGACCGAAATCCTGGAATTGGGCCATCGCTTCGCTTTCACGATGCGGACCAGTCCTTTTGCCCTGGTTATCAGCGGGGTTTATAAAAGAGTTTACGATCGACCTCATGGTTCCCACCGGCCGGACCAGCCCAAACCGTAAAACTACATCCCGGTTTTATAGCCAATATTCAGATTCAAACCTTTAATTGAGGGACTAAACCCAGTGCGGATAACCGCGTAACCCGCTTCCAGGTAGAAAGAACCGCTATGCCAGCTGCCGGCTTCCATTCCCAGGTACAATTCCCCGCCAACGGAACCGCTGGTTTTCCCCGTAGTGTACGCCAAACAATTTAACCCGCCGCCAAGATAGGCCCTGACCCTGGTCCGGTCGTAAAAAAAGTAAATCCCGTCGAGGAAAACAAGCGCGTTTTTCCGTTCCTCGCCCTGCGCGTACCGGACGCCGCTCCTAAGATTGAGCTTGGCGGTATCAAGAATATTCGGGAACCAAATTTCAGCGGCGACCGAAGGGATCCCGCCAAACAAGCCGGCCGAGAAGCCAATGATCTGTCCGCCAAAAGAAGTGCTTTTGGTGTAGGCCGGCCCCGGCTGCAAGACGGGGGGCGCTTCCCTGATAATGACCGGTGTTTCTCTCCGTTGTTCCAGCGGCTCGTGGACTATCCGCTTCGGCTTTGGTTTCACTTTTTTATGTTTAGCACCCAACGCGCCTGTGGTTAAGACCGAAAAGACAAGTAAGCCGCAAACAATTCCCGTTAATATCTTTTTCATTTTTCCCCCTCCCAACTGGACTTATTCTACCATATTTAAAATTTGACTTGTTAAGATAGTGGTGCGAAAATCATCTTATGAAGAAAAAGACCATCTTAATAACCGGCGCTTCGCAAGGGATCGGCAAAGAGACCGCCCTGCTCTTCCAGCAGCGTGGCTGGAACGTGGCGGCGACGATGCGCCAGCCGGGAAAGAGCACTCTCCCTGGCTTTTTCTCCCCCGCCCTGGACGTGACAAAGCCGGAAACAATCACGGCGGCGGTCGCGGCAACGATCGATAAATTCGGCGAGATTGATGTTTTACTCAACAACGCCGGCTACGGCGCGGTCGGCCCTTTTGAAGCAGCGAGCCGGGAGCAGATCTTGCGCCAGTACGAAACGAATTTATTCGGTTTAATGGAAGTGACGCGGGCGGTCCTCCCCCATTTCCGGCAGAAGAAGAACGGACTGATAATCAATGTAACTTCGATCGCCGGGCGGACAACCTTTCCCCTCTACACTCTCTACAATTCGACCAAGTGGGCAGTTGAAGGTTTTAGTGAAGCGCTCCGGTTCGAGCTGGACCCGTTGGGCATCAAGGTTAAGGTCATCGAACCGGCAGCGATCAAAACAGAGTTCAGTCACACTTCAGCAGATATTTGCAGTGACCCGAAACTGACCGATTATGACAATTATATCGTCCGGATCAAGCCGTGGATCGAGGATATGTATAAGAAGGCGCATTCACCCCGAGAAGCAGCAGCGGTGATCTATAGGGCGGCGTCCGACAACAGCGGCAAGTTTCGTTACGTTGTCGGACTGGAAGGCAGGCTGCTCCTCTTTATGAGGCGACTTCTGCCCGATAATTGGATTTTCGCGTTTTCAAAGAAACTGTTTGTTAAGTAACCGCCCAAGCTCTCACACTGAAACCCTAAGCTACAGCTGGCAAAAACACTGGGAAAAATACTTGGCTTTTTCCTGAATTTGATTTCGGACATTATGGTACTCTGTCAGGGATTCTTTGGGTTTTTCAATCGCCCAGTCAATTTTTTGTTTTGTGGGATAAAAAGGGCAAACGTCGCTGCAACCTATTGTAATAACATAATCAAATTCCTTGTGTGGTAAGCCAAAAAAATCTTTCGGCTTCTGGCCGGCAATATCGATCCCAACCTCTTTCATGACTTGAATGGCCATGGGGTCGATCTCCGACAAAGGCCTTGACCCGGCCGAGAACACTTCAACCTGATCGCCGCCGTACTTATTAATAAATCCCTCGGCCATTTGCGAACGGCAGGCATTCCCTTCAGACACGATTAATATCTTACTTTTCATCAATAACTCCCGTCAGGCCTTACCAAGCGCTTGCTATTCATAGCTTAAATTCTACCTTTTTCCCTATAATATTCAAGTTCTCTCCCGCCTTTTGTAAATCGGGAATTAGGAGATTGGGCTTTGGATATTCGGAAATCAGGGAATTGAGATCAAAAACAACCCCCTAACCACCTATCAACCTATCAACCTATCAACCTATCAACCTATCCACCCATCAACCCAACCAGTCATTCGCTTAAAGCTGGCGCATAACCGTCACTGCCCGGCGAAATCTCGTCACTGGGAGAAGAATAGAGTAACGGGTAACGAGTAACGAGTACAAGGAATTTTTATTATAAAGACAACATTTTATTCATTTTACTCGTTACTCTATTCTTGTTCCCCGTTACTTCCCCATGCTGGTAATAAAGTTGCTAGTTCTGAATTAAGGAGGGAAGATATGGACAAATTGATACCGATCGAGCGCATTGAAAATAGGATTTATTTGATCAGAGGGACAAAAGTTATGCTGGACAAGGATTTAGCAACGCTTTATGGTGTGAAGACCAAGAATCTAAATAAAGGAGTGGTCAGAAATCGCAAGCGTTTTCCTATCGATTTTATGTTTCAGTTAAATAAGGAGGAGTACGATCGGCTAAGGTTCCAAATTGGAACCTTAAAACAAGGCCAACATTCAAAATATTTGCCATATGTTTTTACGGAAAATGGAGTGGCCATGCTTTCTTCGATTCTGCGGAGTGAGCGGGCAATTGAGGTTAATATCCAGATCATGCGGGCCTTCACTCATCTGCGCCAATTGATCTCTTCCCACAAAGAGCTGGCTCACAAGATCAATGAATTGGAGAAAAAACATTCAAAACATGAGATCGAGATCACCACAGTATTTAAATTATTGAAAAAGTTGATGGAGCCGGTCATCGTACAGCCCAAGCCGGCAAAACCAATCGGCTTTTTGGCTGATAGGAAGGACAAATAAATTGGATATTGGGGAATTAGGAGATTGGGGTTTGGATATTCGGAAATCAGGGAATTGGGATAAAAAATAACACCCTAACCGCCCTCCCCCAGTCCCTAGTCCCCAATTTTGCCTTTTGACTTTTAAATTTTGACTTTGTAGCCTCCGGGGCAAGCATTGACACCATGAGGTGGGAGTGGGAAAATACTCGTAGAATAGATAATGTCAAAAATAAAGAGTTTCTTATATTTAGCAATATTTTTTGTGGCATTAATCGCTCTTCGTTATTTTATTACCATTGCCTTCCCTCATCTACCTAAAGATTCTGATATTTGGTTTGCTAGCGGCCTTTTGTTAATAATATTAGGGATATTCATCACAGAAAAATATTTTACTAAATCCTTAGATGTAATAGTAAATATAATAACACTCCTCATAGTTTTATGGACAGTAGATAGCTTCAAAACATTTGCCTTATACCCTTCTCTTTTAGTTTATACAATTATTGTGGGATTTATGGCAATAGCGAGTTTTCTTATTTATGACAATGAAAAAGACCCTCAATCCTGGCATCAGAGAGTCGCTAATAGCCTAAATAAAGTTTCAACTTTCTTAGGAAGCTCGAGAATCCTTTTTTCAATTGTTTTTATTCTTTCATTTTTTAATTACATTGTTTTTTCGATGGAACGCTCACAATCAATCACAACCCAACAAATAGCGGCGTTCAATATGATTGTTTTTTGGGGAGCCGTAATTTTAATTGAGCCAATAGATAATCATATAATACAACCTATTATAAATATATTTCATAAAAAAGCCCACTCACTCCTAATCGCCAGAATCATCGGGCATCTTACTCCAAATATTGTTATTGCCGAGCAATCGTCCGGCTCTTTTCCGAAATATACAACTGGAGACCTTTTTATTGTAGATAAATATAATCCGCTTCACGGCGACATTTGGGCGATGTATATCGATGAATTAGACGCAGACAACAAACGTTATTTACAATTCTATATAATTAAAGGGTCAATTAATGATATCGCGAAAGAGACATATGTATTTATACCAAGCCCCAATAAAAACACAGAAATGATTAAATTCCTGTCTGATTCATACATATTCAATAAAAAAACGGCTTTAATAGGCACCGTTTATGATAATTCAGATATTAATGTTATAAAAATTAGAATGATACCTGGAATTGATTTAAAATATAATTTAGAAGAAGGGGACTTAATAAATGTTGAATTATATGGAGATTCTGCCAAATATCAAATCATAAATGTCAAAACTGATTCAGAGATTATTGATGGCAAAAGTAAAAAAGGGATAAAAATAATAACTGCTCAACAAATAGGATTTTGGGATGACAAACAACAATTTATTGATGCGAATTGGGTCCCCGACCTGAATTCGCTTGTGTTTCTCGAAGACCCTAACACGAAGGATATTCCAGAACTTGGCGTTAATTATTATCGTATTGGCTTAATACCAAAGTCAAAATATCCCGTTTATATTAATTTTGATGATTCGATAACCCATCATGTTGCAATTATCGGGAAAACCGGAACCGGCAAATCGCGTATGGCAGCAAACATAATCGAAAAACTGGCCAATAACGGATATAAAATTGTTTTACTAGAAATAGACCAAAACAATCCCCAATCTCTTTCAAAATACATTTCGCCCTCTTTAATAACTTCTGAGAAATTTAAATGGAGCTGTAAACAAGAAAAGAGGAGGGAAAGAGGGCATGAGATCGACTATGATGTCTGGAAATGTGAAACCAACTTTTCCCCTGAAGATAAAAAGAACATTTTCCTTGTCAACTGGGAGAACAAATCGCAAACGACTGAAAACGGCCCATTATCTCAAACCGATGGTGCAGTTGCAGTAATAGAAAATGTTATTCGTTATCAAATAAAAGACCCGAAGCAGAAAATATGCATAGTCATGGAAGAGGCATATGATTTTATCCCGGAAAGCACTTTCGGACAGCAAGAATTCGGACAACCCAAAGTAAGCCGAATCTCACAATTAGCTCTTAAATGCCGAAAACATAATATTGGATTTTTAATAATCACCCAAAGAACAGCATTAGTAACAAAAACTATTTTATATCAATGCCATACGATAATTGCGCTACAAACATTTGATGAGACTTCAAAGCATTTTATGAGTGCGTATATAAACAATAAATATTTGGAATCAATGAGTATTTTACCAAGATTTCGCGCCATAGTTGTCGGAAAGGGATCAACTTGCGATAAACCAGTAATAGTGGATTTTTATGATAAATCACTTTCTAAGCCATCGAAATAATTATAATATGTTATGCAAGCAATATGAGGAGTCATTAATATGGGCACACTAGACTTCAAAGAAATCCCTCAAGCCAACATCTCTAATGGGCAGCAAGATACCTTTGAAATATTCGCAAGAGAAGCATTAGAGATGATGGGGTTCGAGATCAATTCCTTCATTGATCGTGGACCAGATGGGGGCCGAGATATCCTGGTTAATGAAAAACGGACTGGCATTTCTGGAATTACAACCATTAAATGGCTGGTTAGTTGTAAACACAAAGCTCATTCAGGAAAATCTGTTACTATAAGCGACGAAACTGATATTACCGATCGTTTGCAAACAAATGGAGCTAATGGTTTTATGGGTTTTTATTCAACAATAATCAGTTCCGCTCTAAGTAATAAGTTAAAAGAATTGAAAAATAAGTATAATATTTCTATCTTTGACCACGGCCATATTGAAAAGTTCCTACTCGAATCGCCCACAGGCAGAGAGATTGCAAAAAGATACTTCCCAAAATCATATTCTGCATGGGAAAACACCTATCAAAAACCATCAAACCTTTTCAATGAATATTATCCACTAAAATGCAAGCATTGCGGGAAAGATCTCCTGCATTTAGATGCGCCTCAAGGAATAATTGCTTTTGTTGAGGAATGCACTAAGGGAGTCGATGAAAATACAAATAATATTGTCGATATTTATTGGTCATGCAAGGGCAATTGCGATAGAGTACTTGAAAAATCTTACAGAAGTGGATTGATAACTAAATGGGAAGACATTACCGACATCATTATCCCAAGTAGATATTTATCATGGAATATGGCCATTATTAATAGAATTTATGACGGAACTGACAAGTATTCTAAAGGAGCGTTTAAGAAATTAAGAGAATTTATTTGTTCAGTTTCTCAGTTAACCCTACGAAATCAATCAGAAGATCAGATCAGGAGATTTAAAGACACTCTCCTTTATACGGATGGATTCTAGTCACTCGTAAGCAATGAGATATAGCAAACAATATTTTACTTCTATCTGCCACATTAGCCCTAAATGTCATCCCCCCCAAAATGTCTTCCTCTCTCTCCTAAAAATAAATATGCGCGCCGAGGTTGCCGGTCAAAAATCAGTGGTCTCCCCTACTTCTTTTTCGTCAGCGTTAAATTCATCGTGGCTGGGATATCGATCTGTTTTAAGTCCTTCCCCACCACCTCAAGATGATCGGCGTCCTTTTGGAGAAAATTGTAGATATCCTGAGGCTTGTCGTAGTTTAGCTGGATGATCTCATGCTTCCCAGATTTGAGCGCTTGCCACTTGCCCGAAGAAGTATACGTCTTGTCCCCATCCCGCGTCGCCAGATAGGTTTCCCGGAGAAAATAAGTATTATCCTTGTATAAAGTTAGCTCGGTCTTGAGCCCCGCGCAGTCGGCCCCGGGGAGAACCCCCTCATACGCCACCAGCAAGGGCTTCGCGGGCTTAGAATTAAAAACAAAGAAGCCAACAGCCAAGATCACCACAATAACCAAAATTATGCCAATTAATTTCTTCATAGCCTAAATTTTACCTTCTTCCCCATAATAATCAAGCGCACTTCTCCTAATACAATTGCGAAGAATTTCTTTGAAGGCTAAAAAGACCAATGAGGGCCAGGGAAGGCAATAAAGGCTGAAGGGAAAAGAAGGGCGGAGAAGGCTTAAGGCTAGAAAAGTCATAAAGGCTTAAATGTTTCAAAATATTACGACCTTAGAAAAAGAGCCCCCCCTGCCTTTTTTGCCATATTAGCCCATAGCCCTCTTCCAACTTCCCAGGCCTTCTCGGGCCTTCATAGACTTCTCCCTAAAACATTGACACCACGATACCATAATGCGAAAATCTTGGTTAATGAAAAACAGCGCCCTCCTTTTAGGTTTGGCTGCCATGCTCGGGCTTTTTCTGCTAGCCGGCAACAGCTGGGGCCAGACCCTCAACCACTCCCACCAAACAGCCCTGGCTAGCCTCCTCTCCAGTAAATGGGAAAGCTACGCCGCGGGAAAAACCAATTTTGGCGGCGGGTTGGCGATGTATATCATTTCGCCCAAAGGAGACTTCTATGCTTCGGCCAATATGCCGGGCGGGACCAAGGATGCTCACTTCCGCGGCGCCAGCACAACCAAGTCGTACACCAGCGCGGCGATCATGCTCCTCCACCAGCAGGGAAAATTGAACATCAATGACCTGATCACCGCCAATATCCCCGGCTCCTCCGAACCATATGTACCGGCTACCAGCGATTATAATATCCCCAACAAGAACGAGATCACCATTAAACTGCTCCTCAACCACCGGGCTGGAGTGTGGGACGTGGCCAATTCCGATATCCCATCCAAGGAAACGGTCCCCTACGCCGGGAAAAATTATATCGATTACATCAAGGAGCTGGCGCCGGAACACACTTTTACTTTTGACGAGCTGGTCGGCGTGGTCGCCACCTGCGAGATAAGCTACTTCGCCCCCGACACCGATTACCATTACAGCGACACCGGCTACTCAATGCTCGGCAAGATCGTCGAGCGAGTTTCGGGCCAAAGGTTTGACCAGTTCATAGCGGCAAACCTCTTGACGCCGAATGGTTTGACCGAGACCAGCTTCCCGTACTTGGGGAACGACCGGACCATCCCCTCACCCTATGAGACCGGGTATCAGTATCTCTCCAATACCCTGACCGATGTCACCGTCGATAATATGTCCGGCCATGTCGCCGAGGGGAATGTTATCACCACGCCGGCCGACCTGGCCAAATGGGTGCGCGCGCTGATCACCGGACAGTCGGGTTTGACCGCGGCAACAGTCAGCCTGATGACCACCGAAGCGACAGTGAGGAATTACGGTTTGGGAATATTTAAGGTTACGGGACTCGGCTTCGGCCATAACGGCGCGCACAATGGCTATCTGACGACCGCTTTTTGCGACCCGGCCCAGGATGTAACGGTCGTCATGTCCGCCACGGTCATCAATTGGGGTGACCTGGGGAGCGAGATAAAGTTCCTCTATGACACCAGCCGCGCCGCCAAGAACCTCCTCGGCTATTCGACCGCGGAGGCAAATTAATGAGCGAATTCCGTCTCGATTTTACCGTCCGCGATTATGAGTGCGACCTCCAGGGGATTGTCAACAACGCTACGTATCTAAATTATCTTGAACATACCCGCCACGAGTTCCTCAAAAGCGCCGGGATCGATTTTGCCCTCATGCACCAAAAAGGGATCAACCTGGTGGTCGTCCGGTCGGAGATCGATTATAAATATTCCCTGACCAGCGGGGATAAGTTTTATGTTACCTTAAAAATGGAATTGGAGGGGAAGATCAGGTTCGTCTTCTACCAGGATATCTATCGGGCCGCAGATAATAAACTTGTCCTCAAGGGGAAGATCATTGGGACCGCCTTGTCGCCTTCCGGTCGGCCTTTCCTTCCCGATGAGCTGAAGGCTCTGGGAAAGTAACGCGAATAGAGTAATGCGTAACGCGTACATTGTACTCGTTACTCGTTACCCGTTACTCTATTCTTCTGACTACCCCTCGCCTAGTATGTTAGAATAAAGCCGATTAATAGGAGGATAAAATGAAAAAGTTATTTGGTCTCGTGCTCGCGCTCGGTCTGCTCGTTTCGATCGCTCAAGCGGCTGATTTGCAATCTGTTTCCGAGTTCGAAAGCGGCCAGCTTTATAAAGCCGGCCAAATAAATGTCGTGGTCATGAAGGGGAACTTTTACCAGATGGGGCGGCAGTATGGCGCGCTGGTCAAGAACGAGATTAATGAGTTTTATGATCTGGCGACAAAACAGATCGGACTCGGGACCGACAAAGCGCCTTATGATGAGGTCTTGGCCGAAATGAAAAAAGGCTTGGCCGCTGCGCCGTTTTACGTCCGGGAATGGGTCCGCGGCATGGGGGAAACTTCCGGCCTTGGCGCCGATAAGCAGATCATCGCCTGCCAGGCGCTTGGCCCAATTGTCATGGGTGAAGGGAGTTGCTCCGGCTTGATCGTCTGGGGCGACTACACTAAAAATGGCGCGGCGATCGCCGGCCGCAATTGGGACCTCGGGACAAAAGCCCTGGCGCCTTACCAGAAATTCCTGACTGTGGCAGTGTTCAATCCAACCGGCTCCGGCCAGGGAGTGGCGGATATTAATTATGTCGGCCAGATCATGTGGCAATCGGCGCTGAACCAATCAGGACTATTTTACGACTTGCAGAACGGCGGGATGTCCGATCCGAACAGCGCCAAAAACCGGCTTAATTCCAACTGCGCGCTGATGTCGATGATGCTCGATTCGACGTCGTTTGAGCAGGCTGACGCTTTCTTTGACGCGGTTCGCGCCCAGGGGGGCCTGCTTATTAACGTGGCCGGCCCGACCCAAGGCGCCTGTTATGAATGGGGAACCGCCGATTACCGGCGCCGGGTGGATGACGAAAAGGGAATGGTCGCCGCGGCCAATAACTTTATCGACCCGACCTGGCATGTCACCAGAAGCTTGCCGCCGGGAGCGCCCGCCGGCTTTACGATCGAACGGTGCAGCAACCTAGCGGCGCTGGCTAAAAAGAATAAAGGCCGGATCGATGTTAATAAGATGAAAGAATTCTTTGACGCCACCATCCCACAAGGCGGCCCCACTTTTTACCCCGGAAGCGGCCTCAAGACTTATTACACGATTGTCGCGGCGCCGAAAGAATTGAAGCTCTGGCTCAACGTCCGCGACTTGCAGGATTGGACGGAGATCGACTTGAAACCGCTGTTCAGCTCTTCAGCCAGTAATATGTTATAATCCTCCCAGTCAGTCCTAACAGGAGGCGATGAGTTATGATGACCGAAAGCGCCCGTCAGGCCCAGGCTATCCTCCGCGATCCTTCTCATTTCCAGTGGTACGTTGTTCCGCTCCTGCTGATCGTCCTGTACATCTATTCCGTCGAGGTCGAAAGGAAAAATTGGTCGATATTATTTGGCGGCTTAGCCTTGTGGGGAATGGACTGGTTCAATGAGATCTGGAACGCCCTCTTTTTTCATTTCAATAAAATTGCCCCGGTCTGGGGAACGCCAGGGGCGACCGCTTACAATATCCTGATCGGGCTGAACATCGAGATCACTCTGATGTTCGCCATCATGGGCGTTTACGCCTGCAAAATGCTTCCCAAGGACAAGAAGTTGAAGATTCTCGGCCTGCCGAACCGCTGGTTTTTTGCCATCCTCAACGCGCTGCTGGCCGTTGGCATTGAGGTCGTCCTGAACCTGATCGGCGCGCTAACCTGGGAGCATCCGTGGTGGAACATCCAGGCGCCATGGCTCATCTTCCTGTTCGGTTATCTCACGTTTTTTGTTGTCTGTTTCTGGGTGCATGACATGAAGAGCGTCAGGGATAAAGTGATCGTGACCGGCTCGATCCTGGGCTTTGACGCGTTCTGTTTCATCGTCTTTGGCGTGATCTTGGGGTGGATCTAAGAAAGCCTTTAAGGCAATAAGTCCGGATTTAGGACTGTAGGGAATTCAAAGAAAGTTGTTGCGCTGATTATTGCCTTTGTCCGCTCTATTTTAATATAAGCGGGGACTTGGTCCATAAATGAGGAAGCGCGATACAGTTTCTTTTCCTCGTCTTGGATCAGGGTTGCGGCCTTAAGCAGGATCATTGCAGCCGGCACTGATAAACTGTTACCCAAACCTATCCTATTATTAACGATAATGCGTTCGATCCCGCATCTTTGCAACTCTTCCCTTGCCCGCTCATGACCTAATTTAGCGATCTCGATCTTCCCCTTGTTCGCAAAGATCTCATTATTGATCGCGTCAACCGCCTGGCGCATCCCCCATATGACTTTAGCCTCATTTTTTATAATACTGACCGCTCTGCCCGCCAAAATAGACGGAGGCGTCAGCCATGCCTGATAAGGCAATTCGTGCCCGTAAAAATTGATCTTGCTAATCGCCCGATACGCCGAGGAAGCGTAATCCCCTATATTGTTTTTCATTGAAATCATTTCTAAATAATTATCGCGATTGCTTGAAAATAATTTCACGCGATTCCCCCCTCTAGCCACAGAGCCCTTATCCGGAAGATAGACTTCATTTGTCTTTCTGTTATGCTAAAATACCAGGGTTGTTCTAATTCGCGATTTGGAGGAAATCATGAAAATAAAGTTATGGCTGACTTTTCTGGCCGTGGCGCTTTGTGTAATCATGGCAATCAGCGGTTGTGCTTTTCCCCTATCTAAAGGGCCAACAAAGTCGACCGGACCAGAGATGAAAACGATCGGCGTTATTGCCGGGGTCGGCTGGGTCTCTTCGATCGTTTATTACCGGCTGTTAAACGAACTGGTCGGCCAGAAACTGGGCGGCCTCCATTCCGCTAAGGTCTTGATGTATTCCATTGAATTCGGGGAATTTTCGAAACAGGAACGGCTGGCGGATAAAGGGGATTGGCGGCCCTTAAAGGCAACCATGGTCGATGCCGCCAAAAGACTGGAACGGGGCGGCGCCGATTTTATCATTATCGCCTCCAACACGATGAACTCGACCGCCGATATTATCGAGGCGAATGTTAAGATCCCCGTTCTCCGCATCTATGACGCCAACGGCGCAGCGGTGCAAAAGAGCGGGTTAAAAACCGTCGCCTTGCTAGGGACATCCTTTACTATGGAACAGCCTTTTTACCGCGACTGCCTGGAGAAAAAATACGGGCTTAAGGTCGTCATTCCCAATAAAGCCGAACGGGACTATATCAATAAGGTCATCTTTGATGAGCTTTGCGCCGACAAATTTTTACCAAGCTCAAAAAAGCGTTATCTCCAGATTATTAACCGCCTGGTCAAAGAAGAAGGGGCGCAAGGGGTGATTTTGGGTTGTACCGAGATACCGTTATTGGTCAGCCAGAAAGATCTCGCCGTCCCGGTTTTCGATTCGATGGCGATCCACTGCGCCGCGGCGGTCGATTACGCTTTAAGAGAGGATTAAAAATGCTCTGATGGGCGGTCAGATCATTTATGAGTTCTCGACAGCCAATCCCAGTCTTTTTTCCCTTCTTTCTCGAAAAGTCTCAAATCTTTCCGCCCTATATTGATATTGATATGCGGTTGTGCCTCTGGGCGCATGAGCAATAAAACATTTACCTCGCATGAAATCTGTTTCATAGCCCAAGACCTGGGCCAGTGTCGGAGACCAAGGGACACAAAAATAATAAGTATTAGCGGCGCTTAATTGGACGGTTTCAGCAAAATTGGCACCAAAAACAATTACCGCAGTTGCATCAATTAAGTTCTGCCTCTCTAATGAAGTCAAAAATCTGACATCCGGAGACATTAGCGGACTATTATAACCATATATCGAAAACCTTCTTTCCTGACGCAGCCTATTAAGGCTGGCAAAATATGGCTGGTTGATTAGTCGATAAGCTTCTTTGGCCCAAATATTATTTTCCATCGGAGTTCGGCCAACCCAAACGGAACCACGCAATG
>JAQVPA010000014.1 GCA_028702315.1 Candidatus Margulisiibacteriota bacterium
CACGGGTTGAAAAAGAGCCACGTGGAAATTGATGATAAAGCGCTACTGGCGATCATCCAGGAATATACCCGCGAAGCCGGCGTCAGGAACCTGGAGCGGGAGATCGCGACGATCTTGCGCAAGATCGCGACCAAAACGGTCAAGGAAAAAGACGAGCACAAATTTATTGTGAAAAAAGAACAGCTGACCGAATATCTGGGCGCTCCCCGCCATCGCTTCGGCCTGGCCGAAGAAAAGGACCAGGTTGGGACCGCGACCGGCTTGGCCTGGACCTCTGTCGGCGGCGAAACAATTCCGGTCGAAGTGATGGTCGTTCCCGGCCGGGGGAGCCTGACGATCACCGGCCAGCTTGGCGACGTGATGCAGGAATCAGCCAAAGCGGCGATGAGCTTTGTCCGCTCGCGGGTTAAAGAATTTGGCCTTGACGAGAATTACTACCGTAAATCAGACATCCATATCCATGTGCCCGAAGGCGCCGTGCCCAAAGACGGCCCGTCGGCCGGGATCACGATCGCGACGGCGCTAGCCTCGGCCCTCTCCGGCATCCCGGTTCGCAAGGATGTGGCGATGACCGGTGAGATTACCCTGCGCGGCAGGGTCTTGCCGATCGGCGGGCTCAAAGAAAAACTTTTGGCGGCGCACCGCGCCGGCATCCGGCACGTGATCCTGCCCAAAGAGAACAAGAGCGACTTCGAAGAGATCAAGAAAGAGATCCCGGCCGACATGACTTTTACGTTTGCTAAGGAGATGGACGAAGTGCTTGATGCCGCCCTGGCGGAAAAGATCCGGAGCCGGGGAAAACCGGAAGGTAAGCCGATCCGCTATCTCCCCGGCAGTGAACCGCCCGCGATGTACGCATAAGGGAGGAAAAGCATGAAAGAACTTCAAACGTCCAACTTCAAACCTCAAAACAAAACCCAAATTACAACTTTTAACCTCAAAATGTTTGGGATTTGGAAACTGTTGGTTGGGATTTGTTTGGGATTTGGATGTTTGATGTTTGGATTTGTCCTGTCGGGTTGCAGCGAGCAAATGTCGACCGAGTATTTTTATTACAGCCCGAGCTGGACGCGGGGTGGGCAGGTGATCCATATTTATGGGCTGCAGACCACTTCGAAGAACATCATTGGGACACAGACCGGTTCATCCTACGCCGAGAGCGTGGCGACGATGGAGGCGACAGCCGGGGCGGCCGTTACTGCCCGTTTTGACGTGACCAGCGCGAAGCCGTACCAGATGACCTGTTCGCCGTCCGGCGAATATGTCGCCTACCTAAACGATCTTGATTCCAGCAGCAGCTCATATGGTTCGGTCATCATCCGTAATATTGCCGGCGGTTCGCATTCCGGACTTGATCTCGTTGAGCTCGCTTTTGCCGCTAACAAGATAAAATCATTTGACTGGTCCAATGACGGGACCAAGATTGTTTACTGCACTTCCACCGAGGTCAGAACGGTAAATATCGACGGGACCGTTGATACCTTGGTTGTAGCTGATACCGGGATCGAATTTGTCTCTTGGAAGTACGGCACGATGATCGCTTTTGTCCGGACTGTCGGTTCGGATAAGATCCTTTCGCTCATTAACCCGAACGGTTCCGCCCGCGTTAATTTTGCGGCGGCCTCCTCGGTCGACAAGCCACAGATCTCGTCCGCCGATACAAGCATCATTTACGGCCTGGCCGACGGCGCGTACTGCAAGGTTGATACCGGGACATCTACCCGGACAACGGTCCTGGCTTCGTGCAGCGGTGAATTGCCTCGTTTATCGCCTGACGCGGCGAAAGTGGTCTACAGTAAAACTAGTGAGGCGACCGGGATTTATCTGCTGGACATCGCGGCGGGGACGGAAACGGCGATCAGATAAAAAAGCGGACGGACTGGCTTGTCTCCCTTAGACGGCGATCAAAAGGGCGGCGAGCCTGTTTTTCGCCGCCCCGTTCATTGCCGGTTATAATGGTTTGTTTGCCCTGCTGGCCAGAGTTTTTCTTGCCTTATTTAGCTGCAACAGGGTTTTTTCCCCATCAAAAGTTGTTTGCCGCAGAAGGCTGTTAAGTAATTTTTCAGAGATCGAGATCTTGGCCGGATCGGAAAGATCAAGAGTGGCGAGAAGTTTGAGGTCGGCCGGGATCTGCGCTCCATACTTCAGCGAGATCAGGCTTTGCATATTCTCAAAGTATTCTCGGCCTGCCTTAGTTGAGGCAAAAGAACGCAGATAGTCGGTGATCATTTTCTTTACTTCGGTATTTGTCTTGCCGGCCAACATCGCCTGGAAAACTCCTTTGCCAAGTTCTTCCATAAAGGTGTTGATCGCATCTTTGTCCTGTTTTTGAATTAGATCAAGGTACTTGGGTGGAATTTTTGCATCCATGAACGAGCCGATCAGGGCGTCGCTAACGGACAGGCCGTATTTGCCGAACGTGCTGGTCTGCGCTTTTTTCCATTCTTCCATGGCGCGGGCAATGACCGAGCGCATATAAGGATCCTTGACCACAAAATGCTCAATTCCGCCGATCGTCATATCGGCGGCAAAGGTTACCCAACCGACAACATTGACTGCCTTGGCCGCGGAACCAATGGCCCCCTTGGCGGCAAAATTGGAGAAAGCTTTGAAGCCAACGACGCGCGACAGCCACGGACCAACAATGCGGGTGACATCGGGCACAAAAAACGCACCCATCGAGCCGTATTCTATAACAGACTGATTCTTTACTCCCATTCCGTCCATCAGCACTTTCCAGGAAGCGGCGCTGATGTTGCCAAGGCCCATTCCTTCGATCATTTTGACTCCACTGGCTATCCCAGTTCCAGCCGCCCGAACCCCCTTGCCTGCGGTAGCGAGAGGGGCGGCTTTAGCCGTGGTGAGACCCGCTTTGATGGCGCCGGCTGCCGTCTTAGCGCTTCTGGCCGCGGCTGGCAGGGAGAGAGGTGATTTTGCCAATTTGACGATTGAAGCCCGAAAAGTGGGATCTTTGATCATTTTTCCACCCAGAGACATGACAGCCTGGTTGGAATAGTGGCCGCCGACCATGACCAGCCCGAAGTGCAGGGCGGGATTCATGTCAGGGGATAATTTATTTATAAGCTTGCTGACGGCGGTCATAGTCAACAGTCCGGAGGCAATGGAGATAAAACCGACCTTCATATTGCTTCTCTGAAAGGTATCTAGTTTGGTTTTTATTTCGTTAGCCTTTTCTTTGCTTATTCCTGATTCACTCATCAGATCAGCAAACTCGCGGTGTGACATTTGCTTGATCTTGCTCTGCAATTCAGCTTCGAATTGGCCGATCTTTTTGGCGTCAAGAGTGGAAAGCTCCTTAGCAATTTCCTTAGCCATTGGTTCGCCAAAGATCGGGGCAAGGGTTTTAACTGTTGTTTGGAGGTTAGCCTTGGCCAGACCCTCTGTCAGGGCTTGGGTGGGAACTGTTGCCTCCTCTGCCGTTGCCCCATTAGGCCCGCAAGTTTTCGATTTTCCGAGAGGGACAAGCCCGGCTTCATTCGAATAGATATGTTTTAGTTTGATCTTGTTATCTGGGTCGACCGTCAGCTCGATACCGGTGATCGCTTGGTTGTTGCCGCCGGCGATCGATTCGAGCTCGGTAATGAGTGCCTTGAGAGCTGGCGCGCCGCCGTTGCCGAAATGGACCTTATCATTGATGATGAGCCGGCGGAAATTGGAATTGTTTTTCGCCTTTTCAACTATTTCTAAAACTTGCGCCAACTCGCTTTCCGCAACGTCGGTGAACGAACCATTGACTGACGAATTGCCCTGGCCGAGGATCTTTTCAAGCCGGGCATGAAAATCGGACTCGGCTGGGGCAGGCGCCGCCGCGGTGGCGGCCTGTTCCGGAGTAATGATGATGCTTGACTCTTTGCCGTAAAAAACATCTTCACCAAGAACTTGTAATAAGCCGCTAAGTTTCCCTTGCCATAAACGAAGAGTGTCTTTTTCAAATTCCGGTCCCGTTTTTTCTTCACTCAGCGTTTCCTGGGTGTTTTGCGCTTCAGAATAATGGCTCATCAATAAGATATTGGCTTTAGCCTGCAAATTGGTGTTCTGCAGCCAGCGCAGATAACCGCCGCCCGGCTTGGTAAATTCCTCATAGATCGTGTCGGCCAGCAGTTTTTCCGCTTGGCGGCCGTTAAGACCGGTCAAGGAGTCAATTTCAACAACCGTCTTCTTTAAGTCGTTTGCGTTAAGGCGCTGCCGCAAATTAAGGCGTAATTTACCCAGCTGTTCTGACGTGATTGGTTTCTCCGGGTTGATCCCCGCTTGACGCAGCAAGAACCGAATGTCCCCTTCAATAAAGGTGCGGGCGAATTCCAGCGGCTTCAGGGAAGAAGCAAGGACAAGTTCGGCCAGTTCTTTATTAGCGCCTGAGACAATGTTCCCTGACGCCAGATTTTGAGTGATCGATGCTTTTAGGTCAGTGTAAGCCATCTCATAGGTAGTATCAATTATTTTTTTGATAGTTTGGATGTTTTGTTCAGAGGAGGTCGGGGACAGCTCGATATATCCGCGGTCGGCGGCGCCGGCAGCCATTATTTCGTCGAATTGTGTTCGGCTAAGCCCGTTCTTTTCAATCGCCTGATCAAGATATTGCATAAAGGGGTTGTCGAAGCTTTCCAGGTTCAAACTGTATGCTTTTACGCCGGCAAAAACCGACCGCGCCACGCGGCCAATTGATTGCACAAGATGAGCGATTGAGCGCGGTCCGCCAAGATAATCAACGTTGGCGCCTTCACCGCTGATATGGGCCAAAGTTTTTCTCTCATTGTTAGCAAGTATTTCCAGCGGCTTTTCCTGGAGGGCGCTGACGGTGATGTCAACTCCGCGGTAGAGGCGGTTATTCGGCAAGATCGTCCCGATCCCTTTTTTATTATTCGCTTCGACCCGTTGTTTCAAGGCGTCCACGTCGTCATAATTGATCACTGCTTCCGTAATTGGAACAATCTCAAAAAGAACCTTCTTCCCTGCTCGAACACTAATGATCTCCGCGCCATGATATTTTTTTATGGAGAGTTTGAGCCCAGGGGTGCCGGCCAGCTGGGCCTTTAATTCCTGGATGACCCGCGCAATATCAGCCGAGGTGTTGCCGGTGACGATATGCAGGCCGCCATTTTGCGCGGTCATGATGGCTTTACCGGCAACGTATTTGGTTTCCGCGTCCGCGGTCAAAAATATCCTGGGAGGCGTTTTTTCCACCAGTTTGACCGTCCCGGGCTTTGCCTGATCTTTCAGGACCGCGCTAAGTTTTGCATTTAGCTGTTCCAGGAACTCGGCGCGCAAGGAGTTGATCCCTTGTTCCGTTTGGGCCGACTCGTCAACGATTTTGACCCTGGTGGAAACGCCGGGATTCTTTTCCCGGTTAGTTGCCGCGCGGACGATCTCGTCCTGTAATTTTTCCCAATTGCCGCGGTTGTTGAGTGTTTCATCGCTAAGGGCTATTTCCGGGACAAAGGAATCGATCGGATAGACCCGGAGACCGGCCAGTTCCGGGTAGGCGGAAGTAAAGAGGTCAGTAAAGAGGTCGGCGGTACCAGATGATCCCCTGATCTTGCCGTTGCCGTCCAGATGGTAACGCATTATCTGTTGGATATTGATGTCGGCAAACGTTGAAGAGGGGGGCTCGATCTTGCTTGCCCCTTGATAAACCAAACGGAGCGCGTTATCTATATGACCGCCAAAGCGTTTGGATGTTTCCGGATCGTTGGTTGGACTGATGCAAGTCAACTTCCCCTTGCTGAATGAGAGCGGGTAGCGTTCACGCAGCTTGGCGAGCTCCCTGAGGCGGGCCTCACTGCCTTTTGCCAGTTCCCTGTTTTTCAGGGCTGGATGGCTCTCAATAGCGTAAGCCAGTTTGATCTCGTTTGCTAAGCGCACGGCTTGCAGCATTTTTCCCCCCTGGGATTCGATCAGGGCGAGTCTCTTTTTGCTGAACCCGGCATAGCTGCCAAAAGCCCGACGGATCAACTTTTGGCCTTCTGCGGAAAACGCTATTGACCCATCGGCTTGTTTTTCGTAATATTTTTCAGGATTTTTTTCAAGTTTTTGGTAAAGTGATTGAACTGTTTCCCAGGCCAGGCGATGGCCGCGTTCCTGCCACCATTTGATGATCTCATTCTGTTCAAAACTGCCCGGCATCCCCATCCGAAAACTGGTATTGGCGTTTTCCACCAGCGGCCAGTCAACTTCTTCGAACCAGAGGACCCCAGGTTTAATACTGCGGCGATCGACCGCTCCGGAAGAGAGATGACTGGCGTGTTCCTGGTAAGTCATGATGATGATGCCACCGCTTTTGCCGACCCGCTGATAAATATCCGCAACCTGCTGAGGTGTGGTGCTCTGGTCGATCTTGTAGATCTGGATTCCGGCTTTTCGCAGCGTATTGATGGCTGGATCTTCCCAGAGCTGGGTCACCAGTTTATTGTCGGTGGTCAGGATATAATTAGCTGAATGCCTGGCCAGGACCTCTTCGCCGGCGCCGATCAAAGCCGGGGTCGATTTACCCTGGCCGGTCCCCATCTGAACGAAAACCTTGTTATTGCCGGCAAAGAGGTCGAGCGCCTGCAGTTGCTCCTCGTACATTTTCTTATTGCCGGTTTCGAAATATAACGCTGCTCTTAGCCAGGTGCGGAGAGTGGCTGCCTCGGTTGGGCGGCCAACCTGAGCATGATAATCGCGCCAGAAATCTTTCGGCCGATGTTCATACTTTTTGATCAACTCGTCAGATTGACGGGCGATTTCCCGGGCAGTTTCTCTGACTTGGGGGTCGACGGGGGTCGCGGAATTACCTTCCTGACCGGTTCTCTTTTCTATTTCCGGCAGGCTAAGATCGGTGTTATTGTTGGGGAGAGGGTTATGGGGATTAAGATGGTCTGGTCGGATGATCCGTGGATATTCTGCCAGGCGTTTGAGTGTTCTTCCCAGGATATTAAGCGATTCGTACGGTTTTCCGAGTGTCCGATGAAATTTATTCAGTGTCCATTTGGTCCCGCGCTGGATTTTTCCGCTTTCTTCTGTAGTCGTGTTGTTGAGGTGTTCTTCTCCGTAGCCGATTGGGTCTAGCCCGTAATGAAGGATGAAATCGGCAATCTTAGTTGCTCGATTGTCGGGAAAATGATATTTATCATTTAAATACCTAAGCGCCCCGGCGCGAGCTTCCAGCGGGATCTTATTGAAAACAGGGAGATGTTCAAGCCCGAGCTTCCAGGCGAACCGGTCTAAGGTGAGAGTCTTTCCCCAAACGCTATCCCAACCACCCATTCGGGCGACATAATTCGTAACCCAAAATAAGGCAAGTGCGGCAGTGATGTCCCCTTCTTCCAGCTTTTTGTCGGCTTCCCGGTACCAGACCGGGGCAAAGTTGGTGAAGAGAAAGAACCCGAATGCAGTTTTACCGATGCTGGAATCACTGTGCCAGAAAAGTTGCTGCAATGAGTTTTTTCCTCTAACTGTTTGATAGGCAGTATCGAGGGTTTGGGCCGGCAAGGCAACATAGATGGAAAAAGGCATGACAACGCGTAGCGTGATCTGTTGGGCCAAATACGCTCTGGCAACTTCTGGTAATAAGGCAAGAGAATCGAAATGGGCGTTAGCTGCTATTTTACTTCTGACCTCCGCGTAGGCGAAAGGAACATTATAGCGGACAAAATCATGGAAAGAGTCCGGCATGGTTGAAGCGCTAATCTCTGCCGCTTCGGGATCGAGAACGGTAGTGCTGTGTTCCGCTGCCAAGGAGAGGAGCAGCCGTTCAATAATGGCGCCAGAGGTGAAATCAATAACCAGCTTATCCCCGATCAGATGTTTTTCCAGCTCTTCCATGTCGGTCAACATGGCCTTAGAATCGGGAATTAGCTCAAGATATTTTTTAAAGAGTTTTAAATCGGTGCCGGTGATCGACATCAGATCGACTTCCTCGGCGGAAGCGTTGAGATAAGAATTGATCTCACTGTTGGCAACAAGGCCAGCGCTGATGAACATGGGGAAGACGCTTAAAATGAACATCTTGAGCTGGGCTGCCGGTTCATTGTGGATTGTTGGCCGCTTAATGATACCGAGGCGACCAGGGAGACCGCCGAGCAAGCTATTCACCATTTCTAGGGTAGCTAAGGTTTGGAGATTGATCTTGCCGCCAACCTTTCCCTTGTTCAGCATGGCGCCGCTGGAAATAAAGAAAGAGAGGGCGTTCTTAACGGAACGGGTTGCAGCTTGAGCTTCAGGGGAGAGTTCCTGCCCACTTTCAGAGCCGTTATCCAAGGAAATAAAGCCGGCCACTGACCAGGAAGGGAGCTTATCGGTTAGGGTCCGATCGGCTTCGTGGAGCAGGCGGTAAACGTCCTGGACGTTTCTGATTGTCCCATCCTCATTATATTTCAAGCCTAAGATATCCTGGCTAAATTCACTGGCCGCACCGCCTAATAGGCCGTCAGCGGCCGAAACGGACTTGCTAACCAGCCAATTGTAGAAATCGCGGGGGATCGAATCGCCGGTCAGGAAAAAAGTAATATTCTGATATTCTCTTACCATGACCAGCTGTTCCGCGCGGATCGTAGCCAGGTCACTGCTCAGGTTTTTGATCTCTTCAGCCTGCGCCTCATTGTAAACGCTGGCCTGATTAGCCTTAAGCTTATCCAGATCAGCCAGGCATTGATCGATCAGCTGCTGCTGTTCGGCGATCCCATCCCGCAGTTTATCATATTTTCTCATTAGGCCTCGTTCGGCCGCATAAGCCATCTTGAATTTGGTTATCTGGAAAGCTTGCGGCTTGGGTACACCGCTTGTTTCCGGGGTTGGGGCAACTTCGTAAAAGCGTTCGGTCGTTTCCATCGCGCCGACTTTGTATTCCTGGATCTTATGAAGGATGGCGGCTACGCCCCGATCTTTCATCGCCGCGGCGCGCAACTCGGCGAAGGTCAAATGTTTCTGGCCAACCGTATGGGCAAAGGCCAACGCGGCTGATTTTTCTTGATCGCTGATCCCGCTGGGGTTGGAAAAACGCAAACTGTTGACCAGCGTGAAGAGCGTGTAATACTCCTGGACTTTGCTGTTGATATCAGGAGTGAGCTTCTCTTGAGCAGAAAGGAAGAGCCAGAGGAGCTCGATCGGCAGGTCCGTTCCCGCATAAGGCTTGAGTAATGCCTCCAGGGTGACGCGCTGGTCATTATTTAATGTAGGGAGTAACGAGGCGATCGCCTCTTTTTCGATAATTGAAAGATAAAGATAGATCGTTTGGGTTTCGGCTGTGCTTAAAGTGGAATAGCCTTTTCTAAGACCATTGAGCCCGGCGATTTGCGCCTCAGTCAGATCGACATTGCCTAAAGCTGCGATCAGCAAATCAAAGTCGGCAAAAGTAAGCATTTCATTCTTGGCCAGCTTGGCTAGAATGGGTTTAATCTTTTCGCTTGTTTTAACCTTCGGATCTAATTTGTTCAGAAGCCCATTGAGTAAAGTGTTTTCTTCATTGGTCAATTTTATTAAGCCAAGGAACTTTTGATAAATGCCGGCCAAAAAATGATCGTCCTTCATTTCGGGGGTCTCGAGAACGGTTTTGAGGAGAGTGGTCGCTTTTGCGTCTGAGCTTGGCAGATAGGTTATGTTAGGATTTGTTTCCTGTCCAAACTCTTCAGCCAGACTGGCGAGATCTTCGCCGTTCAGGTAATCTGCGGAAACAGGGGAAGAGAGCTTGCCCCCCTGCATCTGATACGTTTTCTTGAAAGAGGCAAGTTGGGCGAGATTGAGGGCATCGGTGCTCCGGCCGTATTCAATCTCCGTACTCCGCCTGGCGGTGGGCGCAATAACGGGCCGATCATCAAAGCTGATGATTTTGCCGGTAAATTTATTAAAGATTACAGTAGGTGGCTGATGAGAGAATGATGGCTGCAAGCCAGCGTTAGCGGCAAAGGTTGCTTTCATTATATCGGTGTCGGTGCTGTTGTTTAGGAGATATTTGGCTTTGCCCGCCAAGTCTAGTTTTTCGTTATCGATCGGCTGGCGGCACATGTCCAGGAAGCGGTTAAGCGTTTCTGGGGTGAGTGGCTGGGTCCCTTCCAGGAGAGCGGCGGAAACCTGGCTGAGGATGGCTTTATCCTGGCCTTTGCTTCTTAAATAATCAAGGGTGAGCTTAAGGAAGAGAGGGTCGTTGATCTTTTTAACGCCATCTTGCAGCGGCCAATGCCCGAGGATAAAAAGGCCGAGCTGGCTGTTTTTGACCAAAGAGAGCAGAGAGGCCGAAGCTTGATTGCGGGGACTAGAGTAATCTCTTTGCAACTGCTTTGCTTCTTTCTTCGTCCAAAAAATTACCAGTTTTTCGTTCTTTTCATTAGACCGGTCAGCTAGAAGCGAATCGCCGATATCCTCTGTCGTGGTGGCATTGAATTTAGCGGCCAAGAGCTGATTAGTGTAGCTGGTTATGGCTAAAGCGGTGGCATCATTGGGATCGTTGGGATTAAGGAGCCCTGGATTATAGTGCGGGTTGCTGACTGAAAGATAACGGGTAGAAGGTGCGTCGCTTGGCTCCAGCGTTGTCGTCCCGCTGAGATATTCTTGCAGCTCGGCAATATTGGCCTGGGCGCCATTGCCGGGGATGATCTTGACGAGGCGAGCGTCACCTTGGACCTTTAAGGGGTTGGCCAAAGGGGTGGAAGGGATTTCCAGGATCAAGGCAAATTCAAACGAATTTAATTTCTCTTTAGTCTTGTCAGCATCAATAAAAAACTTAAGGAGCTTGAACTGTTTCGGGTCATTAATCAGTACTTTCGCAGCATCGATATCACCATTTGACATGGCTGCCAAGTATTTTTGCAAAGCGGCAATTGCTGGGCTAAAGGTCTTCTTGAGCTCTTCCGGCATTCTAGCTGTATAGGCCAGCGCTTCCCGATAGCGGTTCTGATCCAGGAATTTATTTAATTTGACTTGATGTTGTTTTAGCCGCTGGTCATAACCGGTTTCAACGGTATTCCAGGCGCTTTCATGGCTTGTTGATAAGCCTTCTACTTCTCCCCAACCACCCATTAATTACCCTCCTGGTTCTTGCCAGTTGTTCCCTTCACTAGTTCATCAAGATACTTAATGGCACTGGCGGAAGAGGTTAGTCGGCCTTTCGGATGTGGTTTGACGGCAGCTTTCAATTTATCGCCCCAAGCACTCAGGTTAGCCCAGTATTTTTTGTTGGCGCTATTTGCATGGAAATCATTAATTACGTGTAAGGCTAGCGTTAAGCCTAAGTCGGCATTTTTTGCATCCACCGCCTGTCCGATAATTCTGATATATTCCTGCGCTTGTTCTACCGGGGTTTTTTTCTTTCTGATTTGAGTGCTATAATCTTTGACGCTGTTGCTGTTTTCTCTTAGCGATGAGAGCTCTTCTTTTTTGTCATCCGCACCGGCAAGCTTTTCGGCCGTACTCAACAGTGCAAGGGTTGCGGTTGTATCGCCTTGAATCATCTTGGCGCGTCCTAAGGCGATATACATTCTGACCAGCTTCTTTTTTTCGTCGGCAGTCAGACTATCGGCTTTAGCTTCTAACTCCTTTATTTTCGGCTCAAGCGATAGAGCATAGGTGGCATAAGCGGCGCCAATTGCAGATGCCGTTTTATCTTTGGTGAGCATGGCTGTTCTGAACGCCGGCTCGCCTGGCAGAGGGGAGGCCAACTCCTCGAATAGGGTGGCTAACTGACTGTAGCTTTGCCGCTCCGGCACATTCCTCTCTTTTTTGCCGAAAGTTTCCATTTGTGATTTTATTTTTCCAGCGAGGGTGATTTCCTCCCCATTTAACTCTGGGACCCCTGATAGATATTTGGCATAATCAGCAGAATATTGCACAAAGCATTTTTTGGCTTCGTCGCTATTTGGGTGTTTTTCGACCAGGTCTAACAGTACTTTGACCTGCTCTGATTTACCCATTTTTGCCGTTTTTTGGATGGTCGAGATGATCTCGCTTTCATCCGAATAACTTTCATCTAAAGAAGCAGTCCCTGTTCTTCCGGCCACTTCTCCTTTTTTTAGCCATTCAAGCAGATTTTCTTTGTTTACCGTCTCCGGACTGTAACGCTTGAGGGAGAGCTTTTCGAATGTATTTTTTTCGATGCCAAACGCATCGTTGAGCTTGGTCAGGCTGGCCATAGAAAGCCGGAGTAAATAGCCGGCGATGTCGTCCGCGGAAACGTTTTGATTGTCCTTAAGATAGTTAACCACTAATCCCATAATGTCTTGGTGGACTTTGCTGGTTAAAACGGATTTAATGGTTTCTTCATCGATCGTTTTACCGTTAAACCAGCTGGCTATCTCTGTTTTGCTGTCGCGCAGGACGCTGATATTTACATAGCGGAAGGATTCAGCATTAGCGTAGGCCGAAAGAGCGCCGTCAGCAGGCATCCCCTTGGATTCAAGGATGGCGCCATATTGTTTAATGTCCCCGCCGGCTTTGGCGAGCTCATCCGCAGTGATGGCCCCCTTCGAGCCGTCAGAGTATTGGTCGATCAGGTTGAAGAAGGCGATGGAAATTGGGGAACCAGTTGAACTGCTCGCGTAGATCTTTGCCGTTTCTCTTTCCGCTAAATCGAGTTGGCCATTATTGTTCTTGTCTACCCAGGTTATGGTGAGACCGTTTGCGCTTAGTTCTTTTTGATCAAAAAGAGGTGATATTACCGGTGCGGTACCCAGGGCTAGTAAATGGTCTCTATCTGGCTGAATAACTTCTGACTGAATAACCTTCTCTGGTTGAGTAACGACAGAAGGCTCAACAGGCGGAGTGATGACCTCAACTGAGTGAACAATCTCAGTAGACTTGGCAATCTCAGTAGACTTAGCAATCTCAGTAGATTTAGTAAGTTTAGATGGCTTTTTAGCTTCTTTAACTGGCTTCGTATCATTGGTCGATTTAGTCTCATTAACTGACTTAGTATTATTAGTTAACTTTGCATCTTTCTTTGCGTCCTTTTTTGCGGCGGCGACAGCTGAAGTAACTTGAGCGGGGGCATTGGGGTCTGTCCACTTACCTCTTTTTCTTTCACAAACAGTTTTTGAATTAATTCCAGATATGTTACAACTACCCATGATTAGCCTCCTTATTCCCTTATTCCTAATAAAAAACCACGTTTCACAGACAAATGCCTGTTAAACGTGGCCCTGATAACTTACGACCCGCGACGATTGATAACAGGCAATCATCATTGCGGCCTTTGCTTTCACTTATATTATCGGGGTAACTGGCGAAAAACTTGCATCGATTTATGAGAAATTTTGAGAGGGGGCTATGAGGGCCAAGGAAGGCCAGGGAACCTGCCTGCCGGCAGGCAGGGGCGATAAAAGGCTGAGGGCTGGGAGGGCGAAAAGGGCGTAAGGCGACGAGGGCGAAAAAGGCTTAAAGGTGCCTTTAATAGCCATAAGCCTTTATAGCCTTCTTTTGTCTTTTGCCCTCGTAGCCTTCATGGGCCGTCAAAGGCCTTTTATAGCCTTTTCAAGGCGCTGATTTACCCGCTCCTTCCCGAGAATCTCCACGACATCATACATTGGCGGACTCTCGAGCCGCCCGGTAAGCGCGAGGCGGCAGGGGTGGATCACGACCCCTAATTTAACGTTCAGCTCGGTTGCCAGCGTTTTGAAGACCGGCTCTATCTGTTCTTTGGTGAAAGTGGAAAGGGCGAGAAGCTGGTCTTTTAAGGCTGTCAGGATCTGCTTGGCATTAGGCTGGCGGAAGTACTTCTCCACCCCTTTCGGATCGAACTCAAAGTCATCCTTGAAGAAATAGGCCGCAAGGGGAACGACATCCTTTATTAAAACCAGCCGGTCGGTCAGGACGGCGACAACTCTCTTCATATAGGCGAGATCGTGATTCCCGTAGGCCTCGATCAGGAGCGACTCGCAGAGGTCAAAAAGGCGCTCTGGTAGGACCGACCGGATATACTGGCCGTTGAGCCAATTTAATTTATCCATATCAAATACCGCCGGCGTCTTGTTGACCCGGCCGAGGGTGAATTTTTCGATCAGCTCCGCCCGGGAAAAGATCTCCTGGTCGCCAAAACCCCAGCCGAGCTTGGCGATATAATTCAACATCGCGTCGGGGAGATAACCGAGATCGCTGTAGTCGATGACCGAGGTTGCCCCGTGCCGCTTTGAAAGGCGCGCTTTGTCCTTCCCAAGGATCATCGGGATATGGGCGAACTTGGGGGGCGCCCAGCCGAACGCCTGGTAAAGAAGCATCTGCCGCGGGGTGTTCGACAAGTGGTCATTCCCCCGGATGACATGGGTGATCTCCATCAGGTGGTCGTCAATGACGCAGGCAAAATTATAGGTCGGAAAACCGTCCGACTTGATGAGGACAAAATCGTCCAAAACTTCATTTTTAAAAGTGACCGTTCCCAATATTTGATCCTCGACGATGGTGTCGCCGACGGCGGGGAGGAGGAACCGGACCACTTTTGGCTGGCCGCTGGCAAGCTTGGCTTTTACCTCTGCCGGCGAAAGCTGCCGGCAATGGCCGTCGTAGCGAGGGGCTTCTTTGCGGGCTTCGGCTAACTTCCTTTTTTCCGCCAGTTCTTCGGGGGTGCAGAAACAATAATACGCTTTCCCTTCATCAACCAGCTGCTGCACGTGTTTTTGGTGTATCTCCAGCCGCTCTGACTGAAAATAGGGGCCAAACGGACCGCCGATATTGGGGCCTTCGTCCCAGTCGAGACCGAGCCACTCGAGACCGTCAAAGATCGCCTTGTTTGACTCCAGCGTCGAGCGCTCCCGGTCGGTATCCTCGATCCGGAGGATGAATTTCCCATGGTGGTGCCGGGCAAAAAGCCAGTTATAAAGCGCCGTCCGTGCGCCGCCAATATGGAGCGCTCCCGTCGGGCTTGGTGCAAACCTAACTCTTACCATGATATACTATTGTACCATGAAGCGAGTTTTTTTTGTTGGCGTCTTGATCGCCTTGTTTTCCCATGTTGTTATGGCCGAAGGCGTCGGCGAAACAGCGCTTAAGAATGGGATTGGCGCGCGCTGGGCGGGGATGGGGAGCGTCGGGGCGGCGATCGCCAACGACGCGAGCGCCATTTTTTATAATCCGGCTAATCTGGCGGAATTCGGCTTTGGTTTCTCCTTAGGCAGTCTTGATTCGCAGCAGCTCCTGGGAGAGCAGAGCTTCAGGCTTGTTAAATTAGCCTATCTTGGTTATGCCGACGGTAAAGTTGTTGATCCGACCGGCGATTCGATCAACTTTTCCGCTCTTGGTTTCGGCAACCGATCCGGCTGGCTCAACTGGGGAGCAAATTTTAAGAACCAGGAATGGACTGTGGGCGGGACCAGCCAGAATGGCTGGACGGCCGATCTCGGAGTTTTGGCGAGGATAACACCCCAGTTCAAGATCGGGGTGGCTGCCCAAGATGTCCTGACCTCGAAAAATCGGATCGTGCCGGCATCACTCCGCGTCGGTTTTGGTTATAAACCGCTTGACGGCCAGCTGCTTATCGCCGGAGACGCCGAGCTTTATCGTTCACAACCTGCCAGCGGCCATTTTGGCGTTGAATTGAACCTGGTTCAGGGACTGGCGCTTCGCGGCGGGATAGATGGCGCTGACCCGACCGCCGGCGCGACCCTCGACCTTGGCGTCTTTTCCCTCGATTATGCCGTCCAGTTCCCGAGCAACGGCAAGAATATCCAAAAATATGAGGCCGGCCTAAAATGGACGGCAGAACGCTTGCGGCCTTTCTCCCTGATCAAACCGAAAGAATTTGCTTTGATCGATATTGCCGGCGCGATCAAAGGGGGCCAGGCGGAATACAGCTTTTTAGGCGGGTTCCGGCCGGGACTGGATGATATCTTGGCCAAAATCCGGGCGTCAGGGAGGGATCCGTCAATTGACGGGATCATTCTTAGGCTGAGCGGTTTTGACGGCGGGTTGGGTGGAGCCGCGGTCGTTCAGGAAATGCGGGAAGAAATTGGCCGCGCTAAAGCCAAAGGGAAAAAAGTCATTGCTTATGTCGAGGGTTCGGCGGTTGGCGACGAATACTACCTCGCCTCGGCGGCCGACAAAATAGTCGCGGCACCGGGTTCGGGGATCGGCGGCTTTGGCCGCAGTATCGCGATCTACCGGTTCCCGGAAACATTTAAAAAACTGGGGATCGAATGGCAGGTCCTGACCAAAGGGAAATATAAATCATCATTTGACTGGCTTTCGCCGGCCGCCGGCAAAGAACAAAAGGCGATGCTGGAAGGGGTGGTTGCCGACGTTTACCGCCAGATGCTGACCGATATCGCCGCCAGCCGGAAGAAGAAGATCGAGAAGGTCAAAGAGAGCGGCGATGGGATGATCTTCCCGTCGGGCTTGGCCAAAAAGATGGGGTTGGTCGACCAGGTCGGTTATTTCCGGGATGTTTGTTCGGTGGCGACCAAATTATGTGGCGAGACCGGCGAAGCCAAAATTGTCGAACCGCAGCTGCTTGAACCGGAAGAGGTCTTTTTTGCCCAGGTCTTTGGCGTGGCGGTTGTCGAGGTTGACGGCGAAATGGTTTCTGGCGACGGGGGCCAGAACCTGATCTTTGGCGGTACCTATACCGGCAGTGATAAGATCGTTAGCGACATCCGGGCGGCAAGCGACGATATATTTGTCAAGGCGATCGTTCTCCGGATCGACAGCCCGGGCGGCAGTCCGGTCGCCGCCGGTGAGATTTACCGCGCCCTGCAGTACGCCAAAGAGAAGAAAAAAGTGGTCATTGCTTCAATGGGAGGGGTCGCTGCCTCAGCCGGTTACTATATTGCCGCC
Source organism: Candidatus Margulisiibacteriota bacterium (assembly GCA_028702315.1). GTDB lineage: Bacteria > Margulisbacteria > WOR-1 > O2-12-FULL-45-9 > XYB2-FULL-48-7 > JAQVPA01. The sequence continues at coordinate 16,750 of JAQVPA010000014.1, forward strand.
GGCGCCGACAAGATCGTGGCCGACCGGTCGACGATCACCGGCAGTATCGGCGTGATCGGCGCTTACCCGCTCTTCGCGGAGCTGATGAAAAAGATCGGCGCGACCGCCGACGTGATCAAGGAGGGAAAACATGCCGATATGTTTTCCGGCCTGCGTAAGATGACGTCGGTCGAGGTGATGGCAATGGACCGCTTGATGGAAGAATCATACCGCGACTTTATCAACGCGGTCGCGACCGGGCGGCAGATCGCGACCAAGGAAGTGGAGCGGATGGCGCAAGGCCGGGTCTACACCGGCGCCCAGGCGTTCGACGTGAAATTAGTTGATAAGCTTGGCGGATTTGCCGACGCGGTTGACCTGGCCAAAACCGAAGGCAAGATTATGGGTGAACCGCGGTTGATCTATTACCGCGCAGCCAACCCTTTTTTACAGGCTGGGGCGGGGATCAGTTCTTTCCTGGGGCTCCCTCCGCTGACGCTGCCAAATATTGGATCTTTGCGGGGTAATACATCCCCAATTTTCCCTTAGCGTACTTTTCGACATAGGCCAGATTTTCCTCGCGGGCGACCAGGCCGCCTAGTTGGCGATTCTTACTAGTTAGTTCTCCTAACTTCACTTTGAGATCGGTGATCCGGTATTTTATCCCGATATTCTGCGCGAAGATAAAAAGATGGATGCCGGCGAAAATGATGAAAAGGGAGAGAATAGCGACCGCCCGCCGGAAATCACGGTTTTGCTTCATAGTTTTTCCGCCACTCTTAGCTTGGCGCTTCTCGCCCGCGGATTAGCTTCGATTTCTTCCGCGCTGACCGTCAGCGGCTTTTTCGTCATGATTTTTAGTATACCATTTTTCGCTTCTTCCCTGAACAACTGCTTGACGATCCGGTCTTCGAGCGAGTGGTAGGAGATAACGACCAGGCGGCCGCCCGGTTTGAGCAGTTCGATCGAGTCGGAGAGAGCTTTTTTAAGATTATCAAGTTCCGCGTTGACGGCAATTCGCAAGGCTTGGAAGACCCGGGTGACCGATTCGCGCTTCTTCCACGTCGGTATCGCTTTTTCAATGATGACCTTTAATTCTGCCGTGGTTTTTACCTCGCCCGCGTTACGCGTTACGCATATCGCATTACTTATTCTTCTGGCAAACCGCTCCTCGCCATACTCTTTGATGATCCGGGTAAGGTCGTCGGCAGACCAGGTATTGACGATGTCAAAAGCGGAAAACTCCTGGCTCTTATCCATTCGCATATCGAGCGGGCCATTTTCCCTAATGCTGAAACCGCGGTCCGGAGCGTCGATCTGGTAGGAAGAGACCCCGAGGTCGAAGAGTATCCCGTCGACTTTTTCCCGGACATGCTTTTTAATGTTGGCGAAGTTGTCATGGATATACAAGATATTGTCATATTTTGCTAGGCGTGTTTTGGCCGCCGCGATGGCTTCGACATCTTGGTCAAACCCTATAATTTTGACTTTTAAATTTTGACTTTTGAATTTTTCCGCGTGCCCGCCGCCGCCCAAGGTGCAGTCGACCAGGACTTTGCCTGGCGCGGGAGCAAGGTATTCAACGACTTCTTTAGCCATGACCGGCGTGTGTTGATAAGGCCTTTGCTCCATGTTAATATTATAACATCATGCCGGATATCCTCGATGATATAGTCTTCAATAAACGCCAGGAAGTTACGGCCCTAAAAGTCCGGCTAGATGTAAAAAAGAGCGGTTTCCTGCCGGTCCTGAGGGATTTCCGAAAAGCGCTTTTAGCCGGCCAACCAGCGATCATTGCCGAGGTTAAAAAAGCTTCACCGTCCGCCGGAGTGCTGGTGTCAAAATACTTTCCGGCCAAGATCGCCCGAATATACGAAATGGCGGGGGCGGCCGCGATCTCTGTCCTGACGGATGAGAAGTACTTTAAAGGGGGGCTTGCCGATCTCACTGCGGTCAAAAAAGCGGTCAAGCTCCCGGTCTTGCGGAAAGATTTTATCATCGACGAATCGCAGATCTATGAATCCCGACTGGCTGGTGCCGATGCGATCCTTTTGATCGTCCGGATCCTGACCGATGAGCAGTTAAGCGCTTTTCTGACAACCGCGCGGCAGTTGAAAATGGCCGCCCTGGTTGAGGTTCATAATGAGCGGGAAGTGGAGAGAGCTTTAGCGGCGGGAGCGGAGATAATCGGGATCAATAATCGCGACTTGGGGACGTTAAAAGTAGACGTCAAACACACAATCCATTTGCTTGATAAGTTCCCGGAGCTGAGGAAAAAACTGGTTGTCTCCGAAAGCGGCATCCGGTCCGCTGTTGAGGTGAAGGAGTTACGCGCGGCCGGGGTCAAAGCTCTTCTGGTCGGCGAGGGCTTGCTAAAAAGTCGCGATCCGGCAGCAAAACTAAAGGAGCTGATGCAATTTGAAAATTAGAATTTTGGTATTGTTTGTTATTTGGTGCTTGTCATTTGGTATTTGTTTTGCCATGGGAGAGGTCCCGGCGACGTCCGAAGTCGTCAACCCGACAATGGAGTACAGCCGCGAGTTTGGGCTGCCTGGGTCGGGTGACCGCCAATTCTACTATCCTCAGGATGTGAAAGTGGCGAGTATCGGCGACCTGGAAACAGGCTTGGGTAATATATTTGTGGTCGATACGGGGAACAACCGGATCGAAAAACTTGACCGGGATGGCGGGTTTATTTACCAGTTCGGCGGCTTTGGCAACGATCCGGGAAAATTCAACACTCCGGTCGGGATCGCCATCGATTTTAATTACCGGGTTTATGTGTCAGAAAAAGACAACGACCGGGTCCAGCTATTCGATATCAGGGGGAATTTTCTTAGTTACATCGCGACCGGAGAGATTAATTATCGGACGATCCAGGATCCGGCCGGGATGGATGTCGATTCGATCGGCAACCTCTACCTGGCTGATTCGGGTAATGACCGGGTCCTTAAATTTGACTCGGCTGGCAACTATTTGGGCGAAGTTGGCGGCTTTGGCGTCGGTTCCGGCTTCTTTAACCGTCCGATGGATGTGGCAGTCGACCGCGACCGGACGGTATATGTCGCCGACACCGGGAACAGCCGGATCCAGAGGTTTGATATCGACGGGCGGCCGCTCGCTTCTTTCGGCAGCGCAGGGACCGGACCGGGGGAATTAATGATGCCGCAAAGCCTGGCCATCGACGATAAATTCATTTATGTTTCCGATAGCGGGAATAACCGGATTTGCCTCTTCACAAAGAAAGGACAATTTATCCTTGCCTTTGGCGAGAAAGGATTCAACCGGGGCGAATTCAATAATCCGCTTGGCATCAGCCTGGGGGGGAAAGGGCGAGTTTACGTTGCGGACAGCGGGAACCATCGGATAGTCGAGCTCAAGGTGGCGTATTAATGGCTGACTGTCTCTTTTGCAAAATCATCGGTAAAGAGATACCGGCGAAGGTTGTTTATGAGGATGACAAGGTGCTGGCGTTCGAAGATATCGCGCCGCAGGCGCCGGTCCATATTTTAGTCATTCCCAAACAGCATATCAAATGCCTGTCCGAAGTAACCGATTTTTCGGTCATGCAGGATATTTTCCCGGTCATTAATAAACTGGCGGCGGAAAAAGGGTTGGCTGGGCGCGGTTTCAGGACGGTAATCAATAATGGGCGGGAGGCGGGGATGGCGGTTGACCATTTGCACGTGCATTTGCTCGGCGGGCGTGCTTTTCACTGGCCCCCCGGTTGAGAAAAGAAAGGGAGGAAGACAATGAATATGTTCGGTAATATGGGTAAGATGGCGGAGATGATGAAACAGGCCAAGCGGATGAAAGATGAAATGTCGCGCGCCAGGTTCGAGGGGGAAGCGGGTGGGGTCAAGGTCACGGTCAACGGCGAAATGGACCTTTTAGAGGTTAAGATTCCGCCGGAAATGACGGCTCAAAAAATCGAAGGGTCTGTTAAAGACGCGGCTAACAAAGCGCTCCGGACGGCGAAGTCCGAAGCGGCAAAACTGATGTCAAAAATGACCGGCGGGATGCAGCTTCCCGGAATGTAATGATCGTCAATGTCAAAGTCGTTCCGAACGCTAAGCGGAACAAGATTATTGAAGAGAACGGAAAGCTTAAGGTTTATTTAAATGCCCCGGCAGTCGACGGGAAAGCCAATCAAGCCTTGCTTGAATTTATGGCCGAGCATTATGGCGTCAAGCGGCGGCAGGTAACAATAATCAGAGGAGAAAGGAACCGGGAAAAGGTTGTAGAGGTTAAGGCGATATAGCCGGAAAGGAACAAAAAACATGGGCGAATACATGACAAAAGAGAGCTTCGAAAAGCTCAAAACGAAGTTGGAGGCACTAAAGAAAAAACGGGCGGTAATCTCCAAGACGATCGGCGAAGCGCGGGATGGCGGAGATTTAAAAGAAAATTCCGCTTACCACGCCGCCAAGGAAGAGCAAGGGCTCAACGAGATGCGGATCAGGGAGCTGGAGGGGAAGATCGAGAGCGCGACGATCGTCGCTAAGCTCGATAAGGGCGAAGGCGATATCGTAACACTTGGTTCCACGGTCAAGATCAGGGCGCTCGATACCGAACGGGAAAATGAATATACGATCGTTTCCGAGGACGAAGCGGACGTGCTGGAGAACAAGATCTCGACGCAATCGCCGATTGGCGGGGCGCTGCTGAACGAAAAAGTCGGCGCGGTGGTCGAGGTTGAAGTCCCGCGTGGCTTGGTCAAGTTCAAGATCCTGGGAATAAAATAACCAGCCGCTAAGCCGGTTTTGTTTTATCGAGGTCGTCCAGCTCGGCGATCAACTTTTCCAGTTCCGCGTAACCGGCGTCCAGGACTTCCTGATGGTTGTGCGCCTTGATCTGCAATTTCTGGATCTCGGCGCCGCTTAATTTGCCGGCTGCTTCGGCCAGCTTCAGGTTGGCTGATTCGAGCGCTAACTCCTCGTCATCGATCAATTTTTCAACCGCGGTAATTTTAGCGAGCAAGTCATGCCGCTTTTTATTAAAAGCGGTTTCGCTCTCTTCCTTAGCGTGCTGGGCCGCGGCTTTTACCTTCTTTGGTTTTTTAGCTTCAGGTTCCCAGCCAACCCGGTCGAGGAAATCCTGATAGGTCCCGTCAAAGAAAAAAGCGCGATCTTCGTTGAAAACGATCAGCCGTTTGGCCAGGTGGTGGAGGAACAGCTCGCTGTGCGTGACGATGATGACCGCGCCGGGGAAGTCATCGAGGGCGGCGATCAGCGAATCACACGATTCGACATCCAGATGATTGGTCGGCTCGTCGAGCAGCAGGAGGTTGGTTGGAGTAAGGAGTATCTTGCCGAGCGAGACCCGGCTTTTTTCCCCGCCGGAGAGGACGGAGATCGGCTTGAGGGCGAGGTCACCGCTGAACATCATCGCCCCGCAGGTCTTGCGGATCTCGCTGTAATTCAAATCCGGCCGCAGCTGGGCTAATTCCTGCTCGATCGTCAGGCTGGGGTTGAGCCGCTCGATATTGGTCTGGCCAAAATAACCGATCTGGCAATTGGCATGCTTGGTGATCTGGCCGCTTTGCGGCTTTAGCTCGCCAGCCAGGAGGCGGAGGAGGGTTGATTTTCCCTTGCCGTTCTTGCCGACGACACAGATCCGATCTCTTTTACCGATCTCGAGCGCCAGTTTGGCGATCAGCGTCCGCTCCGGAGTATAGCCAAAGGAGATATCATTGACGTGCATCAACCGCCTGGCCGGGAACTCGAGCGAGTTGAAGCGGAAGCCGAGGTCCATGACCTTGGCCAGCTCTTCCTTTTTCCCCATTTTTTCCAAAGACTTGATCCGCGACTGGACCAGGCTGGCGCGGGCGGCCAGGGCGCGGAAGCGGTTGATAAACTCGATCGTCTCCTCCCGCTTTTTATCTTCTTTCCGGCGGGTCTTTTCATAAACCTCTTCTTCGATCGCGATCTGCTCAAACAGTTTGGCTGTATCCCCCTCGATCTTCTTGACCTTACGGCGGTGGATAGCGAGGGTGTGGGTCGTGACGCTGTTCATAAAGTCGCGGTCGTGAGTGATCAGCATCAATTCGTTCGGCCAGCGCTGGAGGAAGCGGGTGAACCAGCGGATCGAGACGATATCGAGATAGTTGGTCGGTTCGTCGAGCAGGAGAAGATGGGGTTCACCCAAGAGGACCTTGGCCAGGTTAAGTCGGACCTGGAAGCCGCCGGAAAATTCAGCCGGTGACTTATAGAACTCTTTTTCGCTAAAGCCGAGGCCGCTCAGGATCTTCTCCGCTTTCCAGGTTTCGTACTTATCTTCCGGTCGGAGCCCCAGGCAAGCCTCCTCAAGGACTGTCGGCTTACTGAAATGGAGATGTTGTTTGAGGTAGCCGATCGTGTAGTTCTTGGGCAAGGAGATCTTTCCCTCATCTGGCTTCACTTCGCCGGTGATCAGGCGGAAGAGGGTCGTCTTGCCGGAGCCGTTGCGGCCGACCAGGCCGATCCGCTCGCCGCTGTGGATATTAAAACTGATCTCGTCGAGCAGTTCCTGCCCGCCGAAAGATAAAGATAGGTCATTGATTTGCAACATTGTATTTATCCATTCTACAGGATAGGTGGGGGGAAGGCAAAAAAGCCTCTGGCGAGCTTGCAACCATTCAGAGTATCGGGTAAAGTTAGAGATATGCTGAAGCCGGACCTCAATATCGCTTTTGTCGGTAATTATCTCCCGCGCATGTGCGGGATCGCCACTTTTACGACTGATCTTTGCGAGGCGACCGCCAAACAGCTGGGTCGCCGGTCAAACGTCTTTGCGGTCGCCGTCAACGACACCGAGCAAGGGTATGCTTATCCGCGCCGGGTGGAATTCACCATCCAAAAAAACCAGCAGGGCGATTATTACGAAGCGGCCAATTTTATCAATACCAGCAATGCCGACGTGGTTTGCGTCCAGCACGAATACGGGATCTATGGCGGCTGGGACGGCGTTTATATCCTCTCCCTGATCGCCAGCCTTAGCGTGCCGGTAGTGGTGGTGCTGCACACGGTGCTCAAAACCCCGACCCCCAACCAGAAAAAGATCGTCCAGGAGATGGCCCAACGGGCCGGCCGTCTCGTGGTGATGAGCGAACTGGCCGTAAAATTATTGCGGGAAGAATATGGTATCCCGGTCGAAAAGATCGGTATGTTTTATCATGGCACCCCCGATTTTACCTCACTGGATAACAGCCATTACAAAAAACGTTTCCGGGTAGAGGGGAACCAGACCCTGCTGACCTTTGGCCTGCTTAGCCCGAACAAAGGGATCGAGACAGTTATTAATGCATTGCCCAAAATAGTTCAGGAATTCCCCAAATTGGTTTATATCGTTTTAGGTAAAACCCACCCCAATGTCTTGAAGGAATACGGCGAGAAATACCGGGCTGGCTTGATCGCGCTGGTCGATGAGCTGGGGCTGCAGGAGCATGTTGTCTTTGATGACCGTTTTGTCAGCTTGGAAGAACTCTACGCCTGGCTGATGGCGGCTGATATCTATATTACCCCCTATTTAAACGAGGCGCAGATTGTTAGCGGCACGCTCTCTTACGCGGTCGGAGCGGGGACTGCCATTATTTCCACCCCTTATTGGCATGCCAAAGAACTGCTCGCTGATGGCCGGGGACGATTGATAAATTTTGCGGATAGCGAAGCGCTGGCGGCGGCCCTGCATGAGCTTTTGTCGGACAAAGCCAAACTGAAATTGTTGCGCGACAAAACTTATAAATTCGGGCGGCAGATGCGTTGGGATAAAGTTTCGGAAAAATACCTGGAGCTTTTCCGGCAAACCGCGGCGGCCGCAGGCAAAAAATCGGTGCCCCTCAAAACCCCCGCTCTGCTGATGCGCGAACCGGTCTTTGACCTGGCGCACCTGAAAAGGCTGACCGACGACACCGGCCTGATCCAGCATGCCAAGTATATCGTTCCCGACCGGCATACCGGCTATTGCCTGGACGATAATTCCCGCGCGCTGATGCTCTGCGCCTGGGCTTTTTTCCTCTTGCAAAGCGACGACGCCAAGGCGCTGATCTCTACCTATTTTAGCTTTACCCATTTTATGCAAAATCCCGACGGGCATTTCCGCAATTTTATCGATTACCAGCGCCATTTCCTTGATGAAACAGGGTCTGATGATGCTTTTGGGCGGGCGCTCTGGGCGCTTGGCTATATCATCTGGCGGCCGCCGCGCAACGCCTATCGCTCGCTCGCTTGCGAATGTTTCCAAAAGGCGCTTCCCCATGTGCGCGGTTTGAACTTGCGCGGCAAAGCGCTGGCCATGCTTGGCCTGACGGCTTATCTGCGTTGTTATCAGGGGGACGAGAGTGTGGCTGCGCTGCTGCGCGAATGCGCCGACTATCTGGTAAATTTATATCAAGAAGTTTCGTCCGATGATTGGCGCTGGTTCGAGGATATCATTTGTTACGATAACGGGATTATGCCGATGGCGCTCTTTCAAACTTATTCCCTCCTCCGCGAGGATAAATATTTGCGGGTCGCCAGGGAGACGCTCGAGTTTTTAGGGAAAGCGACGACCCTTAACGGACGCCTCTCGATTGTCGGGAGCCGCGGCTGGTATAAAAGGGGTGGGGAGAGGGCGCAGTATGACCAGCAACCGATTGACGCGGCCGCGATGGTTTTGGCCTATCAGTCGGCTTACCGGGTCACCAAGGAAAAAGAATATCTTAAAAAGATGCGGCGGGCGTTCGGTTGGTTTCTCGGCGAGAACGACATGGGGATGTCTTTATATGACCACGAGACTAAAGGTTGCGCCGACGGATTGCTGCCGGAAGGGGTCAGTTTGAACCAGGGAGGCGAGAGTACTGTCTCTTTCCTGATGGCGCTGTTAGCGATGATCGAGGAATATGAGATCGAAGGCGAAACTTAGCGCTTTTTCAGCAGTTTTTCCAGCAGTTCATCCACCGGAATGCTGGCTACGTGAGACTCCGAGTCGGAAATAGCGTATGGGATGATCAATTCGCCATTGAGGATGATCGAACCGCAGCTGTAAACGACGTTTGGCACATAACCGGCGCGTTCCTCTTCCTTCGGTGCCAGCAGAGGCTCTTCCAGACGCCCGGTTATTTTTGATGGGTCTTTCAAATCCAACAACGAAACGCCGATGCAGTATTTACGCATTGGGCCCACACCGTGCGTCAGCAGTATCCATCCTTTCTTGGTTTCGAGCGGTGAGCCGCAATTGCCGATCTGCAGCAGTTCCCACGGGTATTCCGGCGCTTCGATCTTAACGCCCTCGAACCAAAAATGGATATTATCTGAGTAGCTCAAATAAAGGCTTTCCCCGTCGCTGCGTGTGATCATGGCGTACCGGCCGTTGATCTTGCGCGGAAAAAGGGCCATCCCTTTGTTGCGGGCCATTGGGCCGTTCAGGGTCGAGATCTTAAAATGGTGGAAGTCCTTGGTTTCGATCATTTGCGGCAGAACCTCCCGGCCATTGTAGGCGGTATAGGTCGCGTAGTAAGTGAGGCTGCCGTCATCGTCGATGAACCGGACAAAACGGGCGTCTTCCACGCCGTTGCTTTCATTCTGCGAGAGAGGAAAGATCACCCGCTCCGAGATCAACTGCCCCTTGGGAAAGAAAATCTCGTAATTTGATTCTGCCAGCCAGCGGATGTGGACGACGGTGGCGTCCACATCGGCGGGAGTAAAAGCGTTGGTTGCGCGGACGCTATTTATTGCCTGGTCAATTTCTTCCATCGTGAACCTGTCGGGCAGGCGCTGGTAGATCGCTCCGGCTGTTTCGCTGAACTGTCCCATCTCTTCAAGTTTGGCCTTAAAAAGCCCCCGGTCATAAGTCCGGTTCAAAACTATCTCGGGTGTCCCTAAGAAGGGGCTGACCGGTTCAAGGAAGATCGAATTGTCCTGGTCGATGATCGCGCTCCGGAAGACGATCGAAGAGATGTGCCCCTCGCCGGTCGCACGGAAACTAAAGATCACGCGGGTCTGTCCCTTCTTCATCTGGTTTTGTTTGGGATAAATGACGATCGAAGGGTTGAAGAGGGCGGCCGATTCGATCGAGTATTCCATTGTAAAGCAAGAGCCTATCAGCAATTTTCTCTCTTCCGACAGGTCCTGGGCTTCCTTGATGAGGCCTTCGACCCGCCGGTAATTGCTTAGCAAGACAGCCTCAATATCCTTGTGGCGGTGGGCGAACTCCTTAAGCGTTTGCTTAAGTAATTCTTTTACCGTTGGTTCGTCAAGCGCCAGGATACGGTTGATGAGGTTGTTGACGTGGGTTTCGCTGCCGGGGCGGAAGGGGCGGGTGATGATCCGGCGCTGGTCCGGACGGATGTTTTTTAGGGTTTTGTTCGTGATGCGTTTGAACAGGCGGGAGATTATGACCGGGTCGTGGAGCGCGGGCTTGCCCAGCTGCTTATTAGCGATCAAGATCTCGGCATTTTTTCCAAAAGGACCTCTATGCTCTTTTGCCACGTTGCTGTAATACTAATATTTTTGCGGAGAAAATGCAATGAGCGACTAAAGTAAATTGACCCGGGTGCAAGTAGAGTGTAAAATGCGGGTAAGGTCAAAGGAACAAGGAGGAAATTAAAATGAAAATTAAGGGATTACTAGTTGTTTTTTGCCTGCTTATCTCTTCTTCGGTTTGGGCGTTGCAACCGGCGGTAGTCGGCGGAGTGAGGGACGGCTTGGCGATCGGTATCATGGCTGAAGAGAGCATCAAGTCCAATATCGGCATCAGGTTTGGCGCCGAAGCGAACACTGGCAGTAATCCTTTGCTTATATTCTGCGAAGGTAAATTCCATTTGATGGATATTTCAAACCGTTACCCGATGTCCTTAGGTGCCGGGTTGGTCGGATATTTGGGGAACAGTTCCAACTTTGGCGTTCCCCTCTGCCTGATCTTTGATAAGCCGTTCGACCAAAAAGATTTCTTCTGCGAAGCAGGGGTGGATATTGTCAGTTCCGGCCGTCTGCGGCTGCAGGTTGGGTATAAGTTTTAAAACTTTCCGCGAGACCATCAGAGCAGACCGTAAAAGTAAAATGATATAATAAGTCTGTGCCCAAAACCTACTATATCAAAACTTACGGCTGAAGCCTGGCGGGACGTCTATCATCGCCTAAAACCTATCCTTGAATTTATTTATATTGGGCAACTTTAGCCCCTCGATAAACTCGGGGCAAGTGCGGCTTTCCCCGGTAAGGTCGCACCATCCCTA
>JAQVPA010000073.1 GCA_028702315.1 Candidatus Margulisiibacteriota bacterium
TTCCGATCTCTGGTAGCTGGAGCGGTTGCCTGAGGGCAAGCTGGTGATCGGCACGACGCTACCGGCTGAATTAAGCCCGTAGACAAGCATCCCGTTGGAGGTTAGATTACCTGATGAATCGATCTGGAAATTGCCGGCGCGGGTGTAATAGTAATTCGCTCCGCCGTCGGGAGAAACGATAAAGAGTCCCTGGCCGGAGATTGCCAGGTCAAGCGAAGTGCCGGTTGTTGTTTCCCCGTTGGAAAAGTCGACCGTGACACCGGAAACGGACATCCCCTGGCCAAATTGTTCCGGGTTTGTCCCTCCCAGATTGCCTTGCGCGGCGGTCCCTCCGGAAAGGAGTTTTTCAAAGATCGATTGGAAAGAGACATCTAATTTTTTGTAGCCGGTAACGTTCATGTTGGCGATGTTAGAAGAGGAAATATTGAGCGCCGCATTATAAGATTCGATCGCGTTTTGCGCCTGCGTCATGATATCAAGCATGTTTTTTTACCTCCTCGACATTTACTTCGTCAAAGCGAATATGAGCTTTTTTTAGGGCCAGCTCCAGTTCGGCCCGCTGGTCGTTGATCAGCTTTTTGGTCTCGGTTTCGGCCTGGATATTGATAGAGATGATCCCCGACCGGGAAGTGATGGTCAGCAGGATCTCGCCCAGCTCGGCTGGCTTCATAGTGAGCGATAGCTCGGTCCGGCCCTTGTCTTTTACCAGCTTGATCTGGTCGATGAGCTGGTCGATCAGCGATTGCATATCAAACTTGGGGAGGAGTTTGCCGGCGGCAAACGATTGGGCAAAGAGGGGCTGGGCTTCTAAATTAGGGACCAGCCAGCTGGTCCTGGCCAAAATATCCTGAAGCATTTTTAGATTAGATGACTGCAGCGGCAAAGAATCGAAGATCCTTGGGGAAACCGCGGTTTCCTGTTGGAACTGGTTTTGCGAGAGAGAAGTTTCACTGGCGGACGGCTGGTCTGGTGCCTGCTGGCGGTAAAGTTCACTGCCGCTCCCGGCTTGATCTTGGCTGGCGGCAAAATTCAGCGTCGAATTAAACAGCGCGGTAAATTGCGAAAATGGGGTGAACATCAGGCCGAGGCGGGCTTGTTCAAGCTGGAGTTTGTCTTCGAAAGTATCGTCGGAGCTTTTTTGCGTACGGCTATCCGATAACAGGCGGGGTTCAGAGACATCAACCTGGTTGAATTGGATAGTCACTGCTTCTCCCTTCATTTAGTCGTAATAATAATTAAATTTCTTGCGTCCGTCAATCTAAAATCTCTTGACAGGCTCGAGATAAATGCCTGGGAGGAGAGTCGAACTCCTACGCTTTTGAAGGCGCCAGCCCCTCAAGCTGGTGCGTCTACCAGTTCCGCCACCCAGGCCCAAATTATCTAAGCGCGTCAACCACTTCTTCCATCCGCATTCCCCGTGAACCCTTGACGAGGATTATATCACGGGGCCGGATAAATTTCTTCAACTTTTTTATCAGCACTTTTTTGCTTTTTTCCGCGGTGATATTCTTTGGCCAGAGTTGGCCGAAAGCGAAGACTTTGTCGACTTTTAATTCTTTGGCCAGACGGACGATCTTTTGGTGGGCCGCTTTAGCCGTTTTGCCGAGCTCGAGCATGTCGCCGAGGACGGCGATCTTGCGGCAGTTATCACAGCCGATCGCTTCCATCAATCTTAACGCGGCGCGCATCGACTGCGGGCTGGCATTATAGGTGTCATTGATGATCTTGACCCGGTCTTTGCGATTAATAACTTCCATCCGTTTGCTGGACGGTTTAAACTTTTCCAGCCCTCTTTTGATCTGCTCCTTTTTGAGTTTCAATATCTTAGCGACCGCGACCGCCGCCAGGGCATTGTAAATATTGTGTTCACCGGGAATTGGTAATTCGATCCCTTTTAATTCTTTAGGCGTAATATCAGCTTTTTCTATAATACCAAAAGTCATTATTTTTGACTTTTGACTTTTAACTTTTGAATTTAAATGCTCGAAATATTCATCATCCTGATTTATAACAGCGTAGTCTCCTTTCCTGAGATATTGAAAAATTTCTGATTTTGCTTTAGCGATATTTTTTGTGGTTTTCAAGAACTCAAGATGGGACTCGCCGATATTGGTGACGACGGCGATGGTCGGGCGGACTATTTTTGCCAGCAATTCAATTTCCCCTAAGCCTTGCATGGCCATTTCAATGACCACGGCCTTATGCTTTTTCGTTAGTTTCAACAGGGTGAGGGGGACGCCGACTTCGTTATTGTAATTCTCTTCGTTCTTCAAGGTTGGCAGCGCTTGCGACAGGACGGAAGCGATCATATCCTTGGTCGTCGTTTTACCAACACTGCCGGTGACGCCGATGACCGGTATTTTAAATTTGCTCCGGTGATAGGCGGCCAGGGCTTGAAGGGCTTTTAGGCCATCTTTGACATCGAGTATCAGTGCGCCTTTTTTCAGCGCGGCAGGAATGAATTTCCGGCCGTCGAACTTCGGCCCCTTAATCGGGATAAAAAGTTCGCCGGGTTTGACGGTCCGGCTATCGATCGAGATCTGCCTAATTCTTCTTGACCCTTGCCCCATGACCCTTGCCCCGGCGATTACTTTCATGATTTCTTTAATAGTGAACATTTCACGCATTATAGCAAAAATTATGTTGTTAAATAAGTGAAATTATTGCTTGGAAGAGACGATAAAAAGTTGTTATGAGTAAAATCGATTTTAACCGGCTCACCGGTGTGCCTAAAACATCCTTGAAGCGGAGTGATGCGCCGCCAATCCAAAAGGGCCTTGATAACGTCTTTAATTATCTTATCGGCCGTGGCCGGATGATAAAAGTGGGTGATCCTCCGCTGATAATTTTACATCCGGATTTAAGCGTCTCGACAAATCTTCTGGAAGGATTGTGCCGGAGGCTTGGCGCTAAGAGCGAGATAATCTATCTTGATGATTTGAGCCAGAGTTTTAGCGATGAGCTGTTTAAGGTCGATAGTAGCGGGCTGGAGTCGGCGGTCAACCAGATATACGGGCGGCTGCAAAAGCAGAACTGCCTGATCAAAACGCCGGACCTGTTCTTTCTGCAAGGGAAGCTCGGTGCGGTCAATGACCTGTTTGAGGAGCAGGCTAAGCGGAAGCAGGAGATTGCTAACTGGTCATGGTCAAAAGGAAAGGGCGAATCGACCAAAAGATGGGAGGTTAAAGCCCATTTAGAAATAATCAGAAAAAGGCAGGATGAGAGGATTGCTGACGGCAAATTCCATCCGCTAGTGATCACGGAAGGAGATCTGACCTGTCTGTGGCAAAAAATGTTCCGCTATACTTTCGTTGACCGCTGCCTTCATATTAAATCAAAGAAGTATGATGATTTGCTGGGTTTTTACACGGCAATGCTCTATTTGAACCATGCCGGCAATAAGGTCATTGGGCCGGATCTCTTTCGCTTTTTTATGGGGCGGTTAAGCCGGGTCCAAATTAAAGAGCTCTTGAGTTCTCGGCCGAAACTTAGGCCTGATAACACTGTGCTGATCGATCCTTTGCCGGGCGGTTTGTTCTTTGCTGAAGCCTTTCGGGCGGAGGGTTTTTCCCAGGTCGATCATTTGCTTTTGAGGAAAAAGCCGAACCAGATTGACCTTGAGCTTAGCAAGGAATTGAAAGTAAATTACAATCGGCCAGAATACTTTATTCTGGCTGATTCCTCGATCGCCGTCGGCAGCACGTTCCACTTTATATTGCAGTGGCTGGACCAGCAAAAGTTATTAACCACGGAGCGGTTTGCCAAACCGGGCAACGAGAACGAAATTGAGAGGCGAGTAGGGACCAATGTCTTTGCCGTAACGAATTTTGCCGCGCCTGAGGGTCTTTATCGGAGCAGGTACCCGTACGAAGGGCTGGAATTTTGGGTCGCGGGCATGGAAGAAGCGACCGACAGTGAAGCAATTACCTCCCCGTTGCAAGTCAATCCCGACACGATCGCTTTTGGCGGTGATCCCGCTGAAGTTATGAGTTATATTCAAGCGCATTTTGTCCCGACCAAAATTGAAAAAGACAAATTGATCCCGCTGATACTTGAGGGCATTAAAACGCCTGTATAACTGAAATTATTGGCAGAGATTGTCGATAATATATAGAAGAATTATGACAACAAGAATCACCCAAATTCCCCAAAAGATCTTTCAGCCGTTCAGCTGGGCGGGAAAAGTATACCGAAAAGTCAAACCACTGATTATTTCAGCGCTGCTGATGCCGGCCGGCTTTGCCCTTGTTCCGGACAGTAAAGGTAAAGGTGCAGAGGCTCCAAAATCTAACCTGGTTTTCCAGGGAGCGGGTAACGGTCTTTTTGAGATTGTCAACAATGTTCCGCTCATCACCCATGCCAGCCAGACAGGGATCGAGGTGATCACCAGATCGATCAGTGAAGAGGACGTGCCTTTTGAAATAGCCCGGCTGGAGGCACTCCAGCCCAAATTTGCCCAGAGCACGTCAAAAAAAGATTTTTTGGCCCTGCTGGCCGGCAGTTTTATCGGAAAAGCGAGCGCGCTGGTGAAAACCAACCAGATTAATGCGGAAGCGGCTCTTGATAATATCGTCAAGCATTACTGTGCGGATCAAGTGAAAAAAGGGGAGAAATACAAGGTAAAAAAGCAGAATGTTGATCAGGAAATAATCCGCGTTTCCAGGGACGTGCCTGATGATGGCAAGTGGGGCTTGAAGCACAAGAAATTAGATGAGCTTGACGAGGCGGCGGAAAGGTACAGGTCAGACATCGAAAGAAATGGCGCCCTAATCGATGATCTGGCGGAGCTGCTTGAACGGATGATACTTGAGCTTAATCAGCAGACGATCCAGGATGCCAATGATGGCCATCTGGCTGAAGGGGCGGTCCATGGGGCCCCAGTCATGACCTGGGCGGAGATCAACCGCCATTATACTGAAGGCGCGCGGGGTTTTGTGTTCGATGTAAACTTGGTTGGGCCGGTCAGCCACCCGTTCATTTTTGCCCACGCGGCCGAGATCCCGATGGTGGTCTTGGAAAATCCACTGGATAAACTTGGTTCAGCCACCAAGATATCGATCGATTCGCGGACTGGAAGAATATATGTTAATCCCCAGGGGACGACCCTAACCGAGCTGGGCCAGCGGTCTGTAACTTACCGTAAACTGGCAAAACTGTACAAGGATAATTTTCACTGTGAAGTCGGCTGGACCCTTGATCAGCAGCCACTGCCGCGCCTCAATGCTAATATTAAGGATCGCTCTGATCTCGAGCCGAAAAAAATGAGGAGTCAGCGCGTTGGCTTGTTCCGGACCGAAGGGCTCTATTTGAGGGAGCGGCCGCCGGTCACTTCTCTCGTCCGGATGTTTAAAGATGTGATCAGGAAGACCGATGCTGCTAATATCCGGTTGTTCGATATCGCGCCGGATAAAATGCCTAAAGACCTTAACTCGAATCACCCGGAATACCGGAAGATCATCGACCGAACGCTAGCCGGGACGGAATTCCTGCTTAACTCGGAACTGGGTCAGCCAATCCTGGACGACCAATTAAAAGCTCTGCTGATCGCTTATTGCCGGTTGATGCATAAGGATAATATCCCACTAAAAGATAAAACGGTCAGGATTATCCTGCCGCAAGTGGCGCAGCCGCAGGAGATCCGCGATGTCAAGGCGCGCATGGAGAAAATTGAGCAAGCTCTGTTGGCGGAAGGAGTCATCCGGGTCAGCGTTAGGAATAATATTCAGGTTGGCGTGATGATCGAGACTGCGGCGGCCATTTCTAATATTGAACTACTGGCGGCCGAAAGCAATTTCTTTTCCATTGGCGGCAATGACCTGACCATGGGATTGCTTGGTTTTACAGAACGGAATAAACTGATGACCGGCCCGCGGTATGATTGGTTGTCGCCGGTAGTCTTGAACAGCATCAAGAAGGCGATCGATGTAGCGAAAAAGACCGGGATCAGGGTCAGTTTTTGTGGGGAGATGGCGCGGGACCCGATGGGAGCGATCGTCCTGACCCTGATGGGGATCGATTCGCTCAGTATGGATAATTCATATATTCCCGAGATCCATTACCTGCTGTCTAATATCCATTTAGGCGAATGGCAAAGTTTTTCCAGTTTGAACCCGAACAATGAAAGCGTGGTGGAGATACTCCTTAAGTTCCAGGATGCGATGCAGGTACGGCAATACTTGTTCGACCTGGTCACGAAAAAGACACATGCCGATACCCGCCTGGCCCTGGAGAACATGATCACTTCGGCCCGGCCGGCTACCTACAAGCCGGAAGAATAACTACTTAACGTCCGCTGATTCGTAGAACGCTTTGTTCGTCTTGAACGTCTTCAATCTTTCGATCAGCTGCTCGGTGGCGTCCACGGTCTCGTAGCTGTCCATGACTTTTCTAAGCAGCCAGACTTTCTTCAGGTCTTTTTCTTCCATCAGCAGTTCTTCGCGCCGTGTGCCGGAGAGCCGGACGTCGATCGCCGGGTAGACCCTGCGGTCAGCCAGCTTTCTGTTCAGATGGAACTCCATATTACCTGTTCCCTTAAACTCTTCATAAATAATATCGTCCATCCTGGAACCAGTATCAACGAGAGCGGTGGCGTTGATCGTCAAGCTGCCGCCTTCTTCGATATTCCTGGCGCCGCCGAAGAATCTCTTGGGCCGGTGGAGACAGGTCGGATCAAGACCGCCGGAGAGGGTCCGGCCGGAGGGTGGGGTGACCAGGTTGTAAGCTCTGGCCAACCGGGTGATCGAGTCGAGCAGGATAACGACATCTTTGCCCGCTTCAACTAAGCGCTTGCAGGATTCCAGCAATAATTCCGCGATCCTGATGTGATCCTCCGGCGGTTCGTCAAAAGTCGAAGCGACGACTTCGCCGTTGACCGAGCGCTGCATGTCAGTCACTTCTTCCGGCCGTTCGTCGACCAGCAGGACTTTAATTAACACTTCCGGGAAATTATGGGAGATGCTGTTGGCGATATTTTTCAGGACGGTCGTTTTACCGGCTTTGGGTGGGGAGACGATCATCGCGCGCTGGCCGGCGCCGATCGGCGAGACCATGTCGATGAGCCGCGAGGCCATCGGGCAGCCGGGGAACTCGAGGGTGAATTTGCGGTTCGGGAAGATTGGGGTCAAGTTATCGAAAGGG
>JAQVPA010000015.1 GCA_028702315.1 Candidatus Margulisiibacteriota bacterium
TTTCTGCCTTGATGATCGACCTGGTGCCGACCCAAGCGATGAACCTTGACGGCGGCAGTTCAACCACGATGTGGATCGACGGCCGAGTTGTAAACCAACCAGTCTCTGGTTCGCAACAACGGGTCAGTAACGCACTGGTCGTTTATCCCCGCTAATTGATCTCTTTTTGGTCGCTCGGGCCGGCCAGGCTGGAGAAAAAATCCTTGAACTCTTCAGAGAGCGGGACCGCGCCGTCCCAGCGGCGGAGAATATCGCCGTTCTTTTCGATCACTGTCGCCGGGATCTTGGAAACACTGTAAAATGCCCCTTCCGCCAGGCCGTCAACGGTCGTCTCCATATCAAAAAACGACAATTTGACCTGCGATTCATTAATATTCCACCGGCCCAGGAACGTTTCGAACTTTTTCATCGTCGTCTTGCAATACTCGCAGCCTGGTTTACCGAAAACTTTGACTTCCATCGCTTCTGACATGACTAGACCTCCTTAAATTTGTGCCGGTCGCGCAGCTCCGCGATCTTCCCTTTATTCCAACCGGGGATCCGCGAAAAGTAGCCGGTGATCCGGGTAATACCTTCGATCTTGGTTGAATTGCAGTACGGGCAAGCCGTGAGCAATCCCCTTGCCGTCTTACCGCAATCGCCACAAGAAGTGAACTCCGGAGAAAAAGCGATTTGGCTGTTCTGCGTGTTCTTAAAAGTTTTAATGACAAAATTGGCGACCGACTCGGCGTTGGGGCGCGTTTCACCGAGCCAGAGATGGGTCAGCGCGCCGGCGTCGATCAGCGGATGGAATATCCCTTCCATTTTAACTTTATCAACCGGGTTCATCGGGTGGGAAACATTAAAATAAGTCGAATTGGTGTAATAGATCTCTTGTGTCCCCGGTTTCCCCTTCACAACCTGGCTCGCCTGGTCGGGGAAATGCTCGAGATCAAGCCGGGCAAAGCGGTAAGCGGTCGATTCCGCCGGGGTCTGTTCCAGGACAAAGTGGAGATCATATTGTTCGGATAGCTCCTGGCATTTTAGTTTCATAAACGAGATCACCTTGAGGCCAAGCTTAAGCGCCTCTGGGCTCTCATGCAATTCCTGGCCAAGATGATACTGGATCATTTCATTAAGACCGAGTATTCCAACCAGGTGGGTGACCCGCCGGAGCCGCAGGTATGTCTCGCCGTCGCGCTTCATCGCGAGCAGTGAGAGCGGTCCGTTGGTCCCTTCCTTGAGGAGCGCTTCGATGAAATTTCTTTTTTCGCGGTGGGCCTGCGCCGCGATCTTCAGCTTGTTCTCGATCTCGGCAAAGAGCTTGGTTTCGTCTTTTTGCGCCAGGTAAGCGATGCGCGGTAAATTAAGCGTCACGTTCTGGATCGCCGAATAGCGCATCCGCCATGGCTCCTTGGCGTCTTGCAAATCGGAATACTCGAGCTTAAACGAAAGCCGGCAGCACTCGGAAATCTTAGCGGTCTCGCCGCGGTCAAAAACAAAATAAGTGTTTCCCTTGTCAGCCGCGACTTCGGAAATAAGCCTCAAAAATTCCTCATGCCCGGGAGTATTGAAAAATTTTTCCGTCATATGGACCAATGGTTTGGGGAAGAAGAACGGCCGCCCCGCCCCATCGCCTTCAAGGTAAACTTCGAACATCGCCTTGGCAAACGATTGCGCTTCCGGCAGGTAGTCCGCATAAGTTTTCCCGGTGTACTGGCCGCCCGGCCCCACCGCCTGGACCGACTCAAAATGCTTTGGGGTCTCCCAATAGATATTAAGGTCGGAAAAAAGCCCCTGCCCGCCGCGCGAAACAGCGACCGAGGCAAATTCACGGATCAGCTGGCGCGCCAGTTTTTTGACTTCGCCATGACTTAAGCCGGTGAGGAACGGGGCAATAAACATGTTGACCGCATCCCAGCCGATCGCCCCGGCAAAGAAACCGTGGAGCGCAACCGAAAATTTGACGATCTGCGAGATCAGTTCCGCCGCGTCTTCGGCCGGCTTTTCGCTGTGCGGCGCGTCGGGAAGGTCGAGCCCGAATTTTTTGACGTATTCGATCGACTGGCCGCTGCAGTACGGCCGGTCGGAGAAGCCGAGGTCGTGGAGGTGGATCTCGCCGGTCATATGCGCATCGGCAACCGGCAAGGAAAAGATATTAAGCAGGGCGAACTCTTTCTTGATATTCTCCGCCAGCGTCAAATTGGTCGCTTCGGGCGAATGCGGCGTGTTGGCGTTCTCCTTGTTCTTGTGGAAGATGATCTTGTTGACGTCGTAAACCGGGACGCCGAGCCGGGTATGTTTGCGCCGGGCTTCTTCAAGGCCATATTCAAGCAGTTTAACATCGACCAATTCGCGGACCAGCGGCGCGGTAATGCTCTTGACCGCCATCCCCTTGATCTGTTTCTCCACTTCGATGGCAATGATCATGGCGATCTCGTTGTTCAGGCCGGTTTCGCGGGCGAGCGCCTCAACGATCTTGTCCCGGTCCCAGGCAACGATGTCGTCGGTCGACGTCCGGACGAAAACGGCGAGATCGGTCGCCTCTTCCTGTGGTCTTTGTTCCGTGATCTGTGTTCTGTGTTCCAAGCTAAGCGTTGGCATTGAAGTATTCATTGCTCCGGTAGCGATCTTTGAGTTCGCCTGTCTTCCCTTTGTTCCAGCCGGTGATCCGGGAGAAGTAGCCGGTGATCCGGGTGATCCCTTCGATGTTGGCCGACTGGCAGTGCGGACAGGCGCTGCGCAGGCCGCGGGTGATCTTGCCGCAATCGTTGCACGAAGTAAATTCGGGCGAGAAAGCAATCTGGCTGTTTTGGGTGTTCTGGAACGTCTTGGTAACAAAATTAGCGATCGAGTCGGGGTTTGGTTTGCTCTCGCCGAGCCAAACGTGGGTCAGCGCCCCGGCATCGATCAGCGGGTGGAACATCCCTTCCTGTTTGACCCGGTCAACCGGGTTCATCGGGTGGGAGACATTAAAATAGGTAGAATTAGTGTAATAAATCTCGTTCGTCGCCTTGTGCCCTTTGATGACCCGGGCGGCGAATTTCGGATAGTGCTCACGGTCGAGCTTGGCAAAGCGGTAGGCGGTCGATTCGGCCGGTGTCTGCTCCAGGACAAAGTGCATGCCATGTCGTTTGGAAAGCTCCTCGCACTTAAGCTTCATGAACGAGATCACTTTAAGGCCAAGCTTAAGAGCCTCGGGGCTTTCGTGAAGCTCCTTCCCGGTGTGGGCTTCTACCAGCTCATTAAGGCCGAGGATGCCGACGAGATAGCTAACGCGCCACATCCGCAAATACGGCTGGCCGTCGCGCTGCATGGCGAGCATTGAGAGTGGCCCGCGCTGGCCGGCCGCCAGGATGTCGGTAATGAACTTTTTCTTCTGGATATGCGCCCGGGCAACCATCTCAAGCTGTTGGTCGATCAGGTCAAACAACCGGGCGTCTGAGCCGCTTGCCTTGAAAGCGAGGCGCGGCAGGTTGGTTGTCACGTTCTGCAGGGCCGAGTAGCGCATCCGCCACGGCTCCTTGGCGTCGTCAAGGTCCGACTGCTCAAGTTTGAACGAAAGCCGGCAGCATTCGGAAATTTTGGCGGTCTCGCCACGATCGAAGACATAGTAAGTGTTCCCCATCTCCGCCGCCACTTCGGAAATATGCCGGAGAAAATCCTCGTGCCGGGGCGTGGTAAAGAACTTTTCGGTCATGTGGACGAGCGGCTTGGGGAAAAAGAAGGGCCGGCCCGAACCATCCCCTTCCCTATATACATTAAAGAGCGCCCAGGCAAACCGCTGCGACTCGCCCAAGTAATCGCCGTATTTCTTACCGGTATACTGGCCGCCGGGGCCGATCGCCGGGACATTCTCAAAGTGTTTCGGTATTTCCCAGTAGAGATTGATATCGGAGAAGATCGCCTGGCCGCCGCGGGCAACCGCCTGCTGGCTGTATTCATAAATCATCATTTGGGCAATCTGTTCGACCTCGCTGTCGGACATCCCAACGAGAAACGGGGCAAAGAAAAGATTGACCGCATCCCAACCGATCGCCCCGGCAAAAACGCCCTGGAGCGCCGCCGAGAACTTGACCATCTGCGCCAGCAAGACTTCCGCGTGTTTAGCCGGCTTGGCAATTGATAACGCGTTCGGCAGATCGAGCCCGAACTTCTTGACGTATTCAACTGATTGGCCGCTGCAGTACGGCCGATCAATAAAACCGAGGTCATGCAGGTGAAGGTCGCCGCGCATGTGGGCATCGGCGATATCCTGGGAGAAAACATGCAAGAGAGCGAATTCTTTCTTGATGTTCTCGGCGAGGGTCAGGTTGGTCGCTTCCGGCCCGTGCGGGACATTGGCGTTCTCTTTGTTCGGATTAAAGATAATGTTCTTAACATCATAGAGCGGCGAGCCGAGGCGGGTATGCCGCCGGCGCGCTTCTTCGAGCCCGTATTCAAGCAATTTGACGTCGACGAGTTCGCGAACCAGCGGCGCGGTGACCGAGCGGAGCTTCATCGACTTTATTTGGGCTTCGACCTCCAGGCCAATCTCTTCCGCAATCTCGCGGTTGAGCTCGGTTTCGCGGATCAGCGCCTCAACTATTTTCTCCCGGTCCCAGCCCACCAGGTCATCACTCGACGTCCTGACGAACATCGCCAGGTCGGTCGAATCACGCCCCTTTTTCTTTTCTTCTTCGATCAATTGGGTAGTCATTTTTTTGCCTCCTCTTTCTATCTCAACTCGCGGTCAAGACTTTAACTTCCTTCAGGAACTCGGACACATGCTCGAACTTGCGGTAAACTGACGCGAACCGGATATACGCGACTTTGTCGATCGCCTGCAGTTTCTCCATGACCAGCTCGCCAACTTTAGAACTAAGGACTTCGCGGCCACCTTCGCGGTGCATTTCCCGCTCCACTTCATCAACTATGTCCTCGATCGTTTCGATCGAGACCGGCCGCTTTTCGCAGGCGTGGGTAATTCCTTTGACCACTTTCTCGCGGCTGAACTGTTCGCGCCGGCCATCGCGTTTGATGACCAAAAGCGGGCGTTCCTCGATCTTTTCGTAGGAGGTAAACCGGCCCCGGCAAGAGAGACATTCGCGGCGGCGCCTGATCGTGTTCCCGTCTTCTACTTCTCTCGATTCGAGGACCTTATCTTCTGTTGCACTGCAAAATGGGCATTTCATATGTCTAATGAGCCTTTCATGTATTTAGGGTGAGCGTAAATTTAACACACCATACCTGGGGTGTCAAGGGGCTTTTTTACCCTCTAATTAGGGAGTATTTCCGCAATTTTCACGTCGTGACCGAGCGCGAAATCGTACGCTTTCATCCGCTTACCCGACTCTGGTTGGACCTCCAGGACCAGTAAATTCCCCGCGCCGGTAGCGACGATAAAGCCGTCCGGTTTAACGATTTCAACAATTGCTCCCGCCTCTTTTTGCCCGCTCTGAATATCGGGCAGATGGAGCTCCGATTTGGTTATCTTAAGCCGTTTGCCGCGGCAAAAAGTGTGCGCGGCCGGCCACGGAATGAGCCCCCTGATCCGGTCGTGGATCTCCCGGGCGCTCTTTTTCCAGTCGATCTCGCCGCTCTCTTTGGTTAGTTGCGGCGCGTAGGTCACCTCGGCCTCATCTTGTTTAAGATATTGGATTTTCCCCGCCGCGACCTCTTTTAAAACCGCGGGAAGCAGCTTTGCTCCTTCAGTCATGATATTTTTTAGCAAGGTTTCCGCCGTGTCGTCTTCAAATATCCTGACTTTTTTCTGCGCGATGATCGGTCCGGCATCGAGTTGCTCGACTATTTTAAAGATCGTGATCCCGCTCTCTTTTTCTCCCTTGAGAATCGCCCATTGGACCGGCGCGGCTCCCCGGTATTTGGGCAGGAGCGAAGCGTGCAGATTGATGAAACCATGTTTAGGCGTCTCCAATATCTCCCTGGGAAGGATCTTTCCGTAGGCAACGACAACGGCAATATCCGCTTTCAGTGAAGCGAGGAGCGATTGAAAAACTTTATTCCCTCTGACACCCTCCGGCTGTTCGACCGGGATCGTATGTTTGAGCGCCAATTCTTTGACGGGGGAAAAAGCCAGTTTTTGCCCGCGGCCTTTGGGCCGGTCCGGCTGGGTAACGACGCAGACGATCTCGTGTTTACCCTTGATCAATTTTTCGAGGACGATCGTCGCCGGTTCCGGTGTGCCAAAAAAAATGATACGCATAGCAGGCAAAGTATACTACTTAGCGACCGACGACTTCAAGACAGCAAGAATTTCAATCATCCCTCTAGTGTCCTGGTCGCAGTATAGTTCGAGGGCGTGCCTGACCCGTTCCTTGTCTGCCGGGTCGATATCTTTACCGAACGTTACTCTGGCGTATTCAGAGCTCGCCAATCCCCCTTGGGCAATTTCCAGCCCATCGTAACTGCTGTGGGTGATCGCCGGCAAGACGCTTTTGAGCGACGCCCGTCCCGCCTGGTCGGGGCTGTAATAAAAGAACTTTTGGAATGGCAGAAGGAGATCGACGAACCTATTCTCGATCGAAATAAACCACTCCTGGTATTCGGTAAAGTAGTCGGCCGACCGCCGCAGGCAACCAATCTCGAACGGCGCGCTGTAAGCGATGATCGAACCGCCGGTCCCCAGCAGCTCTTTTAGTTGTTTCAATATTTCGATCCGCGGGTCGACGTCGCCGGGAGCAAGGTAACCGAAGTGTTTGGGCTCCGCTCCCTCGTTTTCAATGACAAAGAGCGAATACTGGAAAGGAACGGCCTGATATGGGCTGGTCCCGTCGAAGATCGGGATCGGGGTCGCGATCGTTTCGAAATCAAGAAAATAGTATGGATATTTTAGCGTCTTTAAAAACCCCTTGATCTTCCTTTTATCGATATGCGTCTTGCCGCTCTTATGGCTTTTGAGCTGGATCGTCTGCTTAGGATCGAGCTCATAATCAGCCGGGATATCAGTTACTTTTAGAACCCCTCTTTCCATCAGGTCGTAGCGGTGCTGGCCGCCGGCGTAGAGGATAAAGATATGCTCTTCATCAGGGAGAAAGCTCCAGCAGAGCGGAATGAGCGGGCAGCCGTCGGGGTAGCCGCACTGCGGCCCAACCTTGATATCAGGGATATCCTTCTGGGCGATAACTTTTTGCAGTGAATCGATCTCCGCTTCGATCTCTTTGATCCGCTCGTTCGCTTCTGCGGTGACGTTCTGCCGGATAAACAACTTATCAGGTTCGATCTCCCCCTGTTTCACGTACTCTTTATTTATATACATAATATAACAGTTCCTGATCTTCACCCCGGCGCCGGAGTACGTGTATTTTTGAAAAGCGGCATCGTAGAGGTGGTCGTCTTTGACTGAGGTGGAGCTTTTAACTTCGATTAGGTCCCATTGATCCTCCTCAACGGGAACAAGAATATCAGCGAGCGCGTAAGCATTCTTGTAAACAAAGCCGGCCTCAAAGAGCGGCTGCCGTTCCTTGAGCGCCAGGAGGGAACGGCTATGGGTCGTTTGCGGCGACCGGTCCCGTTCGACAATTATGCCGCCGGGAAAAAGCTCATGCGCCAACGCCCCAACTTTCCGGCCTTCATCAAAAACATTTTGCATCATCGGGCCGGCTTGGGGAACGTCCGCTTTGCGGTTATATTCGTACCAGAGAAGCTTGGGACACTGGAGACCATGGAGATATTTACTTTTCGATAATAAAGGAGGCATAACGTGATTTTATTACTAGGGGGAAAGAATTACAAGTATTAAGAAATATTTGTGTCCGTCATTGTCTTTTCTTTTTATTTTCCATAATATCTTAGTATTCTGTCTCGATCCTCATTTTCTTTATCCCCCTTAAAATACATTTCAATAAAAACAATTTTTTGTTCTTCTGGGTGAAACGCATAAATAATTCTAATCCCGCTGTTTGCCCCTTTTCCCTTAAGCGACTTACAAGCAAACTTTTTTATTTTGATAACATCTTGTCGCGTGGGAATATTGCCAATAATAAAACTTACAGGCTGGGAGGCCGAGGGAAAAACAGACAACACCTTTTTCAAGGTCTCCAGGTCTTCTGGTAAGCTGCGGAATCGCTTTTTCGATAGTCGCCCTAAGTCCTTTGCGAATTCAGGCAGGTATTCATAATTCATGACTATCTTCTTCGGGATAGCTCCGTACGGAATAGGCAGGCGCGCGGTAGAAAACCAATTCATAATCTATCTCGCCTTTATCCTTCGTCGCTCTCCATGGGATATCTTCATGGGAATATTCGCTTATTTCTGACGCGGTCTTATCTGATAATTGATTAATTACTTGATCAATAGTCTCTTTTTCGCTCGCCTTCAATTTCGTCAAATCGGCCTTCTTTAATGGGATATACCTTTTTTGCGGATAGTTATAATATTTATCCTTTATCATCTTGATTTCGTTATCATTTTCCATTTGATCAATAATTTTAATGAATTGCACAGGGGTTGGCCCATATTTATTTTTCATATATGTCGCGCCGGTCAATTGTTCCTCATACGCTTCATAATAGTTAAAATCAATAAAATAAAGCAATTTATACAATACTGTTTCGCCAATGTTGGGCTTGCCAGCGCAGCGCTCAAGCAAATAGAGTAAAACCTGCTTGAATTTATCAATTTTTACTTGCGGAACAGAAATACGCATTTCTTGCTTAGGTGTCTGGCTTTTTTGACTGGGTAAAATTACTTCCGGGCTGGCTTCTAATCCCAGGATATAATCGGTTGAGACCTCGAATATTCTGGAGAAAGCAGCCAATTCCAGACTAGAAACGCCTCTTTCATTATTTTCTATTTGAGAAACTGCTGAGCGTGAAATATTCATCATGCCGGCAACTTCTTCTTGCGATAATCCCTTCCGTTCCCTTAAATCCTTTATGCGAAAAGCGAGCTCTTTTGGTCCCGTTTTAATCTCCATTTGCTTGCCTCCCAATACAATTATACACTTGTTCGATATTCTGTCAATATATATATCGATTATCGAACATGAAAACTTGCGCTACTTGTTCAGAAGATAGCCGCAACAACCACTCAATCTCTCATTTTCGCATAAACCAAGTAGAGCCCCAGCAAGACCAGCGGGACGACCAGGTCGGAGATGATGATATTCGGCCCGATGTTATAGGCGGCCGTGTTTCCGCTCTCCGCCAGCGAGCGGACGTGGCCAATCATGCAGCCGATCAGGAAGATGCCGTTCGCCAGGATCGCGGCGAGCCAATAATTGCCGCGGAAAAAGAGCCCCAGGAGAGCAACCATACCGAACGCCAGGTCGGCAACGCCAACCTCGTACTGGAAGGGACTACCGGCCGGCCAGCCGATCAGCGCGGCGGTCGCCGGGCCATTAAAGATATGAAACAGCCCGGCGATAATCGCCCCGAATCCAACCGTGATCGCCAGCAGGTAAAGCACGATTATTTCAACGATCTTTTTCGCCGTTCGCTGTTTCATCAGCAGAAGATGGACGATGAAGGCCAAGCATGTTAAGCCGAACAAAAACAGGTTCATGTCTCCCTCCTTTTAACCGTATTTGATCTTTAGGTAAACAAGGTAAAGCATCAGGCAGAGGGTCACGCTGTTAGCGGCGATGACGGGAATGGAGCCGAGCGCAACGCCGTAAACGATCCAGAGCGACACACCGATCGCCAGCACGATGAACATGGAGAGCGATAAATCCTTGGTGTGCCTGGACTGGTGCGCCTTGGCCACTTGCGGCAGGAACGCTGCCGTCGTCAACGTCGCTGCGGTAATGCCAACAATAAAGATCGGGTCCATGTGGCTTATTCTACTATGCGGAGAGCGGGTTGTCGATTATAATAGTCCCATGCCGCTAAGTGGAAATATCCCCCAGATCGAGATAGTCGAAGCCTCCGCTGGTTCCGGCAAAACCTACGCTCTCGCCCAGAAATATCTCGACCTTCTGACCAGTCCAAAGCAACAAGCATCGGACATCCCATTTAAAAATATCCTGGCGATAACTTTTACCAACGCCGCGGCGCTCGAGATGAAGAGCAGAATCCTCGCCTTTCTTAAAGAGCGGGCGCTCAAAGGCGACCGGCAGGCGGAAAAGCTCTTGGAAAGCATTTTTCGCAACTACAACTTCTTCGCCGTCCGGACGATCGACAGCTTCATCAAGTCGCTCCTCGCCGGCTGCGCTTTCCCTCTGGGGCTCACCTCGGGTTTTGAGATCCGCGATGACTCTAGCGATTATCTTGCTTATAGTTTCGACGCCCTGATCGACCGAGCCGCCGAAGAGAGCGGGACAAAAAAGCTTTTTACCGATTTTCTCGACCATTACCTGATCGTCGCCAAGAAGAACAGCTGGTCGCCGAAAAAAGACCTTTGCGAAGCGGCCCAGGACCTATTCAACAAAAGCAATACTTTTGGCCGCGGCTTTGCCCGGCGAGCCTTAGCGGGTAAAACATTTACCGAACGGAAAGCCGAGCTGGAAAAGCTAGTCGCTAAACTGGGCGAAATGCTCCCCGCCGGGACTCATAGCCGCTTCGCGGACGCGGTCGCCAAGATCGCCCAGAAGAATGATTTGCCGCCTTTAGGTTCGCTCTCGACCTATTTCACGTACGAAGAAATTCCTATTAAAAAAGGGAGCGAAAAATGTTCGGCCGGCGCGGAAAAGCTCTGGGAGACGATCAAGCAAAAGCTCAAAGAGCTGGCCGAGATCGAATCGCTCACTTTCTTTAATCCTTATGTCGACATCTTTGCCGCCATAATGAAATCTTTCCAGGAGATCGCCCGCCGTGATGAAGCTGTCTTTCTCGCCCAGCTCAATACGCTTGCTAACCGGCTTTTTGCCGAAGAACTTATCACTGTGCCCGAGCTTTATTTGCGGATCGCGACGACTCTCCACCACTACCTGCTCGATGAATTCCAGGATACCAGCCCGCTCCAGTGGGACAACCTCTTTCCGCTGATCAAGGAAGCACTCGACAGCGGCGGCTCGCTTTTTTACGTCGGCGACAAAAAACAAGCGATCTACCGCTTCCGCGGCGGCGACCCGACTCTTTTTAACCGGGTGAAAACTGATTACTTCCCAAAACAAACCAAAACGACTACCATCCTCGAAAATAATTATCGGAGCGAAAAAGCGATCGTCGAGTGGAACAATGAGGTCTTTTCCCCGGCAAACCTCGCCCGCTTTATCAGCACGCTGGACAAAGGGGACTTCCCCGAAGCCCTGGCCAATTTCGCTAACTCAACACAAAAGCCTCTGCCAGACAAAGCGGCCGGCTACGTTAAAGTTACCCCGATCGACGGGATCGATAAGGATGAGCGGGAGTTAAAGAGCAAAGAGAACCTTTTGGCCGCCATTAAAGAGCTGAGCGGCCGGTTCGATTATGGCCAGATCGCGATCCTGGCGCGGGAAAACGATAATGTCGAGCTGGCAACGGAGTGGCTGCTTGAAGCCGGGATCCCGGTCGCGTCTGATAAAACTTTAAGCGTCCGGGCCAACCCGGCGGTCAAGGAACTTGTTTCGTTCTTGAAATTCCTCATTTCGCCGATCGACGATCTCTCGTTCGCCTCGTTCATCCTTGGGGAGATATTCCAAAAAGCAGCCGGATTAAAACGGACCGAGATCGAAAGTTTCCTTCTCGAGCAGAAAAAGACGGATTACTACTACCGGGCTTTCCGGGAAAAGTTCCCGCAAGTCTGGACTGACCTGATCAACCCTTTCTTCCAGAGCGTCGGCTTTATCCCTTTTTACGAATTCATCATTTCGCTCCTCAAGACATTTAACGTCCCAGCTAATTTCCCCCAGCGCCAGGCCTTCCTGATGAAGTTCATCGAACTGGTCAAGGAGAAAGAAAAGGACGCGGTTTCGCTCGAAGCTTTCATCGAATATTTCGAAGAAGCGGCAGAGACCGAACTCTACGTCTTCGCCACCGAAGTTAACGCGGTTAAGGTCGAAACGATCCACCGCGCCAAGGGGCTCGACTTCGGCGTGGTTATCCTCCCTTTTCTTGGGATCGAGGTCTCCCCTAATCCAGAGCTGATCGCGCAGAATGACGATAAACTCTCGGTCATTAAGCTCAATAAAGATGTCGCCCGGTTCTCCGCCGAGCTGGACAACATCTACCTCGAAGAATACCAACGGACGCTGATCGATGAGCTGAATAATATTTACGTCGCACTCACCCGAGCAAAGCATGAACTATATATTTTTTTGCCGAACAAGATCGGCAACAGTAAAAACCTCGCCGGCGATTTAATACCCGAAACTTTATATGAACGGGGCAACCAGGTTAAATATAAAGCCAAAGATGCGGGACAAGAAAAACATCTCTCGATCTCTCCGTCTTCCTACACTGATTGGCTGCCGCTCCTTAAGAACGAATTTCTCGAAGAGTATTCTGTCAAGCACCGTGAACTCATTGTTAAAGGTGATATCTTTCACAAGATATTCTCATTGATCGGGAATACCGCAGGAACGGAACCAGGCGCCGCCCTCGATCAGGCGATCGAACAAGCAAAATATTTTTATCCAGGCGTCGACCTAGCCGAATACCGGGCAGCGGTCTTAAAAATTTTAAATAATAAGAAGTTAAAGCGGTTTTTCTTCATTGAAAACGGTTCGGTTTATCAAGAAAAGGAGATTGTCCTGACCAGCGGCGAGACAGAACGGCTGGACCGCCTGATCGTCACGCCAAACGAAATATTAATCGTTGACTATAAGAGCTCTCGCGATTTTGCCGAGGCCCACCAACAGCAAGTCGGGAACTATATCGCTGCCGTGAAAAATATCTTTCCGGAGCGCCCGGTCAAGGGTTTTCTGCTCTACCTCGATTCGGCAACAGCGGAGGAAGTACTATGCCCAGAGTGATCGCCTACCCGCTTGAAGATAATTTCATCGACCGGCTAGCCGACCAGGTGATCAAGGAGCATAAAGACCTGAGCCGGCTTGCCTTCGTTTTTGGCGGGCGGCGGCCGGCGCTCTTCCTGAAAAAAGCGCTCGGCCAAAAGCTGGGCCGCAATTTCCTCGCCCCCGCTTTCTTTTCGATGGATGAATTTGTTGAATTCCGGCTCCGTCAGACGGAAAACTTTTCGCTCATCAGCGACCTCGACGCCGCCTATCTCGTTTACACCCTGATAAAGGAGGAATACCCGTCGATCCTGAAAGGCCGAAAATCTTTCGCGCTCTTCCTCCCTTGGGCACAGGAGATCTTGACCTTTTTCGACGAGCTCGATCAGGAAGCGGTGCCGGAAAAAGCGCTTGAAGATATCGAACAAGCGGCCAAGCTTGGCTTTGATCTCCCAAAAAGCATCAATCTCCTCATCAAACACCTGACAACCCTGCGCGCAAAATACCACCAAATGCTGATCGAAAAACAAAAGTATACGCGCGGGCTCGTTTATTTGCGGGCCGGGGAAAACGCCAAGCCGCTGGATTTTGACCAGATATATTTCTGCAACTTTCTCTATCTCCATAAGACCGAAAAGGACTTGCTCGATCCCCTGTTAAAAGGCGGGCAAGCGACGATCGTCTGCCAGGGGAGCCAGAGCGATTGGCCTCTCTTGCAAACGCTGGCGAAAGATTTTCGCTGCCAGATCGAGCCGGTTAAAAGCGGTAAGCCGGCCCCTAAATTGTCGATCCAAGCCGGGTTTGACCTCCATTCCCAGGCCGGGATCGCCCGCGAAACGTTGGGCGGAATTAAAGACAAAGAAAATACGTTGATCGTCCTCCCCGACCAGGAGAGCTTGATCCCTGTCCTCTCCGAAATTTCGACTCTGATCGGCGAGTGTAATGTTTCCATGGGCTACCCGCTCAAAAGAAGCGCGCTCTATTCCCTTTTTGCCATGATCTTCAAGGCGCAGGAGACCCGGAAAGGGGGAAAATATTACTCCAGGGATTATTTAAAAGTTTTACTTCACCCGCTCGCCAAAAACTTCCCGCTGACCTCGGAAGAGCCGGTGACCAGGATCATCGCCCATAAGATCGAGGAGTCTTTGCTGGGGATCGAAGAAAATCCGCTGGCCGGTTCACTTTTCATCGAGTTGTCAGAGATCGAGAACATTTTCCCGGTCAAAGAGCTCCATGAATATCTCTTTGCCGCCTGGGAAAAGCCGGCGGACTTTTTCGGCTTCGCGCAGGAAATTGAGCGGTTCATCGGCAAACTGCTCGAAAGCCGCTACTTGGCCGCCTACCCGCTCAACCTGACGATCATCGAACGCTTGCTGGAGATAAAAGATGAATTAAAGGCTGCTTCCTTTAGCCGCGAAGCTTTCCCGCGCGAGGAGATGTTCAAGATCTTTTTGGAGAAGCTCGGCGCGGAAAAGTTCAGTTTTTCCGGCTCACCCCTGCGCGGTTTACAGATCCTCGGCTTCCTCGAAACCCGCTCCCTCAGTTTTGACAACATCATCATGCTCGACGTTAATGAAACGTTGCTGCCAAGCGTCCGGGCCAGCGAGCCGCTCATCCCGCGCGAAGTCAAGCTGGCTCTGGGACTCGGCCTCCTTGATAAGGAAGAGGAGATCCAGCGCTACCAGTTTACCCGGCTGATCGCTTCAGCCAAAAACGTAACGCTGATCTATAAAGAAGACCAGCAGAATGAACGGAGCCGTTTCCTCGAAGAGCTGGTCTGGCGCAAAGAGGAAGAGGCGGGCAAACTTGGCGCAGTCGAAATCGCTCGCGGCCGCTTCGCCCTGCCGAGTTCGACCCAAAAGCTAGCGATCCCGAAAACCACCGAGATGGTCGCTCGGCTCAAAGACCACGTCTATTCCGCGACCAGCGTTAATACATATCTCCGCTGTCCGCTCCAGTTTTATTACAAGTATGTCTTGCATCTAAAAGAAAAGGCGAAGATATCGGAAGAGCCGGAAGGTTCCGACATCGGCACCTTTATCCACGAACTGCTGGAAAAGTGCTTTCAAAAGTTCATTGATCGCCAGCCGGTGATCGACCAGAAGTTCCGCTTGGCGTTCCATAAAACTTTTTCCGCTGATTTTGACCGCTTCTTCCTCAAGCGGATGAAAGCCGACGCCTTCCTCCTCAAGGAAGTCGCCGCTTTCCGCCTCGAGAAATTCCTGGATAGAGAGCGGGTCCGCCAGGTTGAAAAGATATTGGGGCTCGAACGCAAGTTCCACGGCAATGTCGGCGATTTTAAATTCCAAGCCAAGGTCGACCGGATCGACAAAATGCACGGCGGGACTACCATGATCCTTGATTATAAAACTGGCGCAGACGAGCCGCTCCCGGCACGCAACCTGGAGTTTGAGCTGTCACGGCCGGCGATCAAAGCGGCGATCAGATCGTTCCAGCTTCCGCTCTATTTAATGTTAGTTGGCAAAGAGCTTGGCGCGGAGAGCTTGCAAGCGGCAGTTTACAATCTTCGCCAGGCGGAGACCAAAGAGTTTGAATGCGATCGGGACAAGCTCGCGCTCTGCGAAAAAGCGCTCCGTTTTATCCTGAATGAGATCGTCGATCCAAAAGTCGCTTTTGTGGCGGATGAGGATGAGGCGCGCTTCTGCGAATACTGCGAGTACGGCTATCTCTGCCGTTAATTTTTTTGCGCGACCGGAAGAGTAAAGATAAAACGCGTCCCCTGCCCCGCCCCTTCTGATTCAGCCCAGACCCGCCCCAAGTGGTTACCGATGATCTCCTTGACCAGCGCCAGGCCGAGGCCGACGCCACCCGCTTTGCGCGTCAGCGTCTCCTCAACCTGATAATATTTATTAAAGATCTTTTCTAGATGCTCTTTGCCGATCCCGATCCCGTTGTCAACGACCGTCACGCCAAGGTAGTCGCCAAAATCTTTCGTCATGATCTCGATCTCAACCGGGGTTTCACTCTTTGCGAATTTTAACGCGTTCTCGATCAGATTATTAAAAACCTCTTTCATCTTTTCGGCGTCGCCCATAAAACTAGTGTTGGTCGCATCAAGTTTAAGACTGATCTTGGCCGGTTTTTTCTCAACCGCCCGTTTCATCTCACCGAGCGAGGTATTGATAACGTCATTGATCGAAACAAGATCGTGTTTGATGGCAAAGCGCCCAGTCTCGATCTGCGAAAAATCCAGGAGCCGGTTGATCAACGTCAGCAGTCGCTGGTTGTTCTCCTTGATGATCGTTAAGTATTTCTTTTGGTCGTCGGTGACCGCCCCGGTCACTCCCGCCAGGAAAAGAGAAACATAGCCGTCGGCCGAAGTAACCGGCGTCCTAAGCTCATGCGAAACCATTGAGATAAATTCGTTCTTCAGCCGGTCAAGCTCAGTCAGTTTGGCGACCGCTTCTTTCTCTTTTTCGTAAATCTTGGCATTCTCGATCGCCACCGCCAACTGGTCAGCGATTGTCGCCATCAGTTTCACTTCACGGCCTTCGGAATTCTTGTGCCGCTGGATATTGCCGATCAGGAGGACCGCCAGGGTCTGCCCTTTCGCCCGGAGCGGCGTGACAATATTATCCCCGGCCAAAATCACATTACCATCCTTCAGCGCGTGTTCAATCTGCTCTTTATTCTCGGCCAGCGGATCCAGTGTTTCGTACCCGCGGTTGATCTGTTTGATCAACTCCCCTTTCTCCCCGACCATCAACAGCGCGTACCGCTTGGCGTGGAGAACCGGCAGGAGGTGCCCGATCGCGTGGTCGATTAGCAGTTCGAGATCGAGGCTTGAGCCAATTGCTTTGGAAATATCGAACAGAACCTGGAGATCTTCGGTCCGCTCTTCAACTTTCGTCTCCAGCTCCTTGTTCCAATTCTCCATGATCTCGCGTGACCGCTTGACCTCGTCTACCATGCCGTCAGAAAGGGGCCTCGTTCTTGAGCGCGCGCGACGGCTGTAAAACAAATAAACCGCCAAATAGCAAGCGGCAAAAAGCAGCAAAGCGATCGGCAAAACCTGCGGAGCCGGTACAAATCCCATCCCCGGTTACTGCCGTTCCTGGAGGACAGTCCATTTTTCCGCGGAAGCATTCCACCTTTTAGGCAGCAGCCACCCCTTGATTATCTTCACAGCAGTTCTTCTTTCTTTTCGTTCTTCGGCGCGACATATTTGATCAGCGCTGGGTCAGCGATCCGGTCAATAAAGACCTTGCCATCCAGGTGGTCGATCTCATGCTGGAGGACGGTCGCCATAAAGCCTTCCGCCGTAACAACAATTTCTACGCCGTCGCGGTCAAGCCCTTTCACCTTTAGCAAGGCCGCCCTCTCGACCGGTGCTTCGACCCCCGGCACAGAGAGACACCCTTCCATAAATATTTGGCTGCCGCTCTTTTCGATAACTTCCGGATTGACCAGGGCGATCGGCCCGGGGCCAACGTCAACGACGATCACCCGGATCGATTTATTGACTTGCGGCGCAGCGAGCCCTACTCCCGGCGCTTTGTGCATCGTCTCGATCATCGCGTCGATCAGTTTAACGATCGCCGGGGTCACTTTCGCGACCGGCCTGGCTTTCTTCTTCAGGGTCGGATGGGGGAATTTGATGATCTTTAAGGCCATGGATAAATTATAGCTTATTTTAAAATAAAGTGAAATTTTCCGGGAAACCTACCGATATATATTCAAGAGACATAGGCGGGAAAAAGCTTCGGGCGCAGCCGAGCTTATGTTCATATGTAGGAGGGAAAAACATGGTCATATCCGCAGCGCACCTATATCGTGAAGGCAACTATTTTCAGGCAGCTAGATTGATCCGTGACATGTCATACTTGGGCAAATGCAGCCAAGCAGAAGTTGGCCGTTTGCGCCATGAATTAAGGACAAGGATTTTCTCATTGACTGTTAATGTGAGGGGATATATTGATTATTGCCAGCAATTTTCTACTGAGGGGGAAACGGTCCCTGATTCGATTCTTACCCTAACCCGAAAGGGCCCACAGGCAAACGATGGCGGCAAAACAGCTGCGCTGGCTGATACATACACGATAAATTATCTGCTTGACGGGATCGCGGATTTAACTCACTCTGATGAACTTAATGTTTTTACCAAGCTATATGACTCGCTAAAATATGCGCATAGAAGCATAGGCAAGATATTGGAAGAAGCAAAAAGAATAGATTATCCGACCGACGATATATTACATATGAACCTAATAGTTATTAGTGAAAAGTTAGGCCATCTATTAATATAGTTAACCCATTAAGCGCCTGCGCTTAACCTTGATATCTTGATAGCCATACATAATTATAAAATAAAGTGAAATTTTCTGGGAAACCTGCCGATATATATATAGAAAGTCATACCTTTCACTGAATGTCGAACTTAAACCCCGGAGCCTGTTCCGGGGTTTTTGCTTTGTTTCGATAGTTGATGGTGGATGGGTTGAGAGGCTGGTCTGGTATGAAGGAATCGGTCATAGGTCTTTTTCACTCAACCCAAAGGCCCTTTACCAGACAAGCATCCCAACCTTAGAACCCCAAACTAAAAACTACATCATCCCCGTCGGCTCAACGTCGACTGTCACTCTGACATCATCGGGTATAACTAAATTCTGGATCGATTCATTGACCGCGTTACGTATTACGCGTAACTCGTTACCTTTTATCAGTATATGATACCGCCATTCCCCCCTCAGTCGGGCGATCGCCGCCTGGGCCGGACCAAGCACCCCGGTCGGAATTCGTTTACTGATAAAGGCCCCCAAGTCATCTGCTGTTTTGATCGCCTTCTTCTGGTCCTCTGACGAAATAATGATACTGATCAGCCGGGAGAACGGCGGATAGTTTAGCGACCGGCGATGCTCGATTTCTTTCCGGTAAAACTGCTCGTAATCATGCGTGGACGCCGCTTTGATCGCGTAGTGCTCAGGATTGTAAGTCTGAATTATAACTTTGCCGGGTAAATGATGGCGCCCTGCCCGCCCCGCCACCTGGGTCAGCATTTGGAAAGTATGTTCCGCCGCCTGATAGTCCGGCAAGTTTAAAGCGGTATCAGCCGAAACGACGCCGACCAGCGTCACTTTGGCGACATCCAGACCTTTGGCAACCATCTGTGTTCCGATCAAGACATCGGCGTTGCCTTCAGCAAAGGTGGAGAAGAAAACTTCATGGGAGCCGCGCTTGCCGACCGTGTCGCGGTCGTAGCGAAGGATCCGGGCAGAAGGATGGATTTTAGCGACATCATCCTCGATCCGCTGGGTCCCGGTGCCAAAATATTTGATCGAAGTACTGTTACAGCGCGGGCAGGTTTTGGGGAGCTCCGCGGCATAACCACACTTGGCGCACCGAACTTCCTGAGCACCCGAATGATACACAAGCGAGACAGAGCAATTCGGGCATTCGATCGTCAAGCCGCATTCGCGGCACATGACAAAGGTGAAATAGCCAAGCCGGTTCATAAAAAGGATCGCTTGTTCCCCTTTGTCCAGCGTCTCTTTCAGTTCCAGCTGAAGTTTTCTCGACAAGACGCTAAAGTTTTTCGCCTTCAGTTCTTCCCTCATGTCAACCAGCGTGACCGGCGGTAGTGGCCGGTCATCAATCCGCTTCGGCAAGACGATCTTCTTGTACTCACCGGCTTCCGCCCGGAAGTATGTTTCGATCGACGGCGTAGCCGAGCCTAAAACAACAACAGCGTTATTGAGCGCTGCGAGCTTAAAGGCGACTTCGCGGGTATGGTAGCGCGGGCTCTTGTCCGATTTATAAGTATTCTCGTACTCTTCATCAATGATGATCAGGCCAAGGTTTTTTAGCGGGGCAAAGACGGCCGACCGAGCCCCCAGGACTATCTGGACCTGGCCAGACACTATCCTCTGCCACTCTTCATTCCGCTTTTTAAGCGTCAGTTCGCTGTGCAGGACGGCAATATGGTCTTGGAATCTGGCGGTAAACCGCTGGACCATCTGCGGTGTCAGCGAAATTTCCGGCACCAGCACGATCGCGCTTTGACCCTTTTCCAGCAGATGGGCGATCGCCTGCATATAAACTTCGGTCTTGCCCGAACCGGTCACGCCGTGCAGTAAAAACCTGGTTGGTTTATTATCATCAATGGACTGATTTATCTCATCAAGGGCTGTTTGTTGTTCTGGAGTAAGTTTGAGTTTAGTGCCTGGTGGTTGGGTTGTGAGGCTGGTCTGGGTATTAGTTTTTTGTTGTTCGGTTTGTTTCCCTTTTTTCCCCTTCTCGACCAGTTTCCCAACCCTTCCCCTTTCCTCTTTCTGTCTTAAACCAGGAGGCATGACGAGCCGCAGCGCCGTTAAGAAGAAAGAGAGATAGTAATCGGCCATCCAGCGGGCAAGCTTAACCGATTTTTCCGAAAATATCGGCTCCGGCGAAGCCAGATCAATGATTTCCTTTATCCCTTTAACATTTGACGAAACCAGCCTCTCAACCACATACCCGATTTCCTTACGCCGGCCGAAGGGGACCACGACCTGCGACCCTATCCCGATCCGATCGTTCAATCTTTCAGGAATAGCGTAAGTAAAGGTTTTATCTGTATCTGGCGAAACTTTGGAGAGCAGGACTTCAGCGAACATAATTACATTTTAGCTGAAATAATGGTCCAAATCTAACGATAATATATAGAGAACACTTGATTGCCTTAATGAACAACAGAGGACTAAAATGCAAATAACTCGCCGTCGAATAGCTTTCTCTGCCGTTGGTCTGCTTGTTTTTGGCGCAGCCTCGATCTATTTATCCGGCCGCCAGAATAAACTCCCATCCCGACCAGCAACAGAACAGACTTTACCTATTAAGTTAAACAATCGCAATCCCGCAAGCGCCCAGTTATTTAAGCCGACCAAGCAAAGGCCAGCAACTTTTAATGGCATTTCGCCCAGTAGCTTCATGCAGCCACAAAGCACCTCCTCCAATGAAATCGCTTCAACTTTATCGGAAGTAAAACATAGTCTGGAATTATATTTTACCCAAATGAAGGATACGACCAAGCCAATATTTTACGACGGGGAAAGCGGTGTGCAAATTGAAACGGATGGTGTTTGCATAAATGCCCTTGATGAAGAGGCGGGTAAAAGCATTGCTTTATATGATCATTCCGGGGAACTTCTGGGCTATGCCTATATTTCTTTCGGCTTGGAAAGTGCCATCGGTTATCTTAGAGGCAATTCTTATTATGGCGTTCTTGATCTTTCAAGAGAATTAATCGGTTTCAGGCAAAGGGTTGCTTTCTATTCACCCTCAATCAATTATCTTTCTTTATCAGGTAAAGATGCAAAAATCAATGAAGATCTTACCAGCGGCAGTAATTACATATTTGGCCCACAAAATGGCCTGCCGCTCGGCCAACTCAATTCGGCTACCGGCGAAATAAAAAACGATAAGGGTGAAACGGTCGGTTACTTAGAAAAGGAGGAAATATACCTACCTTTATACAATATCCCAAATTGTCAAGATGAAAACAATGAAGATCAAACGCAATTAACCAGCTTTGTGGTCAGATTCCCTTCAGCAGAAGCATTTGAAGAATTCCTTGTTTCAGTGGAAAAGCAATTAAATACTCTTAATCAAAACCAGGACTCGACCCAATAAGATTGATTTTTAAAATACGCGACCTGATTCTTATCTTTCTAAGCTTCTCAATTTGATTTCTGGTCTTCTAATATTCTAATGGCAGCTGCCGCAGGAACCGGAAGAACAAGAGCCGCAAGAATGACCACCGGAATGGTGATGCGAATGTTCGCCAGCGTTCGAACCACCTAACCACCCAACCACCTGGAAAACTCTGTGTAATGCCCCCTTCCCACACCCCTCGCACCTCATCCCCTTTGGCTGTTCGCTCATACCATGCCGGACTTCACTGATCTGGCCGCAACTGTCGCACTTATAATCGTAGAAAGGCATGTGTTTAGGTGATCTGGGAAAGGATCTTATCTAGAATTTTATTGGCGGATTGGTGCTTTGCTTGCTCCGGATGTTCGTCAACGTTACCGTGTTTATCGATAATTTTAATTTCCGAGGAATCCTGTTCGATAGCTGAAGCATCGTTAACGATAATGAGGTCAAGATTCTTCTCGCTCATCTTGGCTTTAGCGTTCTCGACGTGGTCGTTGGTCTCGGCCGCAAATCCGACCAGATAAGTCCCGTTCTTGAGCCGCCCCAGGTCGGCCAAAATATCTACCGTTTTCGAAAGCTCCAGCTTGATCGTTTCGCTCTCTTTTTTCAATTTTTGCCAGAAAGTGATCGTCGGGCGATAATCCGCGACCGCCGCCGCCATGATAATAATGTGCTGGCCGGCCCGATTAGCGATCACCGCTTCATGCATGCTTTTAGCGTCTTCAACTTTAATGACCGTGATCCCTTCCGGCGCCGCCAGGTGGGTTGACCCGGAAACAAGAGTCACCTCCGCCCCTCTCTGTCGCGCTGCTTCAGCTAAAGCATAGCCCATCTTGCCAGACGAGCGGTTGCCAATAAAGCGGACCGGATCGATCGCCTCGCGCGTCCCGCCGGCCGTGATCAGCACTTTTTTCCCGGTTAAATCGGCGGCCGAGGCAGTTTTACTTCCGGGCAAAAGCCTGGTCGCTTCCTTAACGATCGCGCGCGGCTTAGACATGACACCAATGTCCTCTGATCCGCAAGCCAACTTCCCTTCTTCCGGACCGATGAAAACAAAATCGCGCGACTCAAGCCAGGAAACATTCTTCTTGACTGCCGGATTGCGCCACATTTCCGCGTTCATTGCCGGCGCAATCAGTTTCTGTGCCGGCGAGGCCATGACGATCGTGGTCAGGGCATCATCAGCGATCCCATTAGCGATCTTGCCGATAATGTTGGCAGTGCAGGGAGCAATAATGATGATGTCGGCTTTTTGGGCAAGGGCAATATGCGGAACAGGGAGAGTGGAGAGTTCGTCGGCAAAAAGGTCGGTAACGACTGGGTTGCCTGATAATGTTCGCAAGGTTATCGGCCCAACCAACTTGGTCGCTGCTGCCGTCATCACAACCCAAACATCGGCGTTAAGTTTTTTGAGTCGTGAGACGAGCTCGCACGCCTTGTAAGCGGCGATCCCGCCGGTAACGCCAACTATTATCGTTTTATTAGTCAACATGTTTAGAGGTGTTGGGCTGTGATACTAGTCTGGTCGGAAGTTGCTGGGTTGCGAAAAAAGACGATCAACAAATTACATAAAACCAAACTAGCTTCTCAACCCATCAACAAACAACTATTTCTTCTTCTTCTCTTTCTTCTTGGGCGCGGCGGCCTTCTTGCCTTCTCTGGCCAGGCGTTCGAGCGCCGACGGCCGCTCTTCTTCTTCCGACATCAGGAGCTCTTGGGTTTTCTTCGTCGGACCGGCCATGACCCGGATATTTATTTTCCCCGCCGCGATCTCGCGCAGGGCGGTAATAACCGGATTGGTCGGGTCAAAGTTATCAACGTAAGGCAGCGAACCCTCAGAAACCTGTTTAGCCCTCCCCGCCGCAGCATTCACCAGTAAAAACTTATTCTTTGCTTTGGATAGTAAATTGTCGATCGTTAGTTCTGTCATTTTTAGTTCACCAATGTCCTTTCTTTTTCTACATTAATTATCGCTTTGATCTTATCGGCGGCCGACTCGACCTTGTCGTTCACCACAATATAATCATATTTTTCCATAACCTGCAACTCGGCGATCGCCGCCCGCAGCCGGTAATTGACCACTTCTTCGTCCTCGGTCTTCCTTTTTTTCAGCCGGA
This sequence comes from Candidatus Margulisiibacteriota bacterium, assembly GCA_028702315.1. Lineage (GTDB taxonomy): Bacteria > Margulisbacteria > WOR-1 > O2-12-FULL-45-9 > XYB2-FULL-48-7 > JAQVPA01. The sequence goes on from JAQVPA010000015.1 coordinate 23,557, forward strand.
AAGCCAAAATATCGACCGACGGCGGAATTAAAAAGATAAAAACCACCGACGCTTTTAAGTCACCGCTTTCAACTAACCGCTTGACCGAAGAGGCCCCCTGGACATCGACTTCCAGTACGACTACTTCCCCTTGTTTAAGCTCGTCTTCAATATACTGGCGCGGTGTCCCGTAATAGCTCCCGTGGACCTTGGCCCATTCCAGGAATTTGTGTTGCTTGACCCGCAGGTCGAATTCCTCCTGGGTAATAAAATCGTAATGTTGCCCATGTATTTCGCCCGGCCGCGGCGTCCTCGTTGTTGAGGAAATGGACATTAAAAGCTTCGGATAAACCTTAAAAAGCCGCCGGACGACCGTTGATTTTCCCACTCCGGACGGCCCAGAAATAACCACCAATAGACCTCTTTTCCGTTTGGCTCTTTTTGGCATGGATACGGTAATTTTATCATATTCCTCTTGACAACGCAACTTCGCGTGATAGAATCAAGAAACAAATTTCCACAGGAGGGAAAAGATGAGAAAACTTGTTATATTGCTTCTGGCCGTTTCGCTGCTGGCCCCGTTAGCTTCCGCTCAATATTTGATCGGCGGGCGCGCTTCAGGTATGGGTGGCGCCGGTGTCGCTTCAACTAATGATCTAGCGGCTGCCTATTATAATCCCGCCTGCTTAATGAGGAGCGGAGTTAAGGTTGCTGATCTAAAGGTGGCGGCCGGAGCAGCCTACACCGACCTGACCAAGCTGACTAATGCCTTTTCCAAATCATCTGACCCTGCGCAATTCCTACTCGATAATTATGCGGAAAACCTGAACTTTAACGGCAATCTATCCGGCGTGATCGGTTTGAATATCAGGAAGGTCGGCATTAGTGTCGTCCCGATAATCGGAGTTACCTCTGTCAAACCAGCTAACAGCCTTGCCGGTTCGGTCGAGGCACTCGGTTATTATGCCCCCACCTTGACGCTCGGTCATACTTTTGCCGTCGGCTTTCTGCCAGCCGCGCTTGATGTCGGGGTCAATTTGAAAATGATCATGCCTGTTTACGGTTCGATCAATGCCACGCTTGATCCGCTCGACCCCAATAAATCAAGCGGCGCCCAAATCTATGGGACTGGTTCGGGTTTTGGTTGCGACATCGGCGCATTGACGACATTTGATATCCCGCTCGTCTCTAAATTAGCGGTCGGCGCCTCGATACGTAATCTTTCGGCAAGTTACACTCTCAAACCGACTTCCCGGACCGCATATATTAACAAGACAACCGGACAGGTAACACTCGGAGCAGAAAGCATCCTCCCTGACGCGACCACCACGATCGATCCTTCTTACGCGCTCGGCGCCTATACCACCGTTCCCGGCATTAACCTCGGCGTCGCTGCCGATGTTGAGATGACCAAGACCGAAACTAATACCCACATCGGGCTCGAATATCCGCTGCTGCTCAATACTTTGCTGCTTCGGGCCGGCGTCGCCTCCGGGCCTAATCTGGCGCTGACCAGTTTAGGAGCCGAACTTGATTTCCGCCTGCTAAAACTGGCGGTCACTTCGGTCACCGACTCCAAAAACAGCGGTTATACCAGGGCGTACGCCGATATAACAATCGGCTTCTAACCGCCTTTAATAGTCAAAGCTTAAGGCAAGCGCATCCGGCGCTTGCCTTGCTTTTTTCATCCCTATAAGTTATATTTATTTCATGTGGCAATCCCTTGGCACGCTGGCGATTTCCTCGGTCGGGGGCTCGCTTTTTCTTCATTATTTAAAGAATTTTCTGCTGGGAGAAAAAATGCCCTTTGCCTGGGACTGGGACGGCTTGATCGAACGGCCAGTCATAACTTTATTTATCATCCTGGGCGGAAGTTGGTTGTACTATATCCCCTCGGTAGTTTTATTTAAATTGGTTGGCCGCCTTTTAATTTCCCGCCTGCCAAAAGTCTTGAGTAAAATTGACTCCCAAAAGGCCAGATTGAGATCGGAATTCGTTTTTGATCTTGTCCTCTCCCCGCTTTTTGCCATCCTGACCGGAGTTATTTTCTAAATGAGGAAAGCGCTGTTATTTGTCTTGTTGCTGTTTAGTTGTTCAGCGGTCTTCGGTTTTTCCCTCAAGGAATGGCGGCAGTCGGCCTACGATCAAGTTAAAGCCGAAGCGGAAAAAAGTTTTTCGGCCATGATGGGCCGGCCAGTCACGATCGAGAGTGCCGGCGGCATCCTGATCGGTGAGATCGAACTTCGCGGCGTCAATTTTCCCGGGTTTGGTCGGGCGGAAAAAGTTATTCTATACTATAATCCGCTCAAATACGCCTACACCAAGGGAGACATTGTTTCCTCGCTGGCGACGATCAAACTGATCAACGGCCGATTTTCGATCGTCAGAAACGAGATGGGGAAAATCGATCTCCTGACTCTCTTCTCCGGGCCTCAGCAGAAAGAAGCGGCCCCTCCCCCTTTTGTCGGCCGCCTGGTGCTCGAAAATTGCCGGGTCAATTATCTTGATAAAAAAGGGTTAACCGGAACCCCCACCACTTTTAATGCGGAATTAACCGGAATTTACGGCAAGGTCACCCTAAAAAAAAGCGGCGCCATATCTTTTTCGGCCACCGGACGCTCACCGGCAGCAGTTAAGATCAACGGCAAAGTAAACAGTACGACCGGACAATATGCCATCAATATATCCGCCCGGGAATTACCGCTGGCCAGCTGGGGAAATTATTTTTTCAAGCCGGCCGATTTTGATATCCTGGACGGCCAGACTGACCTGATCTTTCAAATCGCTTCCGCTAAAACAAAGAGTGGGCCACTCGCCTGGACCGGCAAATTAGCCATAAAAAATGGGGCCATTCGTTATCAAAATTATGAGCTAAATAATATCGATGGGGATCTTTTTCTGGCTAATAATAGTCTAAGTTTTGTAAATATGGCTGGCCAGCTTTTTACGACGCCGTTCACGCTGAACGGGCGTTGTTATGATTTTTCCAGACTATTGCTCGATCTAACGATCAATCTGAATGACGCTGAATTAAACGGCCTGGCTCGAGCAGTTCCGCAGTTGAACAATTCCGGTTTGAACGGACGCGGTACCGCGCAAATCAGCCTTTCCGGCCCCGCAACCAACCCCAGCTTAAAAGGGAATATTCTGGTCAGGAACGGAATGATCTACCAGCAGAAATTAAGCGGCCGGGCCACTTTTTCTTTCCTGCGTGGTGATCTCAAAATTGACTCGGAAAACGCCGAGTTTTTGGGCGGCGGCGCTTCAGCCAACCTCTTGGTCAAATCGCTATTAAGAGCGCCCAATCTCTCCCTGGTGGTCAAATTCAACCGTTTAAACCTCAACCACCTCGCCCAAAAAGCGCCAGGCCTGGAAGGTTTAGCTACCGGTTCTCTCGATCTATCAGGTCCGGTTCATAATATGTCGGGAAAAGTCTCCGCCGGTTTGACCAGCGCAACCCTGTTCGGCCAGCCGATCGAAAAAGCCGAGGCCTCTTTTCAGGTCAGAAACGGCGACTTCGAATTTGACAAGCTAAATGTCTCTTCAGGAGACACCTTTATTGCTTCGCATGGCAGTATCGATAAATATCTTAATTTCGATCTCTTTGCCGAAGCAGCCGGCATCAAATTATCCGGCCAAGGGGCATTTGGCGCCATGCGCGCCCGGCTGGATAAATTCAGCGGTCATGTCCGGTGGCAGCTCTCGCCGCAGTTTTTCGTTTACCCCTTGCGGAATATTTTTGCTTCCGGCGAAGCGGTTTTATCAGACGGGCAGGTAGGTGATCAGTTGTTTGCCCGCGCCCACGGCAAGATCGTCCTGGAAAACGGAGCATTATCGGTTTTAGACACGTACGTCAAGCAGGGGGCAACTACTTTTGAAGTCAGCGGCAAAGCGGGGGTCGGCCGGCTAACCGATCTGACGATTAGCAGTAAAAAGATCGAACTGGCCGATCTGAAGATCCTGAACTATTTTCTACCCGAAGACTTCCGCCCAGTCTCCGGCAACGCTTCAGTCGAAGTCCGTCTGACTGGCTTACTTCCGGAAACGACCAACATCACTTCGGTCGAGACCTTGCT
>JAQVPA010000074.1 GCA_028702315.1 Candidatus Margulisiibacteriota bacterium
ATAACGATCACCATCACTAACTCGATCAATGTAAAACCTTTTTTCATTATTCTCACCTCCTTTTATTTTTCCAAATATTGACGTGATAAGTAAAATGTACAAGCCGCAAATAACCAAAATAATGCCGGCGGTCCGGTTAAGCCCCAGCACCATTTCATCAGTTGAAAAAACCAGCCGGTCGGCCACTTTAGAAAAAATACCGACCCACTGAGGAAGAAATAAATTGAGCAAACCAAAAAACACCACCACTACCCCGATCACATGAAGGTACCAGAGCTCGGGATAATTAAAAGCAACAGAGATCACCCAGCCACCAATGATAACTAAGACGATCCCCACTGGGATCCGAACCGAATTAACCAACTCATCAACCATCAGCACCGGCTTTTCCAGCCAACCAAGCAAACCGCGCAACACTTCTTTCGGAAACAGCAACAAAACCCCCATCACCAAACTGATTACCCCCGCGATCATTATTAACGCCACCTTATTACCTCCTTATTTTATTTAAATCAATTAATTAAGTTAGTCAAAATTTTACACTTAACAAAAATATTGTCAAGCGAAATTTAAAAATCACGTCGTATTATATATTTTTATCAGGTCCCACATTGGCAAAAAGATACCCAGCGCAAAGATGAGCAGCATGCCCGCCAGGCAGAGGATCATGATCGGTTCGAGCAGCGGCGTTAGATTGGCGATCGTATAATCGACCTCCCGGTCAAAGTAGTCGGCTGTTTTATTCAGCATATTTTCCATGGTACCCGCTTTTTCGCCGATTGCCACCATCGCGATCGCGATCGGCGGAAAAACCCGGCTCCCTTTCATCGGTTCGGCCAGGCTCTTCCCCTGTGAAACTTCGTTGCGAATGTTAATGATGACCTTAGAGATCACTTTATTCTCCACCGTCGCCGCAGTCACGGTTAAAGCTTCGAGGATTGGGATGCCTGAACCGAGCATTGCCGCCAACATTCGGCCAAAGCGGGAAAGGTAGATTTTGGAAAACAACGACCCAAAAATCGGCGTCGACAGAATAAAACGATCCCAATTGTATCGTCCTTTTTCAGTATCCAAAATCTTTTTGCCGAACCAGATCAGTCCGATGATCGCCCCTAATATCCAATACCAAAATGTATTCATAAAACTGTTGAGGCCCATTAAAATCCTGGTCGGCAACGGCAATTCGGTCTTAAACGCGCCAAAAAAAGTGGCAAATTTAGGAATGACAAAAATATTCATTATTATAAAAGCCCCGCCCAACGCGCCAAAAACGATCATTGGATAGCGGGTGGCCGTCTTGACCTTGTCCATGGTCTCGATCTCTTTTTCCAGTAAATTCGAGACTCGGTCAAGAACCGAAGGAAGAATACCCGCCTTTTCCCCCGCCCTGATCATATTGACAACCAGAGTGGAAAAAACAGCATGGTACTTATCCAGCGCGTCAGAAAAAGTGGCTCCACCTTCAATATCCTTTTTAACCTGAATAACGATCTTCCGGAAGCTGGTATCCCTGATCTGCTCGGCAACCGCATCTAAACTATTGATTAAAGGAACGCCGGCCTCCAGTGTCGATGCCAGCTGGCGGGTAAAGACCACCAGCTCCTCTGGTTTGATCTTGTGGAAAGTGGCCAGCCATTGGCCAAGTTGCAAAGAGACACCGGAGACCTCTTCGGCCGTGATCGTGATCGGGGTAAAACCTTGCTTGCCCAGCTGGATGGCGACGCCTCTGGAGCTGTCAGACTCTAGCCGTCCAGAAGTTAAAACGCCGTAACGGTCCCGTGCTTTGTAAATAAAACTAGTCAAGCTGCGTCACCCTGATTACCTCATCAATGGTCGTCTTCCCCGCCAAGACTTTTAACAACCCGTCATCACGCAAGGTTTTCATCCCATTTTTGATCGCCACTTGTTTGATCTCGGCGGTTGAAGCTTTCCTGAGGACCAGATCTTGGACCTGCGCGTCAACCACCAGGACTTCAAAGATCGCCGCCCGCCCTTTGTAACCGGTGCTGCGGCAGGTCTTGCACCCTTTGCCATGGAAGAATTCATACTTTTTGCTCGGATCAAAACCGATCTTGGCCAGGATCTCCTTTGAGGGCTCAAAAGGGGCTTTACAGCGCGGACAGATTGTCCTGACCAAGCGCTGGGCAACTACGGCGGCCACTGAAGAGGCGGTCAGGAACGGCTCGATCCCCATATCGACCAAGCGGGTCAACGTTCCGGCGGCATCGTTGGTATGCAAAGTAGAAAAAACCAGGTGCCCGGTCAACGCCGCTTGGATGGCGATCGCGGCTGTTTCCGAGTCCCGGATCTCGCCGACCAGGATAACATCGGGGTCCTGGCGGAGCATGGAACGGAGAGCGGTTGAGAATTCCAGCCCGGCTTTGGAATTGATCTGCGATTGCCTGACCCCGGCCAGTTCGTACTCGACCGGATCTTCCACCGTCATGATGTTCTTTTCCGGAGTGATGATCCGGTTCAGCGTCGCGTAAAGGGTCGTAGTTTTTCCGGAGCCGGTCGGCCCGGTCACCAGGATGATCCCGTAAGGCCGTTTGACCAGTTCGGAAAATATCTTCATGTTCTCATCGGAAAAACCCAGCTCTTCCAGGCTAAACAAGACACTGCTCTTGTCTAGCAATCTCATGACGATCGCTTCACCATAGATCGAAGGGAACGTGGAAACCCGGACATCAACGACTTTATTTTCGATCTTCAGTTCAAAACGGCCGTCTTGCGGCAGGCGGGATTCGGCAATATCCATCTTCCCCATGACTTTGATCCTGGTCACGATCGCCGAAAATAAGCGCAATGGAGTGGTCGAGACATCATGCATGATCCCGTCAACCCGATAGCGGATCCTGATATTCTTCTCGGTCGGTTCAATATGGATATCCGACGCCCCTTCGGTCAGCGCCCGCAGGACCAGCATATTGACCAGTTTAATGATTGGCGCGTCTTCTGACGGCGCCGCCGTTTCCGGAGCCAAGACCTGCTCCGGCAGTGGCCCCATATCCTTAATCAGGTCATCGACCGAACCGGCCACCCCGTAATACTGGGCGATCGCCTGATCGATCTCCTTGGCTGTCGCGATCATCGGCTCGACATCGCTCTTGGTCCGGGTGCGGACCTCATCCAAGGCCAAGACGTCAAAAGGATCGACCATCGCTACGGTCAACACGTCGCCAACTTTAAAGAGCGGGATGAGTTTATGTTTTTTGGCGATCGAGATCGGCAGCAGATTAACCGTTTTCTGATCAACGAGGTAACTGGAAAGGTCAACGCGCGGGATCTCCATCTCTTTTTCCAGGAAATTTATCAGGGCGTTCTCATCCAGCATCTTTTTGCGCAGGATGCTTTTTAACAAGGTTTCGCCGGTGCGTCGCCCCTCTTCGATCGCTTCTCTGACCTGGTCTTCGGTCAAAAGCCCGCTTTTGACTAAGCTATCTCTTAAGGACTTGCTTTGGTCGACCATTTTCTATCCTTTCTTCTCGAGAATATCCTTGATCTTGGCTAAGAGTTGGGCCGTATCAAACGGCTTAGTCACGTAATCATTGGCGCCCATTTCCAAGCCGGTCTGTTTATCCCGATCCTGGATCTTGGCCGTCAGCATAATGATCGGGATATGGCTGTAATTCTCATCGAATTTTAACATACGGGCGACTTTATAGCCATCAAGTCTTGGCAGCATAACATCAAGGAGGATCAGATCGGGGTTCTCGCTTCTGGCTTTTTCCAGCGCTTCCTGGCCATCGCCGGCCGCGATCACTTCGTAACCCTGGGATTTGAGCATCAGGGTAAGCAACGAAGCAACGTCAGGCTCATCGTCAACCACTAATATTCGTTTTACTGCAACTTCTGCCATCGCGTACACTGCGGATTATAACACATATGCTATAATAGAGTAAAATGTATCTCCCTAAGCGCGAACAAGCGCTCCTCGTTGGCATTGAATTCGCATCCGAACCGGTCCCCCTTTCGCTCTCCCTGTCGGAATTAAAAGGGTTGGCCGAAACGGCCGGAGCGGAAGTCGTGGGTTCTCTCACCCAGAAAAAAGACCGGCCGGACCAAAAATATTTTATTGGTTCCGGTAAAGTCGAAGAGCTCAAAGCTTTAGCCGCGGCCCAAAATGCCGACCTCATTATTTTTGACCACGAACTCAGCCCTTCTAACGAACGGAATCTCGAGGAAGCGCTGGGAGTAAAAGTGATCGACCGGACCGAACTGATCCTCGATATTTTTGCCCAGCACGCCCATAGCCGGGAAGGGAAATTACAGGTCGAGCTAGCGCAGGCAACCTTCAATTTAACCCACCTGACCGGCCATGGCGCGTCAATGTCGCGGCTCGGCGGCGGCATCGCTACCCGCGGGCCGGGTGAAACAAAGCTGGAATATGACCGGCGGCGGCTCCGTTCACGAATATCAGAACTCAAAAAAGAATTGGAGAAAGTCCGGGCGCATCGCTCGCGAAAAAGAGAGCAGCGGCGCAGCAGCCGGATCCCAACCGCGGCGATCGTCGGCTATACGAATTCTGGCAAATCGACCCTGCTCAATGCCTTGACCCAGGCTGGCGTCCTGGTCCAAGACAAGTTGTTCGCGACGCTTGACCCAACCACCCGCCGCCTCTATTTGCCGTCAGGAAAAACGATTTTGTTGACTGACACAGTCGGTTTCATCCAAAAACTCCCCCACCACCTGGTCGCCGCTTTCCAAGCGACGCTCGAGGAAGTGACCGAGGCCGATCTCCTTATCCACGTGGTCGACGCGGCCAACCCGTTCCATGAACAACAGATAAGTTCGGTCTATCAGGTGCTGGAAGAGTTAAAAAGCATCACCAAACCGCTGATCACGGTCTTCAACAAAACTGACCGGCTGGAAAAGCCCCTGTCAAAAAAACTGCTCGGGAAATACAAACCGGCGGTGGCAGTTTCGGCGCTTAAACTTGAGAATTTGAACCAGTTGCTAACAACTATTGATGCTGTCGACAATTTGACTTCAAAATAGCGGCGTGCGACAATTAGCGGCATGAGGGAGGGCAAATATTATGGCTAAACCTTTGATCATGGTGGTTGATGACGAACGTGAAGTGACGAACAATCTGGTCGAAGTTATCAACCAGACCGGCAAATACGAAGCAATTGCGGCGTACAGCGGTAAAGAAGCGCTTGCCCTGCTGGACAAGAACCGCCAATTAATGGGAGTGCTCGGCAATAAAGTTAAATTGATCCTACTCGACATTAAAATGCCGGAAATGGACGGGCTGCAATTTCTGGAGAGAGTACGCAAGGAACACGATGAGGACCACATCGGCGTGATCATGGTCACCGCTTATGAGGACGAAGAAAAATGGGAGAAGTCAACCTCCGGCTTTGTCAGCGGCTACGTAAAAAAGCCGATCGTTAAAGATGATGTACTCGGAGCGCTCGACCGTTTCTTTTCCCAACCCGACGCGCGCTACGACATGACGCTGGAAACATTCGAGAAACATATCGGCAAAAAAGAAGAGTTCAAAAAGAAAAAATGATCGGGCAGTTAAGCTTTTACCGGAAACTTCAGGATAAACGTCGTCCCCTTCCCAACCCGGCTCTTGACCTCGATCTTTCCGAGGTGTTCGCGCACGATCCGGAAGACGATCGACAATCCTAACCCCCGCCCTTTGGTCACATGCGTGCTGAAGAACGGCTCGAATATCCTTTCCAAATTTTCTGGCGGTACGCCGGCACCGTTATCGATCACTTCCGCCTGGACATAGGCGTCGTCACCCTCTCTGACCAATGAGGTTTTAACGGTGATCTCGCCCTGATCGGCGATCGCTTCCCGGGCATTCTTGATCAGGTTAATAAAAACAATCTTCAGGTCCTCGAAATCGCCTTTGAGTATCGGTAGTTGGCCAAGCTCTTTCTTTAGCTCGATGCCAAGCGGCTGGTAAAGGTTGAGCGCTTCGGCAACAACGTCATTAAGGTTCAAGTCAGCTTCCTGGTGGACCTTTGGTTTACTAAGGCGGAGAGTGCTGTCCAAGATGTCGGAAGCGCGGGCGATCTGTTTGGCAAAATACTCTTTCAGCTCCTTGATGTTAGTGAGTTCTTTGGGGTCATCGGGCAGCGTCATCAGCTTGGTGCTCATGACATTGAGCGGTGTCCTGATCTCGTGGTTATACTCCTGGATCAGCGACGCCATCGAGGCGATCCGCTCCGAGCGGGCCAGCAAGCGGTCGGTGTCATAGAGTTTCTTTTCATTCGCTTCAAAATCCTTTTTGATCTTTTCGTATGGTCGGATCCGGTCAAAGATCGACAGCGCCTGGACCATTATGGTCTTAAAGATCGTCAGGTCTTTATCATTATACGGGTCTTCCGATATCTTAGGGCCCAGGATTAATAGACCTTCGGTTCCCTCGGAAGAAGAAAGCGGGATCAGCAAGCCAGCCTTAGTCTGGGTTACATCTTTAAAATCAACATCTTGCTTGCCCACTCTTATCTCAATATTTTTAATCTTGATCGCCGACTTCAATTCATCGGCTATAATTTTGAATACCCCTTCCCTATCCATGACCGGCACAAGCTTGGTTGCGATATGATTGATCAATTTATCCGAGTCATACCAGTCGGTGATCCATTTTTCTTCGAGCGGGGTTTGGATGAACATCCGGAGGCGATGGGCCGCAAAGGCCCAAAAGAGTCCAAGCAACGTGTTTGCTCCCATTGTCACCAGCCAATTAAGTGAAAGCATATTTAGCCCCACGAAAGAAGCGACAATCATCCCCCCTGCTATCCCGTAAGCCGATGCCTTTGTAATCGCGACCCTAATATCCATAAGCTCATGTTTTGTAATGGCATAAGCAATTGTTACTATATACACAGCTGTAAATATATTGAATATTGGCGGAAAAGCCATATACCAAGATATAAAATTAGTAGCCCCAGCGATACCGCCAATAAATGTCCCAATGAATACGTAGATTATTTGATTTTTGTCTTCACCAGAATGATGTCTAATATAAAAGAACATTAATGAATGAGCAATT
>JAQVPA010000016.1 GCA_028702315.1 Candidatus Margulisiibacteriota bacterium
AATATCGGTGATGATCACCTTGTCCGCCGCGTCAAACGCGCCGCTAAATTTATCCTTGAGCAGCATTGTCCGCGTATAGCGGTGCGGCTGAAAGATCGCGATGATCCGCCGGCCCGGCCAGCCGGAGCGCGCGGCGGTCAACGTCGCCCTGACTTCGGTCGGGTGATGGGCGTAATCATCGATGATCAAGACCTCGTTCTGCTCGCCCACGGTCGAGAAACGGCGGCGCGCGCCGACAAACGTCTGCAGGGCGCCGGCAACGGTGGAAAAATCAAGGCCAAATTCATAACCGACGGCAAAGACCGCCAGGCTGTTAAGGACATTCTGCCAGCCGGGGACAGAGAGGTTGACATCACCGATCGTTTCCCCTTTTTTGAACAAAGTATAAGTCGAGCTGAAATGGTTGTAACGGAGGTCGGCGGCATAATATTCCATTTTTTTATCCAATCCGTAAGTGATAAAGCGCTGGTCAACGCTGTCCATTAACGCTTGGTTATAGGGATCCGTCCCGTCAAGCGCGATAAAGCCGCCCGAGGCCAGCCGGCCGGCAAATTTTTCGAACGTCGCGAAAAGCTCTTCCATGCTGCCAAAGTGCTCCATGTGGTCGGCTTCGATATTGGTTATCACTTCGACCGTCGGGGAATAAAAGAGGAACGAACTATCGGATTCATCCGCTTCGCTGACCACATAACGGCCACCCCCCAACTTCGCGTTACCATCGGCATAGTCCATGTCGCAGCCGATCAAATAAGTCGGAGCGAGCCGGGAAGCTTCCAGCACTTTGGCCAGCATGGCGGTCGTGGTCGTCTTGCCATGTGTCCCGGCAACCGCGATCCGCTCTTTTGACCGTTCAATGATCCAAGCCAAGGCCTCCGCCCGCTTGACGATCCTGATCCCTTTAGCCAGCGCTTCAACCAATTCCGGATTGTCACTAGTCACGGCCGAAGAATAAACCAGCAGGTCGGCATCGCGGACTTGCGAAGCCTCATGACCAATGTAAATTTTAACCCCCAGGTCCTTTAACCTGATCGTGTTGACCCCTTCTTTAACGTCGGAACCACTCACTTTAAAACCCATCTCCTGCAGGATCTTGGCGATCCCCGACATGCCGCAACCGCCAACCCCGACTAAATGGATATTTTTATAACGATGGAGATCAAGGTCATTCATAAATATTCTCAACTATTATCCGGGCAGCATTTATTCTTGCCAGGGCGCCAGCCGCTTTCCCCATCCCAACCAAGTCAAGCTGGCCGCCCAGCAAAGAAAGGAATTTTTCCGCCGTAAAATCGGCGTTCTTAACAACAACGGCCGCGCCGGCTTCCGCCAGCATCGCGGCATTTAAATCTTGATGCCCTTCAGCGGAATAAGGGAACGGGACCAGGATCATCGGCAGGCCGCGCGCGCAAAACTCCGCGATCGCCGTCGCGCCGGCCCGGCTCACCGCCAGGTCAGCCGCCGCCAGCGCGTCAGCCGCATCATATAAGTAAGGGTACGGGCGGTAGAAGCTGTAATTTAATTTTCCGGCGCCCAGCAAGTCATAATCGCGCTTCCCGACCGCGTGGATGATCTCCCATCCTTTTACCTGCGGCAGAGCGGCCACGACCGTTTTATTCAGCGTGCGCGCCCCCTGGCTCCCACCCATGACCAGCAAGATTTTTTTATCAGCCGCCAGGCCTAGTTTCCGGCGGGCCTGCGCGCGGTCGGCCTTAATTATTTCCTGCCTGACCGGATTGCCAACTACGATCCCCGGATAATATTTAGTGGAACCGCTAAAAGATAAAAACACTTTTTTGGCAAAACGGAAACAGAGCCAGTTGGTAATACCAGGCAAATAATTTTGTTCCTGGATAAAGACCGGGATCCGCAGCAGCCAGGCCGCCACGACCGCCGCCAGACTGGCATAACCGCCGGTGGAGATGAGAACATCCGGCCGGAACTTACTTAAAAAGTTTAGCGCCTGAAAAAAACCGATCGCCGCAACAAACGGGGCGGTGATCGCTTTATAAGAGAGCTTTCTCAAGAGCGCCCGCGCTTTAATGAGCTTAATTTTAAACCCGGCTTTCGTTACCAGCTCTTTTTCCAGCCCCTCTTCGCTCCCGATAAAAAGAATATCCGCCGACGGTTCTTTTTGCCTGAGCGCTTCGGCAATGGCGATGCCGGGATAAATATGCCCGCCGGTGCCGCCGGCCACGATCACAACCTTCATGGCTTCCTCGAAATATTAAGGACGACGCCAACCGCAAAAAGGTTAATGATCGTCGCGGTCCCGCCGTAACTGATGAATGGGAGCGGAATGCCGGTCGTCGGGACCAACCCGACCACAACCATAATATTAAGCAGCGCCTGGACAGCCAACCAGGAAACGAGCCCGATCGCTAAAAGCTGCTTAAAATTATCCTGGGTCGCCAGGGCGATCCGAAAGCCGCGGGCGGCAAAAAGGGCAAACAGGCCGACGATCATCAAGCCGCCGGCAAAGCCGAGCTCCTCGCACAGGATCGCAAAAATAAAATCGGTAAATTGCTGCGGCAGATAAAAGAATTTCTGCCTTGACGCCCCTAAGCCAAGCCCAAACCAACCGCCGGACCCGATCGCCAGAAGCGATTGGATGATCTGGAAGCCGCTCCCCTGCGGGTCTTTCCACGGATCGAGATAAGAGAGGAGCCGGCGCATCCGGTATGATTCAGTAATACTAAGAAGAATGATCCCAGCAATCCCCACTCCACCCAAAGCCAGGAGATGGCGGATATCAACTCCCGCGGCAAAGAGCATGGCAAAAACTGTCCCGGCAATAGTCAGTACCGTTCCCATATCCGGCTGTTTCATGATCAGCAGGGCAACGAAGCCGAATAAAATGAGCGCCGGCAGCAAGCCGCGGACGAAATCGGTCAGTTTGGCCTTGTTGTCAGCCAGCCACCTGGCCAAAAAAAGAACCATCGCGAATTTGCACAGCTCCGACGGCTGGAATTGAATGATCCCAAAGTCGATCCAGCGTGAAGCTCCCAGCACCTTTCGCCCCACCCCCGGGATAAAAACCAGGATAAGCAGCAGCAGCGAAAAAGCAAAGATCGGCAACGCTTTGTTTTTTAGGTTATCCAAATCGAGGCGCAAGCCATAAGTAAGGGCCAGCAAACCAAGCAGCAAATAAAACAACTCCCGCTTGATAAAATAGAAAGTATCGCCGTATTTCATCGCCATCGTCGGGCTGGCGGAAAAAACCATCACCAGGCCGACCGCCGAGAGCGCGATGACCGCGAACAAGAACAAGTAATCTATTGATTTTTTATTTTTTGGCATAGTGACTTGAACTCTTTCCCCCTCGCCTCATAATTATCAAACATGTCGAAACTGGCACAGGCCGGAGAGAATAAAATGATATCCTTTGGCGCGGCCATTGTAAATGCCAAATTGACCGCCGCGGCAAGCGAAAAGCCGGAATTATGGATCGAACTATATCCTTGGTCGCGCAAAGCTTTTTCAAACCTCGGCGCCGCTTCCCCGATCAAAACAACCAACTTAACATTCTCCTTAACTTTCTTTATTAGCGGGTCTAACCCTACTCCCTTATCCCTGCCCCCTAGTATCAAGATAATGCCTTTCCCTTTAAAAGTATCGATCGCCACCATCGTCGAATCGGGATTCGTCCCTTTGGAATCGTTATAGCATTCAACGCCATTAATCTTCGCGACAAACTCGATCCGGTGTTCAACACCGGGAAAAGTTTTTAAAACCTCGGCAACTACGGTTTTAGAAATACCGCAAAGATACGCCGTCTGCGCGGCGGCCAGCGCGTTCTCCAAGTTATGCCGTCCGGGTATTTTAATTTTCTCCGGTCCAATGGTGATGATTTCCGGATGCTGTTTTGAGAACCCCCGCACCTCGCCCCTCGCACCCCGTACCAATTTAACAACTTCGGGATCATCTTCGTTATAAACCACGAACGAATCGTCACCCGCCTGGTTCATGAATAGCCTCGCCTTCTGCGCCGCGTACTCTGCCATCGTATGATGCCGTTCCAGATGGTCCGGTTGGATATTGAGGATAACACTGATGAATGGTTTAAAATCAACGATCGTCTCTAACTGATAGCTGCTGACCTCGACCACGATAAAATCCAAATTTTTATCATCAACCTCAATCAGCGGCGCGCCGATATTACCGGCCACGGCAATTTTTTTCCCGCCCGCTTTCAGCATTTCGCCGATCAGCGTCGTGGTCGTCGTTTTGCCGTTGGTCCCGGTGATCGCGATAATCGGTTTAGTTAGGAAGCGCGAAGCTAGTTCGATCTCGGAGATGATCGGGATATTCCTCTTCTTCGCCTCTTCCAAAACCGGTATATCAAGATGGACCCCCGGGCTGACCACGATCAATTCCGCCCCCTCGATCGCCTTCATAGTGTGGCCGCCCAACTCCAGCTCGATCCCCAGCTTTTTCAAGTCGTCCATCCCCTTGGGCTCTTTTTCATCGGTGGCAAAGACCTTAGCCCCCAGCGCCGCCAGCTTCTTCGCCGCCGCGATCCCGCTTTTGCCAAGACCAAATATAGTTATTTTTTTGTTTAGCATATCCTTTTTTACCGCCCTCATCCGTCAACGTTCAAACTGCCCCCTTCTCCCAAAGGGAGAAGATAACTCGCTCAAGTAAATTCGCTTTGGGTCTACCCCTCTCCCTCCCTGCCTGCCGACAGGCAGGTGGGAGAGGGGGGACAGCTTTTGGGCTAGCGGGTGAGGGTCATAACAATACCCCAGCTATCCCCAGGACCAATGCCACAACCCAGAAACCAATTACTACAATCCACTCTTTTAAACCAAGTAATTCAAAATGGTGATGAATCGGGCTCATCCGGAAAAGCCTCTTTTTAAACAACTTATAGCCGCCAACCTGAATCATCACCGATAACGCTTCGATCACAAATATCCCGCCGATAACCGCCAGGCGAAGCTCTCTGTGTAAAATGACCGCTAAGCCAGCCAATGCGGCGCCGATCGCCAGCGAGCCGATATCCCCCATGAAAACTTTTGCTTTCGGAAAATTAAAATAGAGGAAAGCCAACACGGCACCAGAGCAGATCAGGGAAAAGGTCAAGGCCTCCGGTTGGCCGGTCCGTCCGGCTATTAAGGCAAAGGCCAAAAAAGCGATACCGGCAGTTCCGGCCAGCAAGCCGTTCAATCCGTCGGTTAAGTTGGTGGCGTTGGCCGACCCAACAATAATAAAAGTAACGAACAACGGGTAAATAAATGGGCTGTAGATACCAAGTTTCTGGAGAATCGTTCCGGACACCATATTATTCCCTGTCAGCGCCATAAAGAGCGCGAAACAACCAGCCGCGATTACCTGCAGCCATATTTTCTGCCAGAAGGTTAGCCCCAAATTTTCTTTCCGGAAGATCTTGAGCAGGTCATCGGCCAGGCCGATCAGCGCATAAGCCAGCACAAGCAAGACCAGCGCCAAAAATTTTGGATAGAGATCAAAATCGATAAAGACCAAAGTAAAAGCGATGATCGTCAGGATAAACCCGATCCCGCCCATGGTCGGCGTCCCGCTTTTGGCCTGATGGGAAGCCGGCCCTTCCACCCTCACCGGCTGGCCAACTTTAAAATTAGTCAACAACCAGACAACCGGGAAAGTTATTAGCAGTGAAACGACGACTGCCGAAAGGAAGATAGAAATCGCGCTTATCACCCAATAATTTTACATTATTTTGAGGCAAAAAAAAAGCCCCCTGCACTTAGCTCAGGAGGCTTTTAACGGACAAGAATTACAGGTAAAGGCTAACGTTTACATTAGCACCGGGAAGTAAACCAGTTCCTGACAAGCCGCCGCCGGAAATCGAATTTATAATAATTATGTCTGCTCCAATAGCAACATTAGACGCTATCATTTTCGATATTCCGTACGTTGCACCAATCAAATTGACCGAAGTTCCTCCAACCGACGTTGTGCTGTAGTAAACTCCGAAACCCGATTGAAGATCGTTCATCGACGCCAAATAGTAATCAACTTTACCTAATAAAGTTGTTGTACCTGCGCCATTATTTGTGGCATTAGCCGCACCAATGGTCACCGAAAAATCATCATTAAAATGATACTTCAGCACCGGCAACCCTGTAGCATACGGGCCAAGAGCGCCAATTGAGTTGCTGATCCCACCGATGATTACGCCAACCGCGAACTTTCCTGCCATTGAGGTTGAAGATGCCTTCGCCGGGACATTGATATTAACCTCTTCGATCGTCACGTTCGCAGGCGCGGGCTTTGGCGCCGGTTTTGCCGGAGCAGCCATCGCGGCCGTTCCCAAAATAACAACTGCTAACAATAATGCGATTTTTTTCATATTTTTCACCTCCTTTTTATACATAATAAAAGCTTGCGATCTCTTACTTTCCTTTAAATAGATTATGCAAAAAATCGGCCGCCATATCCTTGCAGCCAAGGCCAAAAGCGATCGCCGCCGCCAAGGCCGGGGCACCGATCAAAACATCAAGCTTGGTCAGGAAGATTGAGGGCTTTACCCCTAACTGGGCAAGTGCCGCCAGCGTCGCGAAAATAACGACCAGCAAATAAACGACCCGGGCCAGAGTTTTGCCTCCTTCAATCCCAAAGTTCAACGCAATCAGTTTAACCACACCGGCAAAAAGCGAAGCGAAAAAGAGGCCAATCCCCAAGACAATCGCGGCAATGGCAATCATGCCAAGGTAAACAAAAAGACGGGATAACGCCGGCTCAATCGGCAACCGCAGGGAAACCGCGGCCAAATAGATCGTCGCCAAGATAATTAACCAGTAAAGGCCGTTACCGACAAGTTCGGACGCGCTTTTTTTAACATCGCCTTTCTCCAGGAGACCGCTAAAACCGATCTGCTTCAATAATTTATCGAACTGGATCATTTTTAGGACAGCGGTAATCAGCCAACCCAACCCGCGCGCGAGCAGGTAGCCAACCAGGATTATCAGCAAGAAAGAGATGAAACTCACAGCCAAAGAAGAATGAACCGGCCAGTTAACGATCAAAGAAATATCCATATTATCCCCCCTATTTAATTATTTCAAAACTGAAAGGAGAACGGAGATCGCCATGAAAGTGATCGCCAGTCCCCAGGTAATCCGGTCAAGCCCTTCTTCCATCCCCTTTGGGGTCCCAAAGAGGTGCGCCGAACCGCCGATCCCGCCCAAGCCTTCGCCTTTGGCGGAATGGAGCAGAACCGCGACTATCAATAACGCTGCGGAAATGAACTGGATCAAAAGCAATAAACCTTTCATATGTTGTATTATACTCCTCTTTTATTGAAATAATCCATATCGAGCAAAGTCGAGATATGGAGCTGATCGGGATCGAACCGACGGCCTCCTCGTTGCGAACGAGGCGCTCTCCCAACTGAGCTACAGCCCCACGCTATTTGTCCTGAAGACAAGCAATGCCGGGAAGAACTTTTCCTTCGACAAATTCCAGGGAGGCGCCACCACCCGTAGAAATATGCGTCATTTTGTCGGCCAGGCCGGCCTGCTCGACCGCCGCCACAGAATCGCCGCCGCCAATCACCGAGACTGCTCCCTTGGCGGTCGCGTCAGCCACTAACTTGGCAACCGAAATCGTCCCATTGGCAAATTTGGGAAATTCAAAAACCCCCATCGGGCCGTTCCAGAAGATCGTTTTCGCTTTTTTTATCGCGTGGCCAAATTTAGTGATCGTATCCGGACCAATGTCCATCCCCTGCCAGCCATCCGGGATGCCGGCCCGGGTCACGACCTGGGAATTGGCGTTGGCATCAAATTTATCGGCAACCACATGATCGATCGGGAGCATCAGCGGAATGCCGCGATCGATCGCTTTCTTTAATATCTCTTTGGCCAGGTCGACCTTGTCGGCCTCAACGATCGAATTCCCGACACTGACGCCGCGCGCTTTAAAAAAGGTGTAGGCCATGCCGCCGCCGATGATCAGGGTATCAACTTTATCGATCAGGCTCGAAATGACATCGATCTTGCCCGAGATCTTGGCGCCGCCCAGGATGGCGACGAACGGCTTGGCCGGCTTCTCCATCATCTGGCCGAGGAATTTGATCTCTTTTTCCATCAGGTAGCCGGCGTACCCCTTTAAATATTTCGTCACCCCTTCGGTCGAGGCATGGGCGCGGTGGGCGGTGCCAAACGCGTCGTTGACATAAATATCGGCTAGCGCCGCCAGTTTTTTGGCAAAAGCCGGATCGTTCTTCTCTTCTTCCTTGTAAAAGCGGACATTCTCCAAAAGAATGACATCGCCATCTTTTAATTTGGTGACCGCCGCGTCCACTTCCGGCCCGATGCAATCCTTGACGTAGCCGATCTCTTTCCCCATTAATTTAGAAAGAGCTTTCGCGGCCGGCGCCAGCCGGAGCTTATCATCAGGACCAGCTTTGGGCCGCCCTAAATGGGAAACTAAGATGACCCGGCCCCCTTTATCGGCCAGGTATTTTATCGTGGGGATAGCGGCGCGGATTCGGGTATCGTCGGTGATATTCTGCTTATCATCGAGGGGGACATTGAAATCCACCCTGACCAGAACTTTCTTACCCTTGATCTCCTTAATATCTTCGATCGTCTGCTTGGCCATCGCTCCGCTTAACCTTTGCTGGCGATCATCTTGACCAGGTCGACAACGCGGCAGGAATAACCCCATTCGTTATCGTACCAGGAGACGACCTTGAAAAACCGTTTTTCGCCTTTCAGGTTGTTCTGGAGCGTCGCCAGGGAGTCGTAGATCGACGAGCGTTCGTCATGGATAAAGTCGGTAGAGACGATCTCCTCGTCCGCCACGCCAAGGTAACCCTTGAGGTAGGTCTGCGAGGCTTTCTTTAAAAGCGCATCGATCTCTTCGATCGAGGTATCTCTATTGGCCCGGAAGGTCAGGTCAACAACCGAAACATCGGCGGTCGGAACGCGGAATGACATACCGGTCAATTTACCCTTGGTCACCGGGAGGACTTCGCCGACCGCTTTGGCCGCGCCGGTCGTCGACGGGATGATATTGATCGCCGCCGCCCGGCCACCACGCCAGTCCTTCTTGGACGGGCCATCAACGGTCTTTTGCGTCGCGGTGTAAGAGTGGATCGTCGTCATCAGGCCGGTCTCGATCCCGATCCCTTCTTTAACGATAACGTGGACCAGCGGAGCCAAGCAATTGGTGGTGCAGGAAGCGTTGGAAATAATGTTATGTTTGGCCGGATCGTACTCGCCGTCATTGACCCCCATGACGATCGTCTTGACCTCCCCTTTACCGGGAGCGGAGATGATCACTTTCTTGGCGCCGGCGGCCAGGTGGCCTTTGGCTTTTTCCGAATCAGTGAAGAGGCCGGTCGATTCGATCACGTATTCGACCCCAAGGTCTTTCCAGGGCAAGCCGCTCGGGTCCTTGGTCGCCATGATGCATTTGATCTTGTTGCCGTTCACGACCAGGACATCCTCCCCTTCCGTTGAGAGTGTCCCCTTGAACCGGCCGTGGATCGAGTCATACTTCATCTGGTAAGCGAAATATTTCGCGTCGGTTACGATATCAACGACCGCGACCACCTCTATTTCGTTCCCTAACACCCCTTTTTCAACCATCGCGCTCAAAACCTGCCGCCCGATCCGTCCGAAACCATTGATCCCAACCTTAACCTTTTTAGCCATTTTCTTTACCCCTTCCTTGCCCCGAGCGAAGCCCGCCTGCGGCGGACGAGTCGAGGGGCTTTCGACGAATTACGATCGAACGAATTATATCACCCGCCGACGGGGAACGTCAACATGGTATAATGCACGTATGGACGATAATTTTGGCTGGAAAACAGTATATATTGCCACGGTTTTTTCGCTGGTCGTCCTCGGCTTCGCCTATTGGCTAATCTCCCCGCGTGACGCGAACTATTTCAGCGAAGAGAAGATCGACAAGATCGCCGAATTCACAAAGACCAGCATCGCCGGGCGGAAAGACGGTAAAAAAAGTTGGGAATTCTACGCCCGGAGCGGCTGGGCCAGCAAGAGCAAGAATATCACCTACTTATATAATGTGACCAAAGGAACGATCTTTAAGGATGGGAAGCCGTTCGTCTCCGCCCTCGCCGCGCCGACGGTCGAGGTTTACCGGCAGGCGGAACGGATCGAAGCCCGATCCATCAAGGCCCGGCTCGATATCGGCCGGGTTACGGCGGACCGGGCGGTGATAAACATCAAAGCCAAGACCGTCCACCTATACGGCCACCCGCTGATCACCCGCCCTGATCGGACAATCTCGGCTGATGAATTCGAATATCTCAGTAATGATGAGCGTTTTAATGCCGCCGGGCGGGTCGCGATGAAGATCAAAGAGAATAATATCGTGACCAGGGTCAATTGCGAACAGGCGGTGTTTTTCACCGATCAGGGAAAAGAGATTACCCTGCGGGGAAGCGTCGAGGCGCTCCAGGGAAAAAAGGCGGCGATCGCCAGGCACGGCGTTTACTCCAAGCAAGCTAACGGCCTCCGGCTCTCCGGGGAGACAAGGACGATCATGGAAAAAGCGGGCGCTTTCATCAAGCCGGAAACATTAAAACAGCTGACCGACCCGGAAGAAAAAGCCCTCTTGCGCCAAAAGACCGTCATCGCCGCGGACGAAATATTTTTCTCGACCAAGTCCGGCGACGCCCAGGCATCCGGTTCGGTCGAAGTCACCCAAAAAGGGCGCGTCGCCCGGTCCGCGCGGGCCGTTTACAACGATCGGGATGAGTCGATCACCCTGACCGGTAATGTTTACCTGAAAAAAGGGGAAGAATGGATCAGTTGCCGCGAGGTCATCGTTTCAGTCAAGGATGAAACGTTCGAAGCGATCGGGGTAACAGAAGCGCGCTTTAAAATATAAGTTTCTGCCGCCGCATGGCAATGCTTTGCAGGATGCCGACGCTGCAGAGGAGCATGATCAGGGAAGAGCCCCCAAAGCTCATCAGCGGCAGTGGAATGCCGACCACCGGCAAGATACCAAGTGCCATGCCGATATTGGCCAGCACGTGAAAAGTGATCATCACCGCGATCCCCGACGCGAGCAATCGGCCAAACGGATCCCGGGCTTCGGCGGCGACCGCCAAGGCCCTAAAGACCAGCATCGCGAACAATATCACCACTATCGCCGCGCCAAAAAAGCCCCATTCTTCGCCGATCGCGGAAAAAATAAAATCAGAATGTTGTTCCGGAATGAACTGGAGCTGGGTCTGGCTCCCATGCATAAACCCTTTGCCAAACAAGCCGCCGCTGCCGATCGCGATCAGGCTTTGCATGCTATGATACCCTGCCCCATACGGGTCGGCTGCCGGGTTAAGGAAAGCGATGATCCGCATCCGCTGGTAGCTCTTAAGCATCCCCCACATGAAAGGGACGGCGATCCCGACGGCGACATTCAGGCCAAGGATGAGAAGCCAGTCGGTAAAACTGGCGCGGGTCAGAAAAAGAGCAACTACGATCACCAGCAGATAAACGATCCACAAGGCGAGAATCGGCCGGAAGAGGACAGAGAGGAACGGCGTCACCATCAGGATCAGCAATTTGGGTGAAGCGTCCGCCGCCGCCAGCATCCCGATCAGGATAGCGATAAAGACGAGCGCGGTGCCAAGGTCAGGTTGTTTAAAGATCAAGAGGAACGGCACGGCGGCCAAAGCGAGCAATGGGATCGCGTCAATAAAATTATTGATCTTCTCCCGGCTGCTGAGATAACCGGCCAGGACAATGATCATGATCAATTTGGATATTTCCGACGGTTGGAAGGAGAAGGGGCCAAGCATGATCCAACGCTGCGCCCCCATCGCGCTGGAGCCGGAAAAAAGGACAACGCCCAGGATCAGGAGCATGAACGCGTAAAAAAAGATTGAAACCTTCTTCAGATGAATGTAGTCAAAATAGAGGAACAAGACAAGCCCGCCGGAAGCAATAAGCAGGGAAACCAGCTGGCGTTTAAGATAAATGAACGGATCAAGGCCTGCCCGCGCCTGCATGCCGTAAGTCGTGCTTAAGATAGCGAGCAAACTGATAATAATGAGGGCGCCGACCGAAAACCAGACCTGCATATCCGAAAGCTTGAGCATCCGGAAATTTATCATTTTGAATACTCGACGGCGTTCAAGAGAGCGCGCGCCTTGTTTAAGGTCTCCTGGTATTCTTTGGCCGGGACCGAATCGGCAACAAGCCCCGCGCCCGCCTGGACGTAGGCTTTCCCATCCTTAATTAAAATCGTCCGGATGGCGATACCGGAATCGAGGTCGCCGGAAAAGCTGAAGTAACCGACACTGCCGGCATAGAGCCCGCGCTGCCTGTTCTCCAACTCGTCGATGATCTCCATCGCCCTCACTTTGGGAGCGCCGGAGACCGTGCCAGCCGGGAAGCAAGCTTTGAATAAGCTGACCGCGTCTTTCCCCCGCTTCAGTTTGCCGGTCACATTGCTGACAATATGCATAACGTGCGAATATTTTTCGATCGCCATCTCCTCGGTCACTTTGACGCTGCCATAATCGCAAACCCGGCCGAGGTCGTTCCTCCCCAGATCAACAAGCATGATATGTTCGGCCCGCTCCTTTTTTGAAGCGAGAAGTTCATCCATCAATTTCTTATCTTCCGCGTCATCCTTGCCACGCCGCCTGGTCCCGGCGATCGGCCGGAGCGTCGCCATTCCATTCTCCAAGCGGACCATCACTTCGGGCGACGAGCCAATGATCCGGACCGCGCCGAGTTTTAAATAATACATGTATGGCGAGGGGTTGATCATTCGCAATACCCGGTAGACGTTGAACGGGTCAGCCGAGCTTTTTGTCTCCAGCCGCTGGGAAAGAACAACCTGGATGATATCGCCCGCCCTAATATGGCCTTTGGCGATTTTGACCATATTCTCAAATTGGAACTTTGTCAGGTTGGAGCTAAACTTATCGCTGTTCTTCATTTGCGACGGCAAGGCGAACTCTTCCCTGGCCGGCCGAATATTCCGCTTCAGTTTCTTTTCGATCGCGCTGATCCTGGCGCAGGCTTGGCGGTAGGCCTGTTTCGGGTTTTTCTTGACGTGGGCGTTGGCAATGATAATGATCTTATGTTTGACGTGGTCAAAAGCGAGCAGCGTTTCGGCAACGATAAACTGCATGAGCGGGAGTTTCAGGTCATCAGGGTTAGTATTGGGGAGCTTTTCGATCTGGCGGACGGCATCGTAGCTGACGTAGCCGACGAGCCCGCCGCAGAACCGCGGCAGGCCTGGTATCCTGACCGGCTTGAAAAGCTTAAGCATCTCCCTAATCTCTGCAAAAGTTTTGGGCCGGGCCGAGCGCGGCTGTTCGCTGGTCCCGAGGAACGAATAGCGGGCGATATTCTCGCCCCCTTCGACCGATTCGAGGAGGAAAGAATACTGGCCTTCGATCTTCCGGAACGCCGAGACCGGCGTCTCCATATCGGCCACGATCTCCTTATAGACCGGTATAAGATTACCTTTCTTTGCCAGTCTTATGAACTCTTTTTCGCTTGGATAGTACATAATTGTTTATAGTTCTAGGGTTGGGAGGCTTGTCTGGTCAAAAGTTAATGGTTGATGGTACTCAACCCAACAACCAATTACCAGACCAGCCTCTCAACCTTTCCCCCATTACCTTTTATCATTTTCCTCTGGCAATAACGTAAGCTGCTAATTCCCGCAAAACATCCGCTTTTTTCCCGAATCCCTTCAAGGAATCGAGGGCTTTCCGTTTCTCAGCCTCGGCCATTTTTTTCGATCTTTCTAACCCGACCAGCGCCGGAAAACCTTTGGTCCGGTCGGCCCCGACCGGCTTACCCAACGCTTTTCTCGTCGCAGTGACATCAAGTATATCATCGGCGATCTGGAAGGCAAGGCCAAGGTGTTCCGCGTAAGCGGTCAGCGCGTTGAGCTCCGAATTCGAAGCGCCGCAGAGCCGCGCTGTCCCCCGAACACAAGCTTTTAACAAGGCCGCGGTCTTCCATTGATGGATCGCTTTAAGCTGTTTTAAGGTTGGCTTTTTATTGGCTGACTCGATATCCGCCACTTGCCCCTCGACCACCTCCAGGAGAGCAGTCGAAAGCTCTTTCGACGCCGCCGGCTCATCGGCAATCAGCTTGAACGCGAGGGTATTCAGCGCATCGCCGGCCAGGATCGCCACCCCTTCGCCAACAACTTTATGTAAAGTCTTTTTCCCCCGCCGGAGGTTAGAATTATCCATCGCCGGCAAGTCGTCGTGGATGAGGGTAAAAGTGTGGATCATTTCGACCGCGCAGGCAAAGCGCAAAACTTTCTTCTCGGAGCAACCCAAAGCTTTCGCCGTCGCCAAACAAAGCAGCGGCCTGAACCTTTTGCCCCCGGCAAAAATAGAATATCTTATTGCTCGTGCCAGCTTTCCTTTGACTGGGAGGATTCTATTTAATTCCCGATTAACACTCCTTAATTTGTCATTTGTCATTGGTCATTTGTCATTACCGCCGGACTGTAATGCCTTTGCGTTCAAGGTAATCCTTTATCTCCTTAATGGTTAACTCGCGGTAGTGGAGGAGCGACGCCAAAAGAGCGGCATCCGCTCGCCCTTTAACAAAAGCGTCGTAAATATGCTCGACCGTTCCCGCTCCGCCCGAAGCGATAACCGGGATAGAAACAGCATCGGCGATCGCCCGGGTCAGTTCTAGCTCATAGCCGTCCTTCGTCCCGTCCCGATCCATGCTGGTCAAGAGGACTTCTCCCGCCCCAAGCTTTTCCGCCTTCTTCGCCCACTCAACCGCATCCAGTCCCGTCGCCATCCGCCCGCCATGAGTATAAACTTCCCACTTGCCACTTGCCCCTTGTCCCTTGACCCTTTTAGCATCTATCGCAATAACAATACATTGACTACCAAATTTCTCGGCACCAGCTTTGATCAGGTTTGGATCTTTAATCGCGGCGGTGTTAATGGAAACCTTGTCCGCCCCACTCGCCAATATCTCGCGCATTGTTTCAACGTCATTGATCCCCCCGCCGACAGTAAAGGGGATAAAGATCTTTTCGGAGACTTTTTTGACAACATCGAGCATGATGTAGCGTTTATCTGATGAAGCGGTGATATCGAGAAAGACAAGCTCGTCGGCCCCTTCTTTATCGTAGAAAGCGGCCAATTCAACCGGGTCGCCGGCATCCTTGAGCTGGACAAACTTTGTCCCCTTGACCACGCGCCCTTCGGTCACATCCAAACAAGGAATAATTCTTTTTGATAACATTTCATTTAACCTCAAACCTTAAACTTTCACCCTCACCCGCTAACGCGAAAGCTTCCCCCCTCTCCCACCTGCCTGCCGGCAGGCAGGGAGGGAGAGGGTAACTTCACAAAGCATCTTTGCAAGTCACCTCTGATTCCAACAACTTTCGCTTCAATTTAATCCCCCCAGAATATCCACCCAACCCATTTTTGGCCACCACCCGATGGCATGGGACAATGATCGGAAAAGGATTCTTGTTCAGCGCATTGCCAACAGCCCTTGCCGCGCCAGGCTTACCGATCTGCTTTGCCACCCAGCCATAAGTCCGCACCTGTCCGACAGGTATATTATACACGACTTCGTACACTCTCATCTGAAAAGCGGTCAACCCCCTCTCCCTCTGGGAGAGGGGTGGCACGAAGTGCCGGGGTGAGGGTTGGGAAATCATCTTTCCAGCAGGTATTTTTCGATCTTTGGCCATGAAGTATTCACCACGTCAGCTTCGGTTAAACCGGCGTCTTTGATTAATTTCAGCGCGCCGCGAAAATCACCAAGCATCGGAGAAAAGTGCGAATCGGTCCCGATGACGACTTTCCAGCCGATCCGTTTCACTTCGCGCGCTATCTCGAGACAGCGGTCATGGCTCCCCGGCCGGGAAAAGTCGGAACTATTATTGATCTCGATCAAGACCCCGTGTTCCTTGGCGGCGGCAACGATCGCTTTTATATTGATCGGATATTTGGCGTTCCCCGGATGCGCCACGATATTGACGAACGGGTTCTTCATCGCCTTGATCAAAACCTCGGTATTCTTCTCTTCCCCCTGGCTTTCATAGCCGACCCGCGGGTGCATGGCAACCATGACGATCTCAAGCTCGCCCCACCGGATCTCTTCATCTTTCAGATCGATCTGGCCTTGGTCGTTAATAACATTGGCTTCAACCCCGCGGAGGAGCCTGATCCCTTTATGGACTCTCGGCAGCATCCGCATATTGGAAAAATGGTAGAAGTGCGGCGCGCCCGGCATGGCTGGCCCGTGGTCGGTGACCGCGAAACCTTTTAAGCCGATCTTTTTTGCCTGGGCGGTATACTCTTCGATCGTGGAATAAGCGTGTCCGGAAGAGACGGTGTGGACATGGAGATCGGCGATCAGCTTCATCAGAGCTTGGAGATCCGCTCGATCTCTTCGTCGGAAATGTCGAAGTTAGCGTGGACCGCCTGGACGTCGTCGTGGTCTTCGAGATTAGCGACCAGTTTCAGCGCTTTTTGGGCGGGTTCGCCAGTCAATTTAACTGTCGTTGACGGAACCATCGTCACTTCCGCTGACGAGGGGTTAAAACCTTTAGTTTTTAGCGCGTCCCTGATCTTCTCAAAATCTTCGGGGGTGGTCACCACTTCGATCGTGCTCTCTTCCGAGCTGATATCTTCGGCGCCGGCATCGATCGCCGCCATTGTCAACTGGTCTTCATTAACACCCGTTTTTTCAAAAACAATACTTCCTTTACGCTTAAAAATGTAGGCGACACTGCCCGCCGAGCCAAGATTGCCGCCCCCTTTTTCCAAAAGATTCCTGATCTCACCGGCCGCCCGGTTCCGGTTATCGGTCATGACTTCAATCATGATCGCCACTCCCCCCGGCCCGTAGCCTTCATAGGTCAACTCTTCCAGTACCGTGCCGCCGCCGCCAGTCCCCTTCTCAACCGCCCGCTTAATGTTATCGCCCGGCATATTGGCCGCTTTGGCCTTGTCGATCGCAAGGCGGAGGCGCGGGTTGCCACCGGGGTCTCCCCCGCCGATCTTAGCGGCCGAGGTTATCTCCCTGATAATCTTGGTAAAGACCTTGCCGCGCTGCGCGTCGGTCTTCGCCTTGGCATGTTTTATCGTCGCCCACTTTGAGTGTCCTGACATAATATTTATTGTATCACAAAAGTAGTTTGACTTGCCACCCGTTCTTATGGCAAAATATCACATATGAGCAATAAACCATTGATCCTAACAGTTGATGACGAAACAGAGATCGCGGACTTTATCGCGCAGACGATCAAGGATACCGGCCGATATGAAGCGCTCACGGCTAATTCGGGCAAAGAAGCACTCGAGGTGCTGGCCAAGAACAAGGTGATGCTCGGCCTTGGCGGCAACAAGGTCAAACTGGTGATCCTTGATATCAAGATGCCGGATATGGATGGGCTCACTCTTCTCGGCAAGATCCGCAAAGGCTTTGGCGAAGATATTGGGGCAATGATGCTGACCGCCTGGGAAGATTCGGATAAATGGAACAAGGCGACCGACGGGTTTGTAGTCAGTTATCTCAAGAAGCCGATCAAGGCAGGCGAGCTGATCGAAACGATCGACAAGTATTTTTCCGGGAAAGCGACCGAGATGGTACTGGAGACATTCGAAAAGCATATTGACAAGATGGGCGAGACTAAAAAGTAATCTTAAACGTGGTTCCCTTGCCGACCTCTGAACTGAATTTCATATCCCCGCCATGTTCCCGGACAATCCGGTAAGCAATCGATAATCCAAGTCCGACCCCTTCGTGTCTGGAAGAGAAGAACGGATCGAATATTTTTTCCCTGATCTCGGGCGGGACCCCTTTGCCGGTATCGGCTATTTCGACCACCGCATGGCCTTCTTCGGTATAAGTGCGGACCGTCAGGGTGCCGCCGTGCGCCATCGCTTCGATCGCGTTTTGCATTAAATTGACAAAAACCTCCCGCAAGCTATCAACATCCCCTTTGAATGCCGGAACACTGCCCACCTCTTTATGGAGTTTAGTCCCATCGAACGGAAAGAATTCGAACGTCCTTTCAAGCACCTCGCTGAGATTGACATCAACGACTTTACGATTGGCCCTATCGCGGGCTAAGCCGAGCATTGACTGGATGATCCGTTCGATCCGGTCGGCGTTTTCGAGGATGGCCCTTTGCGCGTCCTTCTTGTAGGCTTCATCACGTTCGGCATTAAAGAGGGTTTCGACGCGGCCGCGGATGACAGTCATCGGGTTCCTGATCTCGTGGGTCACGCCGGCGACGAGCGTCCCGATCGAGGCGAGCCGCTGAGAGCGTTCGAGTTCTTTCTCCGCGCTTTCCAAGTCCGCTTTGATCTTTTCATAGGAACGGGTATGGTCAAGCGCAACGGCGACCTGGTTAGCCAGTACGGTCAACAATCGAATGTCTTCGTCCGTGTATGGGTCTTCCGATAGTTTTCTTCCAAGGACAAACATGGCGATTAGCCGGTTTTCGAGCATGCAAGGAATGACCAGCGCCGCTTTAGCTTCTTTGGCCTCAAATTGCGGCTCCCGCTTAGCGATCAATTCTTTGACCAATTGGCTCTCATTCGGGATCGCCAATCCGCCCGCTTCCGGCTCAAATGTCTCTTTGCTATAAGGGACATAATTATTAGAAACGTTTTCCATATTAGAGAAGTTATCGGGGAGGTAAACTTTTGGATTAGATATCTCCACCACATCGTGGAATGTGTCGTATAAAACTTTTAAAATATCGTGCAATGAGAGAGTCTGGCCCACTTTATTGCTGGCATCTGAAAGCTCTTTGTAGTAGTCGTAGCGACCGCGAAGGAACAATTTATCGGATGAGGTTTGGAGGAAAAGGCGCACCTCGTGATGCAGCCGGCCAACCAGAGTACCGCAAAGCAAACTGATTATTATGAATGGGATATCAATCTGGGTCGAAACATAAGTCCGGTAGAACCAGACGATGCCAAGATAGATTGCGCCAAAAAAGGAGAAAGTAAGCAACTCAGCTAAAGCGCGGCTAATGATTACAGAGATGTCCATAAGACGAGTTTTGGTGATGGCGTAGGCAATGATTGGAATACAAATAAAAGCGATAATATAACCAAACGGGTAAACAACGATATTAAAATTCTGTAAGTAGTCTACGCAACTAAAAGTTGCGATAAAAAATGCTAACAATACATACCTTATTTGTTGTTTATTTGCTTGTGATTTATACCCTGGCTTATCAATATAAGCATAATAGAGAACTTGAACTGTTCTAACAAAAACACCACCATAAAACAACACCCACAATACATAAAGAGGGCTCACATGAGGATAATACCCCCAATAATACGTGTACATCCCATTAATAAATAAATTCGTTCTAGTGATAATAATCCATAGGAATGCGATGCCATAAAGCAATGACATGATAATTATTGATCGTTTCACACAAAGAAAAGCAATAGTAAAATGAAATAATGAGACGGGGATAAAGATAACACCAAGGTAGCCGATTCTTGCCCAATAAATTGCTTGTTCCACCGTCTTACTAGCATACATAAATGAATAACCGAAAGCCCAGAATCCCGTGCTCAAACAAAGCATACAAAACGTTTGGTTTAATATTGAAGATCGATTTCTAGATAAAACAACAAGACCAAATAGCATCAAAGATATGCTACTGATAAATGGCAAAACAGAATACGAAGAAATAATCATAAACACCCTATTTTCTTGATGCTAATTCAACCAAACCAAAATACTTTGATTTAGCATAATCCAATAATTTTAGAAAATTTTCCCTATCAACAAAAGGGCAGGTTAGCCCACTTTTCTGCTCATATTCATTAATACCTTCTCTATTAAAAACAATTTCATCACTGATCCCATAAGGCGTAAATATTTTACCGACCGTCCTATAATACATTTCTTCAATCTTGCTTTTTTGCAACGGTTCTTCTAGCACATAACTATAGCCTCTAACATTTAGAACCTCGAACGTGGTGTCCCCATACAACCTATTAGGCGTTTGTTTATTATTCGCAACATGATAACTACCCGAAAAATCATTATCAAATGTAACCCCATAAATTAATTTAGCCGAATAATCCGCAGGGACAATATTTAACCCCCCCTTTGGGTTAAAATGCAATCTTATGGGCATGTCAATAGAGTGAGTATACAACTGATCCAAAGAGATGCCTTGTTTTATTTTTAGTCTTAAGAAAAATGCAGCCCACGCATAAAACACATCAAATTTATTTACTCGCCCAATTGGCTTTTCAATTAATCTACCACAAATAGTCGAAGGCCTGAATATTTTTAATATAATATTATTATGCTTTGCAAACCCTCTTACCAATATTTCTGCTTTTAGTTTCGATTCCTCATACGGATTTCTAAATATCTCATCGGGATTTATATAATCCGC
Source organism: Candidatus Margulisiibacteriota bacterium (assembly GCA_028702315.1). Taxonomy (GTDB): domain Bacteria; phylum Margulisbacteria; class WOR-1; order O2-12-FULL-45-9; family XYB2-FULL-48-7; genus JAQVPA01. The sequence goes on from JAQVPA010000016.1 coordinate 20,365, forward strand.
GTTGACGACGCCAACTCTACTCCCACAAGAGTATGCCGATCCCACATAAACGAGCTGTTTCACATTTATCGATTTTATTAGTTCTAATATTTTTTGGGTCCCTTTTATATTCACCCTATCTAAAGCCGACTTAACCACAGCGTCTGATCGAAAGTCCGTCATTGCCGCGACATGGAATAAGCAATCAATTCTTTTTGTCGATAAAGTTTTGTAATCTTGCGAGGTTATTGACAAATCATCCTTTGCTAGGTCAAAAGGAATTGTTACAATACTCTTCATCAATCGTTTAAAAAACATACTTCTTTTGTTTTCTTCAATACCAATATAATCAAACCCATCATCGAAAAATATATTTTTAATACGATCATTAAGAGGGCTCGATTCATAAGAGCGGCTCAAAATAAGCAATTCGAGGTCATCCAGCCTTGAAATATTTCGCTTAATTATTTCAAATAGTAAATTTCTGCCCAACAAACCAGTCGCGCCGGTTATTGCTATCCTCATAATTTTCCCAATTATAATGCATAAAATATTTTTTGTCATGCAGAATTAGAGGGAATAGGTGGATGGGTTGATGGGTTGATGGGTGGTTGGGTGGCTGGTGGGCCTTATTTGCCAAGTCCCGCTAAGCAAGATATGGAACAACTTGCACTATATGCAACAATGTTTCAGTATTGGCACAATCAGTTTCACGTATTTTTCCATCTGGAGAGAGCATTTTCAAGTGTCCGATTTTTTCGGACACCTCACAATCTTCTTCTCTACCAAGTCCCGCTTAGCGATATCCGGTGGACGTTGCTGGTGGATCCACCCATTGAATGGGCAATAAAGACAAATTTTTCTGGGATAACGGCGCTAGGGACTGACACTTCCGATGTTAGTCCATATAAACCTTTATATTTATTAAAATACCAAGTTCGATATTGATTTTTTGCCGTCTCCAGCCAACAAGTATTATATCTATTAATAATAGCTCCGGCCGTGTTTTTTTCCACGGTCCAACCATTAATTCTATCTCCTATTTGTTTAGCTGCATCTGAATTTGAACCTAGCGCATTTTCGATATCGTATTCATATACATATCCTTCCAAGCCCAAATCTTTTTCCAAATATTGGTATAAATCACCATAGGCCCCACTATGATAAACTCCGCTATTATCTTTCCAGCCAAAACACTGTTTTGACATGTCTCCTATTCCATGAACTAAGATAACAAGATAATTCGGACTTGCCATAAGCTCATTTTCGTCAGCAAAAGCGCTATTTGAAACAGCAAAAATCAATAATGCCCAAAATAATACTATTTTCCCTAAAATAATAATTTTTGCATTATTTCGATCATTCAGTTTGTTATTACAGTTCTCCATTTGCCTTAAGAATACCTACTTTTATCCACAAATCATCAAATCCCCTATAAAACCAAGAATTTCCAGTAACTTGCTTTTTCTCTAATACTTCAACATGCTGGCCTTTAATAAGCCAGCATGTTGGTGCAGCAGGGGGTAATGGTTTTTCGAGCATAGCTTCACCATCTTTTTCAATCGAGACAATATCGCCAACCTGGACTTCCTGAGAGCTAAGATGTGACGATCTTATCCAGCCGACATTTTTATATTTTGTTTCGGTATTAGAATTGGAATAAGACATGTTTATCCTAAGCCCTTTATTGCCAAATATTCTATTATCTAAAGCAGTACCGACACTTTGCCCCACAATTTCACCAATAACATAACTGATAATTATGTCTATGGGGCCAATAAGCAATACAGCGGTTAAAATGTTAGGCTTAAATGAATCAAACAAGGAAAGACCAACAGGTTGAAGCAGTGCCAACATGGTTCCATATTTTAAACCATAATAAAATAGTCCTTTTTCGCTTTGTCCTTCTTCTATAGTCGCCTCTTTTGATGTGCTTCCTTCAATTGATCCGCTTAAATTGATTCGATCATTTTCTTCAGCTTTTATCAATCCAGTTAAGAATGATAAGGAGATCATAGTGGTCAGCAGAATCAACGAAATTGCTTTTTTCATATAACCACAACCTTTCTTAGAGGCATTTTAGGAGTCATATTTCCGCCTCTTTTAGTGTTGTAATTATATCCCTTTGATCTTTTACATTCCAACGCATTTTACCTATATTTATCGTCACTTTTTGGCGATAATTTCGCATGATTTTTTTCAATGCACCTCCCGCTAAACATAGGGTCAAGTAGCAAGGGGCAAGGGTCATGAAAACACTAAAGAGACCTGATGAGCCCCTTTAATAGTCTGCCTGTTTCTTGACGTATGTTTTCCAAATATTCGTATTGGTCTTTCTTCAGATATTCTAAATCCCTGGCAAACATTAAGTGGGTTTCCGCTTCGCCTAAAGAGCCCTTTGCAATCACCAGGAACCGCACGTATTCCTTCCGATATTGTCGTTCGTATCCCTCGGCAATATTAGCTGATATTGACACCACCGCCCGCCTGATCTGTGATGTCATGCCATATAATTCATCTTTAGGGAAATGCTTCGTGGCTTTATATACTTCAAGCGCAAAACCATACGCTTTTTGCCACACAATCAAATTTCTAAACCCCTCTCCCATTTTTCTCCTCTCTTCTTGTCCCTTGCTACTTGCTACTTGTCCCCTTCCAAACCCCCGCCCGCCCCGGCGTTATCCCCGCCGGAGCGAGCGGCGTTAAACTGCTTATATAGTGTACGTTAACCCAACTTTATAAGTGTTGTATTTATACATATCCCAAATGTTGAGCGTAACCGCCGCTGTTTTTGAAAGGAGCAGATCGGCGGAACCTCTTACGACCAGCTGTTCCCCAAATTTATACGCAATCGCGGGGGAAAAGGTCAGATAGTCGCGCAGGCTGTGATCAAATTCAACCGAATTCGTCACCCCCGCCGACGTGTACGACCACTTTTCCTTATCCAGGGACATCGCGCCATTAAACTCCCCGGAAAACTCCAGCTGGTCGCTCGCAGAATAAAGTAAGGCCAGAGAATAGATCAGTTGGTTGGATATTTTAATATCGATGTCTGCCGTTCCTAAGCCAAGGTTCTCGCTGTAAGGCCCGGTATACAGATAACCCAAAAGCAGCTTCCCTTTGACCGGCCCGATCGCCTTTGAACCTATCCCGGCAAACAGGAGATCGGATGAACGCGAACCGACATACGCCTCCCCTGTCCCTAGTTCAGACATTTTTTTACCGGTGCCATTCTTATATTTTAGAAGCATCGCGAAAGAATTATCTTTGTCACCGAAAAATTGATATAACCCCTCAACCTCCACATTGGCCAAACCGCTCCCCTTGGTTTCCGTACCAGCGGCTGTTTTCATATCAAATGAAGCATAAGGGATGGTCAGCCGGAGAGAAAAATTATCGGCAAAGCCATAAGAGACCCTCAAGGGAACATTAAGATACGTCACAGAACTTATTCCGGCCGCGGAAAGCGATCGCCAGCTCGCTTCCACCGTAGTGGACAGCGTGGGCATAAATAAAATATCTGAAGCCGTTGAATACGCGACATCGGCATCGAACGCCAGTTTCCCCTGCGGAACCGGTTCCGATAAGACCGATTTATCCTGCAGCATTCCAGCCGAAGCCGCAAGCGCCAGCGCGCCAATCAACATAAATCCAACTACTATTTTTTTCATTTCAATCTCTCCTTTTTATATTTTGGACCCGAGAAAGTTTTTATCGCTGATCATCCACCTCCCCTAGATACACGTTGCCCCTCGGCAAACAGGATCGCTGTAAAATAATGGAAAGGGATAATTTTCGGAAGCCAAAAATAGAGAACTCGAGAGGGAAAACTTTTCGCCATTACTCCGACACCCCTTTTGCTGCGGAGCTCACGGCTTTTCAGCCGGGGTATCAGAGCTTCAGCGGTATTATTATACGCTTGGGCAAGCCCAAATACAAGTAACGAGAATAGAGTAACGGGTAACGCGTGCATTGTTACGCTCTGGCTTCTGTTGAGCGAATTAAGCCATTCAAAATTTGCCTTATCTTATCCGCTTTAATTAAGAGCTCTGTTGCTTGATCGTTGTTTACATAACCAATATCTCTCGATATTAAAATGCAATTTTGGCACTCACTAATCGATCCTCTTGAATTGTAATAAAATCGGACTTTATCTTTATAAGAATATCGACTAAATCCCTCGGCTATATTAGAGGTTATCGAAGCCGCGGCTCGCCGCAATTGACTAACAATGCCATAAACTTCATGCTTGGGGAATTCTTTTGTCGTACGATAAACATCAACCACAAACTCATGTCCGTGTTTCCATGCTTCCAAATCGTAAAAATCTTTGATCTTTTCATTCATAATGTATTGGCCCTTTCATTGCGCGCGTTACTCGTCTCGCGCCTGCCTGCCGGCAGGCAGGTTACTCTATTCTTCTCTAACAGGCAGGGCGCCGCCGATACCCTGGCGGACGCCCCACCCGCCGAGTATCTAGCAATCTTATTGCCAGCTTGGGAAGTAACGTGAATAGAGTCATGCGTAACGCTTACATGGTTACGTGTATTTGTTGTTATGATAATAAATATTCAATGCGCGCGTTACCCGTCTCGCGCCTGCCTGCCGGCAGGCAGGTTACTCTATTCTATTTCAAACGGCGAGATCTCGTCGGGGGGTGACGGATATTCGTCACTGATGAGGAGCAAACTGACTACTTCTTATACCATTCTTTATAAAATGATTTGAATTCTTTCGATTTCTCTTTAATGTTGAGCCACCATTTTTTATTAGCTTTATACCATTCAACAGTTTTCTTCAACCCATCATCAAACCCGGTCCGCGGCTGCCAGCCGAGCTTTTTAACTTTCCCGCAATCGATCGAATAGCGGCGGTCGTGGCCCGGGCGGTCCTTAACCGGCGCGATAAAGTCTTCAGGTAGCTTCAGCTCTTTAAGAATAAACTTCGTGATCTCAATATTCTGCCGCTCACTGCCGCCACCAATGTTGTAAATCTCGCCTAACTTCCCCTTCTGAAGCACCAGGTCGATCGCTGCGCAGTTATCTTCCACATACAGCCAATCCCGTACGTTTTTCCCGTCACCGTACAAAGGAAGCTTCTCCCCCTGCAAAGCATTGGTCACAAAAAGCGGGATCAGTTTCTCAGGATACTGGTAAGGGCCATAATTATTCGATGACCGGGTGATGATAACAGGTAAATTAAATGTTTTAAAATATGAGCGGACGACCAAATCGCCCCCCGCCTTTGACGCCGCGTACGGCGAATTGGGGCTCAATGTCGACTCTTCCGTGAATGAACCTTTGTCTATACTGCCATAAACCTCGTCAGTCGAAATATGCAAATATTTAGAAACATTAAACTTCTTGACCGCCTCGAGCAGGATATAAGTACCGAAAACGTCGGTTTGCACAAACGAACCGGCCGAGACGATCGAACGGTCAACGTGCGTCTCCGCGGCAAAATTGACGACCATTCCATCTCCCCCAACCTGGGCAACCGTTTCCTCGACTTTCCTCTGGTCGCAGATATCACCCTTTACAAAAGAATAGCGGGGATCGTTATCAATATCGCGGAGATTATCAAGATTGCCAGCGTACGTCAGCTTGTCAAAATTGATCACTTCCCAGTCGGGATGCGCCTTTAAAATATAACGGATAAAATTACTGCCGATAAAACCGGCGCCACCGGTAACTAAAACCTTCATAACTCAATCCGTCCTTCCGCCAGCAGCGTCGCCCGCTCAAGAGACTCAAATGTCCCCGCGTCGCTCCACCAGCCGCTTAAAATGTCGTATGATAAATTCCCTTGCTTTAAATACGCCAAGTTGACGTCGGTAATCTCCAGCTCACCGCGCCCCGACGGCTTCAGCTTTTTCGCGATCTCAAAGGCCTCGTGATCGTAAAAGTAAATGCCGGTCACCGCGAAGTTGCTCTTCGGCTTCTTCGGCTTCTCTTCGATCGACAAAACCTTGCCGCCTTTCATCTCGATCACGCCAAACCGCTGCGGATCAGACACTTCCTTAACCAGGACTTTGGCCCCCTTTTTCTGCTTCATGTACGAATCGACAAAAGGATTCAATTTGTCGCCAAAAATATTGTCGCCAAGGATGACGACCATCCGGTCGCCACCGATAAAGTTCTCCGCCAGGGCGAGCGCCTGGGCGATCCCCCCCGCTTCGTCCTGCACCTTGTAAGTAAATTTACAGCCAAAATCCTTGCCGGAACCTAAGAGGGTAACAATATCCCCCATATGTTCAACGCCGGTGACGATCAAAATCTCCTCAATTCCCGCTTCGATCAGGCGGGTGATCGGATGATAGATCATCGGTTTGCGCCCGACCGGCAAGAGATGCTTATTCGTCACCTTGGTCAAAGGATAAAGACGCGACCCGGTCCCGCCCGCGAGGATTATCCCTTTCAATTTCTCTTTCATAATTATCCCCTTTTACCGAGAACTTTCTTCTGCACCACGATCAATTGTTCGATCGCCTTCTCACCCAGGCCAACTAAGGTATCGAGCGTCTTCTTGGAAAACGGCTCCCCTTCGGCTGTCCCTTGGACCTCAACGAGTTTGCCTGACTCCGTCATCACAATATTCATGTCGACTTCGGCTTTGACATCTTCCGAGTACGGCAGGTCGGCGACCGGCGTTCCCTCAACCACGCCAACACTGACCGCGGCTAAAAATTCCTTGATCGGGTTTTCCCCTAATTTATTATCCCTGATCAGCTTGCTGATCGCGTCGTGCAAAGCGACAAATGAACCGGTGATCGCCGCTGTCCGCGTCCCGCCGTCGGCCTGGATGACATCGGCGTCGATCAGGATCGTCCGCTCACCCAGCTTATACATGTCGACAACCGCCCGGAGCGACCGGCCGATCAGTCTTTGT
>JAQVPA010000075.1 GCA_028702315.1 Candidatus Margulisiibacteriota bacterium
GCTTGGCACCGTCCAGCATTACCGGGCGGAAAAAGCGGTCGCCGCTCTCAAGAAGATGACCGTGCCGCAGGCGCTGGTCGTCCGCGGCGGCGAGATGAAGAAGATCGATTCCACCGCCCTGGTCCCCGGCGACCTGGTCTTGCTCGAGGACGGCGCTTACATCCCAGCCGATATCAGGTTGATCATTACCCCAAACCTGAAGACCAACGAATCTGCCTTGACCGGAGAATCGGTCCCGGTCGATAAGACCGAGAATCCGATTGAAGCGGCAGATTTGCCGGTAGCCGACCAAACGAACATGGCTTTTGCCGGGACGATCGTCACTTATGGGCGGGGGAAGGGGATCGTGGTTGAGACGGGGATGAAGACGCAAGTTGGTAAGATTGCCACGCTTATTCAGGAAGAGGAAAAAAGTACCACGCCGCTTCAGCGCCGTTTCCACGAGCTTGGCAAGTGGCTGGCATATATTTCCCTGTTTGTCTGTTTTATTGTGTTTGTTGCCGGCATCCTGCAAGGCGACAAGGTGATCGATATGTTCCTGACTTCGATCTCACTGGCGGTGGCGGCGATACCGGAAGGATTGCCGGCCGTTATTACTATTTCACTTGCACTTGGAGCTTACCGGATGGCAAAAAGACGAGCCATTATCAGAAAGCTTCCCGCGGTCGAAACGCTCGGTAGCACGACCGTGATCTGCTCTGATAAAACCGGAACACTGACGCAGAATATCATGACTGTTTCGGAAGTGGTAGCCTTTGATCCCTCTAAAAAGAAATTATTATTAACAGCGGCAGCGCTCTGTAATGATGCAACGATAACGATTGGCGACCCAACCGAAAAAGCTTTGGTCATTAAAGCGGAAACTGAAGGATTGGGGAAGAACGAACTTGAGCGGCACAATCCGAGGGTTGGCGAACTTCCTTTTGATTCTGACCGGAAGATGATGACAACACTGCATAAAGAGCCGGATGGCAGTTTTGTTCTCTACTCCAAGGGGGCGCTGGAAGTAATCCTGGAAAGATCGAATATCAGTAACGAAGAGAAAGAGCGGATCCTGGCCGAGAACCGGAAATTTGTTTCCGCCGGGCAGAGGACGCTTGGCGTCGCTTGGAAAAAGTTTAGCCAGCGGCCGGAAAAAATAGAAGAAAAAGAACTCGATTATCTCGGCCAGATCGCGATGTCCGACCCGCCGCGCAAAGAGGTTTTTGAAGCGGTCCGGCTCTGTAAGCAGGCCTCGATCCGCCCGATCATGATAACGGGCGATCATAAACTGACCGCCCTCGCGATCGCGAAAGAGCTTGGTATTGCCGGCAACGAAGATGAGGTCCTGACCGGCCAGGAACTGGAAAAGATGGCCTTTGATCAGCTTAAGGGGCAGGTCAAGACGGTCAATGTTTTTGCCCGGGTATCCCCGGAGCATAAGCTGCGGATCGTCGAAGCGCTCAAATCGCACGGCGAGATCGTGGCGATGACCGGCGATGGGGTCAATGATGCGCCGGCGCTTAAACGTTCGGATATCGGCGTGGCGATGGGGATGACCGGGACCGATGTCGCGCGGGAAGCGGCTGATATGGTCCTGACCGACGATAACTTTGCGACGATCGTGGAGGCGGTGGAAGAGGGGCGGGGTATCTATGAGAATATCAGGAAATTTATCCGTTATATGTTGACGACTAACTCGGGCGAAGTTTTTACGATGTTCTTTTCGATCGTTCTGGGCTTCCCTCTCCCTTTATTGCCGCTGCACATCCTCTGGGTCAACCTGGTGACCGATGGACTGCCGGCACTGGCTTTGACGGCAGAGCCGATCGAAAAAGGGATCATGCAGAAACCTCCCCGCAAGCAGAATGAAAGCATTCTGGCTGGAGGATTATTGTTCAGCATGATCTCAGTCGGGATGATCATGGCGGTCGGGACGCTTTTCCTGTTCAAGATCGAACTGGCCAAAGGAGGGATCGATACTGCCAGGACGGTTGCCTTTACAACGCTCTCCCTCTTGCAGATGGCCCATGTTCTCAACTGTAAGTCGCTTAACCGGTCGCTTTTTGAGGTTGGGATATTTTCCAACATTTACCTGGTTTTGGCGATCGCCCTGACAGTCCTGATGCAGGTCATGGTGATCTATGTCCCATTCCTCCAGCAATTATTCCATACTCATGCGTTAGACCTGGTTGACTGGCTGTTGATCATTCTTATCTCTTTGACGCCGATCGTCTTTGTCGAGCTGAACAAGCTCTACCATAAGCGCCGGAAGGTTGTGATATAATTACGTCATGAAATATACAGCTCCTCGCGGTACGAAGGATATTTTGCCCGACGATAGCTCTATCTGGCAGGTGGTTGAGAATGTCTGCCGGGCGGTTTTTGGGCTTTATAACTACCAGGAAATCCGGACGCCGATCTTTGAACCGACCGAACTTTTTGCCCGCTCAATTGGCGATTCAACCGATATTGTTAAGAAGGAGATGTATACTTTTGCGGACCGTAAGGGGCGAAGCCTGACTCTCAGGCCCGAAGCGACCGCCGCGGTCGTTCGTGCCGGACTAGAGAACAACCTCATTTCAACAGACAATCTCACTAAACTCTATTATATCGGCCCGATGTTCCGCTATGAAAGGCCACAGGCCGGCCGCCAGCGGCAGTTCAACCAGGCCGGGATCGAAGCTTTTGGATCGAACGATCCGCTGCTTGATGCCGAGGTTATCCAGATGGCGGTTAAGTTATTTGAGACACTTGGTTTAAAAGAGCTTGAGGTGGACGTGAATTCTGTTGGCTGCAAGAAATGCCGGCCGGTCTACCTCGAAGCGCTGAAGAAATATTTTCAAGAGAACATCAAGCATATGTGTGAGGATTGCAAGGCGAGATTTGAAACTAATCCGCTTCGCATACTCGACTGCAAAGAAGAACCGTGCCAGAAATATATTGCCAAAGCGCCGGCAATGGTCGACCATCTTGATCCGGAATGCAAAGATCATTTTGAAAAGGTGGTTGGGTGGTTAGGTGGTTTGGGGGTTAAGTTTAAAATTAATGATCGGTTGGTTAGAGGATTGGATTACTATACCAAAACGGCATTTGAAGTAGTATCAAAACGGCTGGGAGCGCAGAACGCGGTTTGCGGGGGAGGGCGGTACGACGACCTGGTTGAGGAGCTGGGCGGGAAACCGACTCCGGCGATCGGGTTTGCTATCGGTTTGGAAAGATTAATTGAAGTCTTGAAATCAGAGAACAAGCAGCAGGGTATGGGGCACCGGATCGATCTATTTATTGCCACGATCGGGGACGAAGCGCGCAAAGTCGGCTTCGACCTCTTGACCAAAGCGCGGATCAGCGGCGTGCGGGCCGACACCGATTACCTTGGTAAATCCCTCAAAGCGCAGATGAAAGCGGCCGACCGGCTGAAAGCGCACTATGTTTACATCATTGGCGAAGAAGAGCTGAAGAAGAAGTCCGCTATGCTGAAGAACATGGAAACCGCCGACCAAAAAGAGGTTCCCTTCGATCAGCTTTTTAAGGATACCGGCTGCGATTGCGGCGATGACTGTAAATGTTCCTGCGAAGATGATGGCTGCTGCGATTGACCTGCTGTAAGTTTCTTTGTCTGGTTGGCCAGTTCGCTTAATCGAGTGTGAGCATGCTTACTAGCGAAGCGGCTGAACAGCCTATCTGCATCGAAAGTAGCTAGCTCTTGATCTATAGTTCTATTGATTATTGCGTTAAAACTTCGCTCCCAAGTACGTGGCTGAAGCATGCTTCTAGGCATTGCGAATCTGATGTTATATTCCCTGGTTGTATAACCGAGGATCGAAAAGAACGGCTTGTCCTGCTTCAATAAGTCAGTTAATTGGCCACGAAGAGTTTTGGCATAAAGATAAAAAGGGTTTTCAGGGGAGATATTCTCCAGGTCCAGCGCGCTGGGGAAGAATTGCCCTGGCAAAAGAGTAAAATAATCAGAAAATGCCTGGCGTAAGGGAAATAAAGAATTAATGAAACTGCCGATTTTTTCTTCTCTTTCTTCTTCTTTGCCTTTTACAAGGAACGAAGCTAATTGCCACTCGATTTCCTCGAGTTCTCTGTCAATGGTTATTGGATTATTGCCTTTAAATATCAACTTGCGCAACAGGTTATCAGCCATGACTTCTGGCGAGACGATGCTTTCAGCCGGGATGGATAGCGTGTCGGCGAGCACTGCTTTTTTGATCTCATCGTAATCATTGGGGATGACCAGATGCGCTTCACCGCGTTTGATGCCGATCCTCGACAGATGCAGCTTCCAATCGAGCTTAAAAGCGGTATTAAACAGTTTACCTCTGGCTATGTCGTAAATTCTTCTTGCGTATCCCATGTTTTCCTTTGTTTGTTTTTCGCTGTAATTATTGAAGAATTTCAGGTTATTTACGTTGACGCTGGATAGTGGCTGTGCTATAACTGGGCCAAATAATGAAAGAAGCCCTCTTTTATGATAGGGTCAAGGGTCAAGGTGCAGGGGTCAAGTGTGAGCTTTGTCCTCATAATTGTCTGATCAGTGACGGAAAAAGAGGCATTTGCGGTGTCAGGGAGAACCAGGGCGGGACACTTTATTCTTTAGTCTACGGCAAGGTTATCTCTTCAGCGATTGACCCAATCGAAAAAAAACCTCTTTTTCACTTCCTACCCGGCTCAAAATCTTACTCGATTGCCACTGTCGGTTGCAACCTGCGTTGCGACTTCTGCCAAAATTACGCAATATCGCAAATGCCGCGGGAAGAGTTGACGATCCTTGGTGATGACCAAACACCGGAAGAGATCGTCAAGGCGGCGTTGAAAAACAATTGCCAAAGCATTTCTTATACCTATACCGAACCGACTATTTATTTTGAATTTGCTTATGATTGTGCCAAACAGGCCAAAGCTAAAGGATTAAAGAATATCTTTGTGACCAACGGCTTTACTTCGCCGCCGCCGATAGAGATGATAGGGCCTTACCTCGATGCTGCCAATGTTGACCTCAAGTCGTTTAGTGACGATTACTACCGGAAGTATTGCGGCGCGCGCCTGGAGCCGGTTTTGGCAGCAATAAAACTTTACAGGAAGCTTAATATTTGGCTGGAACTAACGACGCTGATCATTCCTGGCTTGAACGATTCCGATCGGGAATTGAATGATATTGCCACGTGGATAAAAAAGGAGCTGGGGGATGAGGTCCCATGGCATGTTTCCGCCTTCCGGCCGACTTACAAAATGCTTGACCGTCCGTCGACCCCGGCTAAAACTTTAATTAAAGCCAGAGAGATCGGCCTGGCGGCCGGTTTGAAGTATGTTTATTCCGGGAATATCCCAATTTCCGGGTCAGAAGACACGATTTGCGGCAATTGTAAGAAAATTGTCATTTCCCGCTCGGTTTTTTCGGTCGAGAAGAATAACGTTAAGGATGGGAAGTGCGGTTTTTGCGGAGAGAAAGTTTCCGGTGTCTGGTCTTAGCGTTCTTGGCGTCTTGGCTTCTTGGCGGTAAAATTCGAAAATACCGCCAAGGCGCAAAGACGCAAAGGTCGCTAAGGGTGGCCCGAAGCTTCTTTATAATCTTCCAGTTTGAAGAACTTGTAGTTATTCCCGATATAATCCTCGACCAAGGCAAGCTTGAGCCCCGGCAATTCAACCGTTTTCGTGAAATATTGGGTAGCTTTATCCCGGAATTCTTTAGTGTCGTTAGCGTAGAATATTATTGTTTCCCCTTTTTTCAGGTCAGGAATACCCCAGATATTATATTGCGCTTCGCCCCAGATGGGATGCGGCATAAATAAGCCAGTGGCCAGGTAAACCGGTCTTTTGGCATAAAACTCGAAGAGTGAAGAGGAAACATTGCCCGGCGCGAACAGTTTATAATCTTTAGGCAGGTCAGTGGCCAATTTGTAGTTTCCCGTATATTCTTTTTGGTGAAGCATGATCCCAGGGGAGACATAAAACAGGATGCTTAGTATCAGCAAGGTAAAAAGCGCCACCCAGGTGACGAACTTTTTGTATGACTTCCCATTAGTGATCAAATATTCAACGACCAAGGGGATCGCCGCGATGTAGGCCATGGAGGGCCAGTGCGACCAGACCTTGATCTTGACTGAAAGCAACAGGAAGACTATAAATACAGGCATCGAAAAACAAAGCAGTAATTTTGCCAGATCGTTATCCTTTTTCCGCGTTTGGTTGAAAACAACAAACTTGTAAATTAACAGAAAGGGGGTGAAATGGACCAATTGATCCAGAACAAAAGGAATGACATTCTTCCCCCAGAGTTCTGAGGTGGCTTTATTAGCGTGAAAAGCAAAAGAGATCCAATTGTGTTGAGAATTCCAGATGATTATTGGCGCAAAAAAGATAAGACTTAAAATAAAACAGAAATAGGGTTCTTTCTGTTTCAGCCAGTAACGGTTGTTTGGGGCCAGCCAGAAATAGATCGCTAAACACGGCCAAAAAAACAAGATCGTATATTTACTGAGATAGCCAAGGCCAAGCGTGACAGCCAGCAGGCACCAAAGGCGGGTATCCCGCTTTTTCATGATCCGGGCAATAATGAGCAGGGACGCTGACCAGAAAAGAACCGCCGGCAATTCCACAAACTGCGTCAGCCAGACGACGGCAAACTGGGGGAGAAACTGAAATAAAACGACCGACCAGAACGCCACTTTTTCGCTCTCAAATATCTCTTTGGCAAGAAAGTAGATCAGGATGCTGACCAGCAAAGTGATCAAAACCGCTCCAAGGCGGATGGCAAATAGGTTCTCATGGCCAAAAGTCATCAGGTAATTGACCAGCGCGACCATTGGCGGGTGGTCAACATAAGATAAAGCGAGATGCTTCGACCAGAGCCAATAGTAGGATTCATCCGCGGTTAGGGGGAACAGGGAGGCTAAGCCAAGACGGATAACAACAGAAGCGGCAAGACAAACGATCATATTCACGG
>JAQVPA010000076.1 GCA_028702315.1 Candidatus Margulisiibacteriota bacterium
CAGTTCTTGCCAAAAAGGAAAGCGAAAGGGTTCTCGGTGCCAAAAAGGGAAAGCCCTTCCTTCAAGAGAAAGATAAAGATCAGGACGACAAAGACAATCGAAGCGATCCCCGACAGGAAAATCAGATTTTCGATCCGATGCTCAATAAATTTTTTCATTTTACCGGGACGAAATCCATCTTCTTAACGATCTCCTGGCCGGCGGGGCTAAGGACAAAATCCACGAATGTTTTAACTTCGCCCGACGGCTCGCCATTGACATAGAACAGGAGCGAACGCGAGATCGGATAACTATTATTCAACACGGTCTGGATAGAAGGGCAAATATAAGCCGCGCCGGCGCTTTTGGCGATCGCGCACGCCTTCTCCTTGTTGGTCAAGTAACCAAGGCCCACATAACCGATCGCGGCCGAGTTGCCGATCACTTCTTCAATGATCGCCTGTGACGACGGCATCATCAAAACCGACGGGGCAAACTCATTCGGATTCTTTTTTTCGCCCAGCTTGACGACATGCTCGACAAAAAAAACATGGGTGCCGGAATTCCGCTCGCGGGAAAGGGCAACGATCTTCGCGTCTTTACCACCAACCTCTTTCCAGTTTTTGATCTGGCCGGTAAAAATATCCGACAGCTGGCGAATAGTGAGTTTGCCGACCGGGTTGGAAGGATGAACGACTATGGTGATACCATCGTTAGCAACATGGATCTCTTTCGGCTCAACGCCCTTTTTCCTGGCCAGGCCGATCTCTTTGGGCTCCATGTTACGGGAAGCCTGCGCGATATCGGTCGTTCCGGCAATTAGAGCGGCGATGCCCGTCCCCGATCCGCCGCCAGTCACGGCGATGGAAATCTCGGGATTGGCTTTCATGAATTCCTCGGTCCAGGCCTGGCCCAGGTTCACCATCGTGTCAGAGCCCTTGATCTGGACCGCCTTATTGCCGCCACCGCAACCAACTAAGGATATCGTAACTAAAATTACAGCCAGGATCCCCCCTATATTTTTAAACATAATTCCCCTCCCCTTTTTATATTTATTATCCCTTAAGCATATTACATAATGATTACTTCAATGTTAATTCCAGGTTAAATCTTTAGACTGGCATTCAGCGTAAAAACGTTCGTTTGGCGCCAGTCAGCGTTGGCATTCGCCTTTTGACTGCGGAGTAGATAGCCGGGCGATAGGTCAAAGTTTTTCGCGAGTTTGAAAGTATATCCAACTAATGCTCTATTCTCGTCAAAATAACCCTTAGTGGCGCTATAAAATAACTCCTCGGTAAAAAACCACCCGTTCATTTTGTATTGCAACTGATCCCGAATCTTTAGCCCTCCATTGGTAAAGTCGTTTTCCAACCGCCCGCGGTTGCTGAGCCCGCCGTTTTTATAAACCAGATCAAGATATCCGTTCGACCCGCTTGTCCAGGCCCCGCCGTTTTTGGTTGTTTTTGGCGCGTAAAACACGTTCAGATCAAAACATTCATTCAATTTAAAAGTCGGCCCCAGATAAACTAATAAATAATAAAACTCGCTGGCATTATTACGGAACCTTAGTTCCGGAATAATATTAAACCTTACTCCCTCCTTGATCTGGGCTTGGAAAGTATCCGTCGACCAAAACTCCGTATCGGCCAGGGCAAGAGAACCAAAAAGCAGTACCAGCAGAGACAAAACGATCGTTTTTTTCAACATCCCGACACCTCCTGTAATAGTTTGATCGCCTGCTATTATGGCGTGTGATTATTAAGGAACGATGAATAGAATGTAAAAGCGAGGTTAAATATCGATCTTCAAAAACTGCCTGACCGCCAACCCGATCAAAAAGCTCAAGCCGGCCACCCCCAGGCTCACTCCGGCCATCTCCAAAAAGCGCCGTTTAAAAGAGACTCCTCTGACCACCGAAAAATAAAAGGTAAAGATCATGATCAAAAATATCCCGCTGAGCAAAGCCAGGCCTAAAGAGATAAATGGGTCATTGAGCAACAAAAATGGGACGATCAATGCGCTCACCGCCAGGACATAAGTTATGCCGGTATAGATCGACGCTTTTAGCGGATCTTTTTCGCCGGCTTCTGATTTAGTGGAAAGATATTCCGACGCCGCCATCGAAAGCGATGCGGCAATGCCGGTAATCAACCCGGCAATTCCAACCAGCCGCGCGTTTTGCAAGGCAAAGGTCAGGCCGGCCAAGGTCCCGGTCATTTCAACTAATGCGTCATTTAAACCTAGCACAACTGAGCCAAGATATTTAAGCTTTTCTTCGTCTATCATCCCGATAAGCTGATTTTCATGCTGGTTCTCGTCATTTTTGATCGCTTCGGCTTCAGAAATTACGTTGGCAATCTTGCCATAAGCTACCTGTGCCTGCTCTTCGCCCCCTTCCATTAACTTAATTCCAAAAGTTACCCCAAAAATGCGGGCGATCAGAACATACCACCAGATCTTTAATCGGTCTGGCTTAACGTCTTGCCCGGTATAGTGCTGCCAGATCGTATAATGGCGCAGCTCATCATCGGCAATACTCAATAAAAGCTCATGGTTTTGCTCTTTCTTTTCTAATTTTGCCAACTGGCCATAAATAAGATGCTCGGTGATCTCACTTTTTTGAAATTCGATGATCGCTTGCTTAATTTCGGCGCTTAGTTCTGTTGATTCCATCCTTGTCCCCAATTAAACGTGCAGCTGCTTCATCGCCCACATAAAGAGAAGGCCCAAGATGAAGAGAACAAAAGCAAGGTTTGCTTTGTTGGCGTTTTTTTCTTTGTGCAACTCCGGGATCAGGTCGGAAGCGGCAATATAAATAAACCCGCCGGCGGTCAGCGGTAACAGGGCGGCTGAAAAGCCGGAAATACTGGATGCCAGAAAATACCCGATCACGCCTCCAGCCACCGCCATTAAAGCTGATAACAAGTTATAGGCCAATGCCCGCCCCCTGGAAAAACCGCCATAGACCAGAACCCCAAAATCGCCAATCTCCTGCGGAATCTCATGGGAAGCGACCGCCATGCTAGTGGCAATTCCTAAGGGAAAGCTAACGATAAAACTGGCGGCGATAACCAGCCCATCAATAAAATTATGGAGACCGTCACCAAAAAGGTTGAGATAAGAAAACGCGTGAACATCGCAATGGCCATCGTGGCAATGGCGCCAGTATAATATCCGCTCCATCAGAAAAAAGAGAGAAAAACCGATCAACGCATAAATAAAGGTTTCTCCCGGTTTAAGTTTTTCAAGCGCCTCCGGCAGCAAGTGAAGAAAAGCCCCTCCGGCCAGCACCCCGGCAGAAAACCCGACCAGGAGCAGAAGTATTTCCTTAAGTGTCTTCTCTTTCAAAGCCAGGGTGAAAACCCCGACCAGAGAAATTAGGCTGATGATCAGCGTGCTGCCGATGATCCAAATAAGAGCCATACTCTTATTTTACCACAATTTATTTAAAATTCGGCCGTCAACCCCGCTGTTACGATGTTGCTGGAATTGTCGTTCAAGGCCAATGAATAACCGGCATCAAACCTGATCGCTTCAAATGCCTGCCAGCGGCCACCAACCTGGACATTGCCAGTGGAGCCGGCCGAAGCAGAAACAGCATAATATTCGGCCACAACGTCAACTCCGCCAGTCACCTCTTTCTCAATTGCTGCGGAATAATTTATCGTATTAGCTTCGGGCGCACCGGCCGCTACGCCAACCAGCGTATAGCCGAGGTTATAATGGGTCCGGAAATCGCCAAATGCCTTCGAATAAATAACCATGGCGGTATAATTATTATAGCCGGAGCCGAGCCCGGAAGCTGAATCAGCATTGCTTAATTTAACATCGACCCTGGCAGTCAACCCATTATTCTCTCCCTGTTCCATCAGTTTTAACTTGGCATGTAAAATCGCGTCACCCAAACCGGTTGGGGCAGTTGTGGCATACGGCGCCTCAATGCCAAAGTCAAAATTATAAGCGAAACCGCGTTTAATTTGAACAACTGCACAATTGGCTGTTGCGCCGCCAACCTTCGGCGTTTCCGCGTTATAACCGACTTCTAATTCATATCTTCCCGAATCGACCGTCCCAAAATCATCGGTCACCAGCGGTCGGGCGGCAAAAACCGGCGAAGCAGCGATCAACATTAAAATCAGGAAACAAGCTAGTCTATTGCTCTGTCTATCATCCCTTTTCTTTAAGGCATAAGCAGCCAACCAAAAAATCCCCAGCGTGATCAAAACACCCGCAATACCGGCAACCGAAGTCGAAATCCCCCCTGCCGGCAGAAACTTCAGGTTGTACCCGGCCATCAGCGCGGACCCCTCTTGTCCTTTTTCGGCAAAGGCAAATTTTTCCGAGATAAAATCAAGGCCGTCAGGATTGGTCGAAGCAAAAAAAGCGGCCAGAATAGCAATAACCACGGAGACCCAGAATAGCTTCTTCATGACTATTCCCCTCCCTTCAGCATGGAACGGAAGACATTGACTAACACCAGCGTAATAAGCGCTTCAGCGATCCCGATCACCATGTGAACATTGACCATGGCTGGCATAACCCTCTCAAAAGGGATCGTGCCGGAAATTCCAAGTTCCAACGCACAGGCAAACGCCGCCAAGGGAACCGAGACCCAGGCGGCTCCCAGGATCGCCATCCATTCTGGAATATATTTTTTCAAATAATAGTATATATAGTAAGCGACGATTGTGCCAAAGAGAGACATATTGATGATATTGGCCCCGATCGCCAGTAAGCCGCCGTCAGCGAAGAAGAGCATCTGGACCGCCAGAACGACCGCGATGACGATCGCGCCGGCAAACGGGCCGAGGATGACCGAGGCAAAAACTCCGCCAATAAGGTGCCCCGATGTTCCACTGTTGATCGGGAAATTGAACATCTGCCCGGCAAAGACAAGCGCCGCCACCATCCCCATCTGGTAGATCGTTCTCTCTCCATCGCCAGTCAAAACTCTCTTCATCCCTCCCACCATGTTGCTCATCCCTCTTCCCGCTGTAGCCAGAGCTTCGGCCGGCTTAAGCGCCGTTATCGCCTCTCTCACTTTCGCGACACTGAGCGCCAGCACTGCCGCCGCCGCCCCAACCAATCCGGCCGACACCTTTGGATCAAGAAACCCATCTGGAATATGCATTTGTCTCCCCCTTTGGCTAAGATAGTAACACCTTTTGTGATATCGTAACACGATAACGCGAAGCCTGTCAAGCCCTTATTATTGACATTATTTTATTGTTTAATCATAATCTGTTTACTTAGGAAACAGATCGATTTAAGGGAAAGAATGAAATGAAAAAACATTTACCATTTTTGGATAGGTTCCTGACCCTCTGGATATTTTTAGCAATGGCGGGCGGCGTCGCTCTCGGCTACTTAATCCCCGGAATAGAAACATTCATTAATCAATTTTCGGTCGGAACAACCAATATCCCGATTGCGATCGGACTGATCTTAATGATGTATCCTCCCCTGGCTAAAGTGAAATATGAGGAACTGGGCGATGTTTTTCGCGATTTTAAGGTGCTTGGCTTATCACTGGCCCAAAATTGGATTATCGGCCCGATTTTAATGTTTTTACTGGCGATAACATTCTTGCGCGGCTATCCGGAATACATGATCGGCCTGATCCTGATCGGGATCGCCCGCTGTATTGCCATGGTGATCGTCTGGAACGGGCTCGCGGAAGGCGATACAGAATATGCGGCGGGGCTAGTCGCCTTTAATAGTATTTTCCAAGTCTTGTTCTACAGTGTTTATGCCTGGATATTCATCACCGTTCTTCCTCCTCTTTTTGGGTTAACCGGAATGGCGGTCAAGATCAGCATCGGCCAAATTGCGCAAAGCGTCTTTATTTATCTGGGCATCCCATTTATTGCCGGCTTTCTGACCCGATTCATATTAGTCAGAATCAAAGATGAGAAATGGTATCACACCCATTTTATGCCGAAGATCGGCCCGCTTACCCTCATCGCCTTGCTATTCACGATTGTCGTAATGTTCAGTTTAAAAGGAAGTATTATCATCCAAATCCCGTTTGATGTTTTGCTGATAGCAATCCCTTTGTTAATTTATTTTGTAGCCATGTTCTTCTTGAGCTTTTTGATGGGAAGGATATTCCAGGCCGGCTACAAAAAGACCGCCACCCTCTCCTTTACCGCCGCCAGCAATAATTTTGAACTGGCGATCGCGGTGGCGGTCGCGGTTTTTGGAATAAATTCAGGGATGGCCTTTGCGGCTGTGATTGGACCGCTGGTTGAGGTGCCAGTAATGATCGGATTGGTAAATATAGCGTTAAGAATGAAGGGGGGAGAATAAATGTTTAAATGGTTTGCCGATCTGGTTACGTATGATCTTTTAAGGCTCCCTAAAGGGGCGCATCTTTCAGAAAGCTTGAACTTCTTTCTTTACGATGTCCCCAAGATATACTTCCTGCTGATCGTCATCGTCTTTTTTGTGGCGATCGTCCGCACTTTTCTGCCACCGGAACGGATCAGGCAGATGCTAAGCCACAAAAAGGAGTTCATCGGCAATATCCTGGCAGCAGTGCTTGGCATTTTTACTCCTTTTTGTACTTGCTCCGCTATTCCGCTCTTTATTGGCATGCTTGAATCGGGTGTCCCACTTGGAGTAACCATGTCTTTCCTGGTCGCCTCCCCTACTATCAATGAAGTCGCGCTGATCCTTCTCTGGGGGCTTTTTGGCTGGCAAGTAGCGTTGACATACATAGTAAGCGGCCTGCTTATCGCGATTGTTAGCGGCTTAATTATTGGCCGGTTGAGGTTGGAAAAAGAGGTTGAAGAATTCGTTTTTAAGGTCAAACAGGTATCGGACGGCGGCGCAAAAATACTTAGCTGGAAAGATCGAGCAGATTACGCCGTTGAATACGTTAAAGAAATCCTTGCCCAAGTCTG
>JAQVPA010000077.1 GCA_028702315.1 Candidatus Margulisiibacteriota bacterium
GGAGCGGGTAGCTGGTGGTCCGCCGAATCTGGCCGGCCGCGCTAATTATTATCTTGGCCAAGCATATGGCCGGCGCGGCAAGTACAAAAATGCGATCGCGGCAATGAACAAGGTCGCCGACAAGTATCCTGAATCCGGGCTGGCGGACAATGCGCTATACTGGGCCGCTTATTATCAGGAGATCGACGGCGACAAGAACGGCGCGCTAAAAGCCTACTATGATATGATCACCCGCTACCCTTACAGCGATTCCGTTTCCGCCGCGGTCTGGCGGATCGGCAAGATATATTATTGGGGCGGTGATTTTAAGAATGCCGCTACTTACCTCCATATGGCACAGCTCTACCCGCCCGGCGAGGATTCTCCCCGCTGTTATTTTTTTGAAGCGAAAGCGCTGGAACGCCAGGGGAACCAGGCGGCCGCTCTAGATGTTTATAAAAAGCTGACCGAACGTTACGACCATACCTATTATGCTTACCGCGCCCAGGAAAAACTGCGGAGCGCCGGGGTTTCGGCGCTACAAACTCCATTTAGCGGAGAGGAGTTCAGCGAAGCGATCAGTAGTCTTGATGAAAAGAACGAGCAGGAACTCGCGTCTATTATGGAAATCTGGGAACAGACCAATACGTCACTGCTGGAATCGGAAAGCAGTGAGGAAGCCCGTGTTCATCTGACCAAATACAAAGAACTGATGAATCTCGGGTTGGCCGGTTATGCCGCTGACGAGGCGCGCTATCTCGTCAACATCACTTCCGATGTTGAAAAAGAGACAGCCCAAACGAAGCTGGGTGAAATGCTGATCCAGGCGGGAAATTTCAAGACCCCGATCCGGTTTGCCGACCGCAAAGTCAAGGACGCGATTATCGCGGGAAAAACCCAAGCGCTCCCAAAAAAGATCTGGCAGCTTTCTTACCCAAAAGGTTACTGGAAGCACGTAGCCGGCGGCGCGGATGACTTTAAGGTTGATCCTTATCTGGTCCTGGCGGTCATCCGCGAGGAAAGCCGCTTTTCCGCTAAGGCTGTCTCGCGGTCAGGAGCGCGCGGGCTGATGCAGATCATGCCACGGACTGGCCGGGGCATCGCCAAAGACCTTGATCTGCCAAAATACCGGACCACCAAGCTTTATGAGCCGGCGTCCAATGTTAAAATGGGGACTTATTATCTTTCCAATTTAATAAAATCTTTCAGTAATAATGTTTACCTTGCGTTGGCCGGCTACAATGGCGGGCCTAATAAAATAAAAAAGTACGTTAAATACTGGTATAATGGCGACCTGGGCCTGGTTGATATTGATGAATTCGTCGAAAGCATCCCGAGCCGCGAAACCCGTCTTTACGTGCAAAAAGTGATGGGGAGCTATTTCGAGTACAAGAGGCTTTATGACAGGAAAAGAGGGTAGTCCAGTCTCGTTTGAACCGCTGGAAGAAGACCGCTCTTTCGAAGGGATCCGGCCGCGCAAATTCGACAACTTCATCGGCCAGACACAGATCAAGAATAGCCTGGGCATCCACATTGATGCCGCCCGTTCCCGCGGCGAAGCGCTCGAACACCTCCTTTTTTACGGACCACCCGGGCTCGGCAAAACAACTCTCGCTCACATCATCGCCAACGAGATTGGCGCCAATATTAAAATAACCTCCGGCCCGGCGATCGAACGCCCGGGCGATCTCGCCGCGATCCTGACGAATTTGCAAGCCCACGACATTCTCTTTATCGATGAGATCCACCGTTTAAATAAAGTCGTTGAAGAAGTTTTATATCCAGCCATGGAAGATTTTGGCCTCGACATCGTGATCGGCAAAGGCCCAAGCGCCCGGTCGATCCGGCTTGACCTGCCAAAATTTACCCTCATTGGCGCCACAACCAGGATCGGCCTCCTCTCCGCTCCTCTGCGTGATCGGTTCGGGATCGTCAACCGGTTAGAATTCTACAATCCGGATGAGTTGAAACAGATAATTATACGCGCGGCGCAAACTTTTAAGATCGAGATTGAAGACCAGGGGGCGATCGAAATAGCGAAACGTTCGCGGGGAACGCCCAGGATCGCGATCCGATTCCTCCGCCGCGTCCGCGACTTCGCCCAAGTTAAAGGTTCGGGTAAAATATCAAACAACATCGCCAAAGAGTGCCTTGATTCGATGGAGGTCGATGAATTTGGCCTCGATAAGATCGACCGGAAATATATTATTACAATTATCGACAAATTCGGCGGCGGCCCGGTCGGCGTTGAAACATTGTCGGCCGGCATTTCCGAGGAAGTCGAAACGATCGAGGATGTTTACGAACCTTACCTGATGCAGATCGGGTTTATTGAAAGAACCCCAAGGGGGAGATTGGTTACGCCATCGGCCGCGAAGCATGTGGGGAGAAAGCTAAAAGCCGACAAGACCACTCCTCAGGAAACACTTTTTCACTGAAGTTTAGCCCCCTTCTCCTTTCGATGTCTCATAAGATATATTACGTTCAGAAATCCAGGCTTTTCTTACTTCTTTTGTCTTGATACAAAAGAAGTAACAAGAAAAAATCAAGCGACTTCAATTATGCTCGCTCCGTTTTTCTCCCGATCCCCTTAAGCGCCTTCGGCTGCTTTAGCCGGCTCTGCTTAAGGGTCGAAATCACTCCGCTCGCAGTGCCACGACCATATTTCTCGTTTAAGGCGAAGTCGCAGAGGTTATTCCGATTTAAAATAATAGCTTGGGCTCAGCGGAAACCGATCCGCGCTCTGTTTGAGTCCTGCCGGTAACGGCAGGACGAGTTAGCGCGGTGGGGTTCTCTAAGGGGCGAAGCCCCTTAGATTAATTTCTTTGCATACTTTCTTTTTTAACAAAAGAAAGTATGTGGGGGATTGTGAATTAATTAATGGTTGATTGGGAAATACACACCAAGGGGGCAACGCCCCCTTGACTCTAAACGTAATATATCTTATGCGAACTCATGTTCCGTCCAGTACTGGCTGAAATTTAACATTATTTGTGGCATAATAAAGATGCAAAAATGAAACGAACTGCAAAGATCAACAGAGTAACTAAAGAGACTAACATCAGGATCGACCTTAACGTCGACGGCTCTGGTAAAAGTAAAATAAACTATCCGATCCCCTTTCTGGCCCACATGTTCACCCTTTTTTCCAAGCACGGGCTATTTGACCTAAAGCTGGCCGCCAAAGGTGATCTGGAAATTGACCTCCATCATTTAGTTGAAGATACCGGCCTCGCTCTCGGCGAAGCTTTTGCCAAAGCTTTGGGTAAAAAAGAAAAGATCGAACGCTATGGCCACGCAATCGTCCCGATGGATGAGTCACTGGCCGAGGTTAAAGCCGCCGTTGATATCTCTGGCCGACCGCATTTTACCTTTAAGGCAAAGTTCCCCAAAGAATTGATTTATGCCGAGATCGGAAAAGAACGAATCAAACTTAACCTGGATGCAGAGATGCTTCGGGAATTCTTCGAGTCATTCGTTTATAAAGCTGGGATCTCGCTGCATATCGACCTGGTCAGGGGGAAAAACACGCATCATAAAATTGAAGCGATCTTCAAAGCCTTTGGCGTCGCGATGCAGCGGGCCTGCGCCATCAACCCGCGGAAAAAAGGAGTGCCTTCAACTAAGGGGGTGCTTTAATGGCTTACGAAGAGCGGACCTACCGCAATTACATTAAAGCCGAGAATCTCGTCAAATTTGAGGTCATCGAAAAAGAGACCGACCTCTTGATCCTGGCCGAAAGCAATCTCTATGAAAAAGCCCAGACGGCTGTCCTTAAGTACCGGGCAGAGATTGAAAACTACATTTCGCATGATCCGCAGTTCCAAAAATCATATTCGCCTGTCCGTGTCAGGCACGACGCGGCGAGAATCATCAGGCAGATGGCCGACGCGGCCAAGAAAGTGAAAGTCGGCCCGATGGCCGCCGTCGCTGGGGCGGTCGCCGAGTTCGTCGGGCGCGACCTGCTCGCCTTTACCAATGAGATCATCGTTGAGAACGGCGGAGATATTTTTCTCAAGATCAACCAGCCGCGCAAGGTCGGCATCTTCGCCGGCGCTTCCCCTTTTTCCGAAAAGATCGCGCTCGAGATCGAACCGCAGCCAAAACCTTTTTCGGTCTGCACTTCTTCGGGAACAGTCGGCCCTTCTTTTAGCTTTGGCAAAGCGGACGCGGTCGTTGTGATCGCCGAGAGCGCCCTGCTCGCTGACGCCGCCGCGACCGCAATCGGCAACGTGGTCAAAGAAGTCGCTGATATCGAGCAGGGATTGGCCGTGGCCAAGAAGATCAAAGGGCTTGATGGCGTATTGATCATCAAAGATGACCAGCTCGGAGCGTTGGGCAAGGTTAAGATCGTTCCTTTATAGTTCGGAGTGATGAGTTCGGAGTTCGGAGTAGCCCCGAAATGATAAGCTCCACGCCAGAGGTGCTGTTTATAGCACTATGGATATTTACGCTTCGATAAAAACGTGAAATTTTCACAATATATCCCCGATAAAGAAGCATGAAAATTGGCGCCAAGCACAGACAAACATTCTGGCAAAATCATCCAAGTATGGACTCTGCAAGGAAGTTAATTATAGACAAAGGACGATATGCGCATGATGTAGCAAAAACCCATATCGCTTTACACAGGGCCATCACAAATCTGCCTGCCGAACAGCTAACCGAGGTTCGTGATTTTATTGCGGACAAAGGCATGATCCACTCCATTGTTGCCAGAGGTGGCGCAAAAGGATATCTTTGGGCCGGCTTAATGTTTGCAGAAACCGGCCATTACGCGGCAATGATATTACAGGGACTTATGGGCTTTTCCAACGCATTAGCTAAGCCAAAGGAAAATCAGGATATTCTAAATGAGTATCCGACAGAAAAGATTGGCAAGATAATGCATGACCTGGTTCTTAATAATTTATCGGTTTTTGACGCCATAAAAGACGCGCTTCTCAGCGTCAATCCTCTACACCAAACAGATTGTTGCGAATTAAACCAGCTATTAAATAAATCATTATCCTCTTACAAAACGATATTTTCAAATATGGAAATACAGCTTTGTTGCGCAACAAAAAAGATAAATATATCTCTTGATCAAAAAAGGTTTAATGCGGCTCTTTTTAATTTAATCCTCAATTCAAATCAACATTATGCGACAAGGGCTGAGATAAGTATAAAAAGGTCAAAAAATGAAGTTGTAATAAAGATTATTGATAACGGGGAAGGATTTGACCAGAAAACTAAAGATCATATAACTGAACCCGGCTTTACAACAGCAAAAAAAGGATACCGCGGTTTCGGCACTACTATATCCAAACGAATTATTGAAGACCATGGCGGGACTTTCGACATTGATAGCCCGGGTGTGGGGAAAGGTTGCAGGGTTGCTATTACTCTCCCGCTTGCCCTTTAACGCAGAGAAGCCATTAAGCCACTGATCATTTTTGATAATTCGATCGCTTTTATTCTCATTTCTATTTCTTTCTCGGGATTGAAATAGTTTCTTTTTCCGGCGATGGTCATAATAGCGACACATTCCCGTATTGACCTTCTGGCGATTTTAAGGAATTTCTTGAATTCAATTCTGCTACCGCCGGTCCCTTCAGCAATGTTGAGTGCTATCGAGGTGGCTGCGCGCCTGAATTGATCAGCCAAGGCGAACCTCTCAATTGGTGGAAATCTCCCGCAAACCGCATAAACTTCATCAATAAAAGCCAGCGCCTTCTTATAAACTAACAAATTCTCAAAATCAAATATTTCTTCCATCATAATTCTCCGAACTCCCCACTCCGCTACTCCGTCACTCCTCCACTCCGAACTAAATAACATGCGGCGTAATTAGGAAGACGATCTCGCTCCTCTCTTTTTCGGTCCCGCGATTCTGGAACAACATCCCCACGGCTGGAATGTAACCAAGGATCGGGACCCGGCTGATATTTTCCCGGTCGGTCTCCAGCATCAACCCGCCGATGACGATCGTTTCGCCGTTTTTGACCCTGACCGTTGAAGACGCGTTCCTGGTCGAGATGACGGGAAAGTCGCCGGCGGCGGTCGTTCGCCATTCGGAAATATTGGAAACCTCGGGCTGGATAAAAGTCGTAATCTCCCCTTCCTGCCCGATCTGCGGCGTGATCTTCAATTTGACCCCGGCATCGATATAATCGACCGTCCATTGTGTTGTCGTCCCGCCGCTACTAACCGGCACGGCATAGGGAATGCGGCTGCCGATATTGATCAGCGCTTCCTGGTTATCAAGCGTGGCAATCCGCGGGTTGGCGACAATGTTGGCCCGCCCGTCAGTAACCAGGGCGTTGAGGGTCGAAATCAAGTCTTCGGCCGGCGCGGTCTTTTTAGTCGTTTTGCTGGTAACAAACTTATAAGTGCCGTTGCCGTAAGAAATTCCAAGCTTCATTGAATCGCTTTGGGCGACTTCAACCACTCTACTCTCAATCAAAATCTGCGGCGCAACCTTGTCGATCGACGCCAGCAGTTTTTTCGCGTCCGCGATCTCCTCTTCCCGTCCTCTGGCCACTAGCGTGTTCGCCCGATTCCCTGTCTGGAAAACGGCGGCGGGAAATATCTTAGCCAGTAGTTCGCTCGCCTTTTCGGCCGACAGGTGTTTTAAATTGATTGCTTCCGCCTGCGCCTTGTAAGCCGTCTGGCTCATATCCTGCGGCAGTGATGAGACCAAAAGCACGCTCCCCTTCCTTTCGTAATTAAACCCATTCGTCCGCAAAATACAGTCGATCGCCTCTTCGGCGGTCGCGTTCTTAAGATGGATCGTTGCCTTTTTCGCTTGGACAGCGCTCTGGTCACCGGACAAAACCAGATCGAACCCGGCAC
>JAQVPA010000017.1 GCA_028702315.1 Candidatus Margulisiibacteriota bacterium
TGTCTAATATAAAAGAACATTAATGCATGAGCAATTAAATAAATAATAATGAAATGCAAAATCATAAAGGGGAATAATACCCCGGGGATCGGCCAAAATGGCAAATAAATAATACTTTTCATCCCCTGTATGTAAAAGTTGGAATAAACAAAAGCAATGAATATCGTAGCTATCAAATAATTTATAATGACCCAAACATTTTTCTTATATTTGCCCAGCAAAACAACAATAAAATGAAAAAATATTGGCGGCATTAAGATAACCCCAATCATACAAGTGCGAGCAAAAAACTCAGCAATCATTTTATTTGGGGTCATAAGCCATAAGAAATAGAAAAACGACCACCAAACAACCGCCAATAAAAACCACAAAAAAGGAATGGACGACTTGTTTTTTTGAAGGGAGAAGATTACTACGGGGATTAAAAGCAAGCTTGTCAGCTCATTAAATAAACAGGAAAAAGAAAAAATGTTTAATGGAAGGGTTTGCATCAATTTTTAGTTATAACAAGAAATATTATAATTTGCGACTCGTCCCTATATTCAGTTAAGCTGATTTGGCCCCCTCCCACTTCTTTTATTAAGCCATCAATGTCTTGATTGTTGCGAGGAATAAATTTCCAATCTGTAAGCCAATCTTCTCTGATGGGGTTATAGACATCGCGATCTTTAATGGTTAGAATGATTTTGCCCCTACTTTTAAGGCCTTTTAAACATGACGCGATTATTCTTTTTAGTATTCTATCGGGCAAATAATCAATTAATCCTATACTATAAATAATATCCTTATTATGAAATAGCTCATTAGCCTCATCCTTAATGACTTCGATGATATCCCCTTTAACATAATTAATGTCAATTTTTTTGCTGGCCAATTTATTCTTGGAATATTCCAGGGCTTCTGAATCAAAATCGACACAATCGAAGAATGGGGAAAGGGTCAGCACTGTTTCGGGAAGCTCCCTTATTTCCCTGCATGAGCCACAAGCCAAGTTTAATATGCTCATTTGGGGCTTGCTGATTTCTTTTATAAGCTGCTCTCTCATCATATTTTTTCTGTTTATTACTGCCTGGGTCAGATCACTTGTTAAAAACCCTTCATCAAAATATTTCCCTATTCCTTGAGATATTGAAACGCCATTATAAATATACTCGAGCATTTGGAAGTCGCCAGGATACCCTTTTGGCTTAGTTAACCCCCTATACATTATTAGACTTTTACTCATCCAGGGCATAATGGTTTCTCTAAATGCATTCTTTATTTTATCGATTATCTTCTTATCCCCAATAGTATTACCCAGCTCATAACCCCTTTTTATGATTTTCATAGTTGCTTCATTCAAAGTAGTTTGAATCGCGGTATCTAACAAAGCGGGGTTTCTTGCAATATCTTTTTCTAATTTAATCAAAAGCTCAACATATGCGGCTACTTCGTTGTCAAAAAAACTAAATATCTGTTGCTTCTGGCTATTGTCAACAATCATCTGATTGATTTCTTCGATTGCTTTATTCATTTTGGATTGATTGTAACCTTATAATTTTTAAGACGAGCATTTAAATCACTAGTTAATGCTTCCCTGTTGCGAACCTGATTAAAACTTCCGCCCGACCGCCTGTGCTACCAGCTTGAGATCTTTCATCAGTTGCGTGAACGTTTCCGGCTTGAGCGATTGCGCGCCGTCGGAAAAGGCTTCGGCGGGATGAGGATGCACTTCAATGATTAAACCGTCAGCGCCAGCCGCGATCGCCGCCTTGGCCATCGCCGGGACCAGGTCCCACTTCCCTACCCCATGGCTAGGATCAACGATCACCGGGAGATGGCTCAATTTCTTGATCACCGGAATAGCGGAAAGATCAAGCGTGTTCCTGGTATACGTTTCCAGCGTCCTGATCCCACGCTCGCAAAGGATAACTTCACGATTACCTTCGGACAAAATATATTCGGCCGACATCAAAAGCTCTTCAATCGTTGAACCAGCGCCGCGTTTGAGCAAAACCGGTTTGCCCGCCTTGCCGACCTCTTTCAGTAAATTAAAATTTTGCATGTTGCGCGCCCCAATCTGGATCAGGTCCGCGTACTTGGCAACGAGGGCAACGTCCCGGGTGTCGAGCGCTTCGGTCACGATCGGCAGGCCGGTCTTCTCTTTCGCTTCTTTCATGTACTTGAGCCCTTCTTCGCCTAAACCTTGGAAACTATAGGGAGAAGTGCGCGGCTTAAAAGCGCCGCCCCGCATAGCCACGGCACCCGCCCCCCTGACCGCTTCCGCCACTTCGATCATCCCTGCCCGGCTCTCGACCGAACAAGGGCCGGCGATCACCGCAATCGGCTGTTTATCACCGATCGGTACTCGTCCGCCAATCTTGACGATCGTATCCTCGATCTTGAATTCACGGCTAACTAATTTGTAAGGTTTGCGGATCGGCACGATCTCGGAAACGCCGGGGAGCAGCTGGATCGCTTCGAGCTGCAGCGCCGATTTGTCGCCGATCGCCCCGATCACGGTCCGCTCTGTCCCCTGTGAGAGATGAACGCCAAAACCAAGTTTCTTCAGCCGTTCAACAACATGGCTGACTTGTTCTTCAGAAGCGTCCGGCCTCATTATCACGATCATCGGCCATTACCTCCTAAGATTCTTGGCTTCGCGCAGGTAGACGTGCTTCATTTGTGACTGCGGAAGATCAGTATTAAAATGGAGTAAAACCCTGATACAATTTTTTAGCGCTCCGGGAACATCGATCTCCTGCATGCAGAGGAGCGGCGTTTCGTTCCAGCCGATCTCACGGGCCGCAACAGCCGGAAATTCGGCGTTGAGCCCCGGGGTTGACGAAAAAAGCACGGACGCTATCTCCTCGACTTTAAGATTGTTTTCCTGCACGATCTTTTGCAAGAGCTCCTTGGTCGCGGAGATGATTGCTGCCTTTTCATTGGCGCTGACAGTGGTCGCCCCTCTAATTCCTCTAATCGCCATAATGTTTTATCCTATCAAAGTTAGCGGGCCGGTTCAAGTTCACATTTTCCGCAAAAACAGATCATAATTATTATCGAGCTCTGCTATTAGTCCCGACTCAAGTTTTTTTAAATCGATGATTTTCTTGCCCTCTTTTTTTAACGAGGTCGCAGTCCGTTCCATCTCGGCCGGCAATGAATTAACATTTATCCCAATACCAATAATAATAAAACCCGAGGCGAGCCTTTCGGTCAGGATCCCGCCGACTTTTTTGCCGTGGATCAGCAGGTCGTTCGGCCATTTAATGACGACCGCCAGCTTGGCCAGCCGGGTAATGGCCGACCTGGCCGCGACCGCCCCTAAAAGCGTCAACGGAGCAATATCTTGAGGATTTTTGAACGGTTTGACTACCGCCGAAAGGTAGAGATTGCCCAAAGGCGACAGCCATTTAGCACCCGGCTTTCCCCGCCCTTTGGTCTGTTTCGCCGCAATAACAACTAAGCCTTCCCCCTCACCTGAAACTATCAGGCGGCGCGCTTCAGCGTTAGTCGAATCAATGGTTTTATAACGGGCAAGTTTATTACCGATGATCAAAATTTATAGAGGAGGCCAACCGAGGCGAGGTCGGAAGAGTCGCCGATCCCTTTGTCGTGGTAGATCCGGTAAGTCGCGCCGAGGTCGACGTTAGACGCGATATTATATGAGATGCCCCCTTCCGCCGTTAAGCGGGCTTTCGGCCCTTCGTATTTGTAATCGCTGGCCAGGCGGATGTCGCCGCGGCCAATGAATTTGGCCCGGTCGGACATTTGCTGGACAAGTTCACCGCCAAAGTTAACGGTCCCGTTCTCCAGCGGCCGTTCAAACTTATCAACCCCGGCTAAGCCGACCCATTCGCCTAAATACCGTTCGTCCACATATTGCGAACCGAGCTTGGCCGCGTTAATCGTAATGACCGTCCCCGTGTCCCAAATATCTTTTAAGGCTAAACTCCCCATCGCCATCATCTGGCTGGTCCGCTGGCCGATGCCGACCGAACCGGCAACTTCGACTTTGTCATGCAGGGGAGCAAACAGGCCGATCCGCGCCCTGACAGTGCGGTCGGTCGAAGACAATAGGCCCTTTGACATATAATCGCCGGTCACATCAACTTTGAGGGCATTAAGCGCCAGGAATTTATTAAAAGTGTAGCTGACCGTGCCGGTTAGCAAACCCATATCAACTTTGCCGGACGCGTCAAGGGCCGTCCCCTGACGCGAGTAAAACCCGCCGCTCACATCTAACCCTAAGACATTGGTCATCGCCTTAATGCCGGTCTCGGGCCGGATATAAACCCGGCCAATTTCGCTCGGGAATGAACCCGTCGGATCGGCCGCATGCTGTTTCGGGCCAGGACCGACAGTCAATTGCAGTTTTACATTATCGACTTTCAGGTTGGATTCGATATCGAGCAGTTCCGTGGCGAGCAAGCCGTTGCCGGGAAAACGGTTCGTCTCATCGTTAAAATAACCAAAATCCATCGTGTCAAGATTGATCTTAAGGCTGGCATTGTCATCAAATTCTTTGGTCGCCGTCATAACTAAGCGGTAATCCGCTACGGCGCCGCGCGACGAAACCTGCGTCGTCAGCATATTGCCGTATTTCCACTCGCCAAGATAATCACCGGTAATTTTGAACTTGCCTTTATCCTGTTGCAGATCGACCAGCTGATCCCTGATCGCCTTGATCTCCGCTTTCAGGTCTTCGCTATCGATCGACTTGGCAAGTTTGGAGAGGAAGATCGCTGTTTCGTAACGGGTGATCGGTTTATTCCCCCGGTATGTCCCATCGGGATAACCCTTGGTCACCCCCATTTTGACCAGATCATAAACTGCGGACGCCGCCCAATGGTCGTCCGGCAGGTCTTTGAATTTTATTGGTGAAGCCGTTTCCTGTGCTAGGGCGGAACAGGCGCACAACATCAATATTAATGATAAAAATAATAATTTTCTGGCCATCAGTTACACCATCTCCACTTTGCAGAAAATTATAGCAATTACGGTTGGTTTGTCAACAGGGGTTTAGCCAAAATGTCCTTTTTCAGCCAATTGGTCTTCCGCCTGGCGCTGCTGCAAATGAATTGACGAGAGAGTCCCTTTTCTCACTTTAATAAAAAGCTGCGCCCCTTTAGCCACCACCCCAACCGACAGGCCAATCAGGACCAGGTCGGTAAAGACTAGCGGATAGTTGGCCGTGGGAAGATATTTGGTGAAGAGAAGAAGCAGTAGTGAGACAAAAGTCGTGGCGATCATGAACAGCGCCGGAATGATCGTGAACCAAGCCGGTTTTCCCCTGACCATCAGCCAGGCGGAGATCGCGATCAGCGTCAGCGCTGCCAAAAGTTGGTTGCCCGTCCCAAAGATCGGCCAGATCGTAATGTAGGCATTAGTGTAGCCAAGGAGGAACATCAGGCCAACCGCCAGGAACGAATTGAAGAAATATGACTTAAGGATCTTTGGCGGAACCTTAAAAATTGCCAGCCAGAGTTCCTCGAACAGGTACCGGTTCAGCCGGACCGCGGTGTCTAGGGTCGTGATGACAAAACCCTCGACCAAAAGGATACCAAAAACCGCGCCAAGAGAAGATGGGATACCAAGACCTTGTTTCAAAATATTGGCCGATGCCAACGCGAACGCCAGGATCGGGTTCGACTTAGAAATATCGGCCGGGAAAACAATGTTGAGATAATCGGCATACTTGAGCCCGGCCGCAATGACTGAGATAACACAAACCGCGAGCAACCCTTCGAGCAGCATCCCGCCAAAACCGATCCCCTGAGCATGGTCTTCATTCTCCACTTGTTTAGCGGATGTCCCGCCGGAAACAAGCGCGTGGAAACCTGAGATCGCGCCGCAAGCGACAGTAATAAACAAGACTGGCCAGATAAAACCCATCGCCGAATTGTTGGCCGCTTGCTCCAAGTTAAACGCCGGCGCGGATAAAGTCAGGCCGGAAAACGCACAACTGATTATCCCCAGTGACAAAAGCACCACTCCGGCATACAATATCTGCACGTTGACCAGGTCGCGCGGCTGGAGAATCACCCAGACGGGAATACCGGCCGCAAAAAAGACATAAACCGAAAGGATCACCATCCACAAACGGTAATCAATCGAGACCGGGAAAAAAAAGCCAAACGTGATACTGCCGGCGGCGACAATGGTTGCCAAAAGCGACATGAGAACAAGATTTGCCCCCCGCTTAAACAACAAATAGCCAAGCAGCGGGGAAAACAAAGTGATAATTAGGGTTGAAGTTGAAGCGATCCCTCCTATCCTGGCGCTTTCCACCCCGTCAACCGTGACCGTCTTGAATACGCTCTGGCCGGGATCAACACCCAGTATTTTTAGCGGCGCCAGCGAAGTCAACGCCTTGGCTGTTAAGCCCAGGAAAGCGGCATCGACCAGCACCAACATAATAATTGTAAAAGAAATGAACAAAATAAAACCGGATTTACCCAGTGTCTGCCCCGCTACCTCCGCCATCGACCGCCCCCGCTCCCTGACGCTGACAAAGAGCGAAGTAAAATCGTGGACCGCGCCAAAAAAGACCGCGCCAACAATGATCCACAACCAAACCGGCAGATAGCCGTAAAGCATGGCGATCGTCGGGCCGACGATCGGCCCGGCGCCGGCAATCGCGGAAAAATGATGGGCAAAAAGAACGGTCGGTTTGGTCGGGACATAGTCAACCTGGTCGTTGATCGCCAGAGCGGGAGTTTTTTTCCGTTTATCCACTCCCAGCACCTTAGAGATATAACCGCCATATATAATGTACGCCAGCAAAAAGAGCGGAACGGTCACCAACCATAAGAACGCTATGTTCATATCTTGATTCGCCCGATCAAGCCATATGCTTGCGCTGTACTGCCGGCCTTATACGCCTGGTAATAAAGAGCCAGGCTCGAATTAGGATCGATCATTTTGCCAACCTGCAATTCGCCGGTTGTCACCGCTCCCGGGTCGGTATAATCCGCTCTGACCGCCCCAAACCAGGCCTCCCAAAACGGCTGCTTGAGGCTTAAACCAAAATTCGTCGAACCGTCAGCCAGGCTCCGGTCAAAAATATCAAAAATATTATAAGAGAATTTTTCACGGTATTGCGCGCCAAGGCGCTGGGCCAATAACCGGAAATTATCGCCGGCCGACAGGTCCCACTTCAAGTAGAGCCCGTGCGGATAATCGCTATTCTTCGCTGCCCCAATAAGGAGCGTGGTCAGGAATTTAGCTGGTAATTTAAAACTGCCGCTCGCTTCAAGCCTGATATCCCGTTGGTCAGCCCGATTAAAAAATATCCTCGGGTTTAAAGTCAGTGAGAACGCCGGATAGTATTGCGTCCATTTCGCGCTGACTTCCGCCGTATTTATTAAACCGGAATAGTCATAGGAACGGACGATATAATCCAGTCCCAGGTCGGTCTTGTTGATCTTGGCCGATAGGCCGATCGTTCTTTTAAGCCGCTGGTACTTTAACCCGTTTTCCGCCGGGAAGAGGCCGGTGTCAACATGGCTGACATCGCCCGGCCCATCGGTGATTTTCAAAACCGCGCCTCCCAGCTTTACTTTCCCCTCGAAGTCGAGCATTTGGACCAGATCGCGTTGGGCATTGTCATAGCCGGCGTCCATGGTGTCCAGGTTCAACTTTAAGCTGGCCAGGCCGCCAAAATCCTTGGTTAGAGTGGTGATCAAGCGATAGTCAACCTGAGTTCCGCTCACGGTCTGGGTTATCCCCCTCCGCCAACGCAGTTGCAAGTCCCCCGTGATCTTTGTCTCCTGATTAGCCCGATCGGCCTGGTATTGCAGCCTGGCCGTTTCATTCTTCAGCTCCGCCAGCATTTTTTCGTTGACGCCCCGCTTCTCTTCTATTGAGGCAGCCAGCTTAGACATGAAGGCGGCCATTTCATAACGGCTGATATCATTCTTGCCGCGGAATGTTCCGTCGGGAAAACCGCCGATCACCCCTTGTTTTACCAGGTCATAGACGGCATCGTAAGCGTAGTGGCCTTCGGGCACGTCGCGCAGGTATTCACTTTTCTCCTGGGCTAAGGCCGGAGAAAAGAGGCAGAAGATAAGAAGCAAAAATATTATTAAACCCTCACCCGCTTTCACTAAACAATCCCCCCTCTCCCAGAGGGAGAGGGTAATTCGCTTAAGTCTTTTTCCGAACCCTCTCCCAACGTAAGCCTTGGCGTTTGCCTTGGGAGAGGGGGGAATCCTTTGCGCCAGCGGGTGAGGGTGATTCATAATTAGAGAAAGGTAAAGATCTGCCTGGCAATATCTAACGCCGCCTCGGGACGGCTGACCCTTTTTATATTTTTTTTCATCTCGGCAAATTCTTTGGTCGACTGCAGTTCCCGGATCAGCCGAACAACGCGCTCCGGCTCCTTGCAGACCCGGCCAACATTTTCCCGGACCACAAACTCGACATTCCCCTCCTCCTGCCCAGGCAACCAGGAAGTAATAATGATCGGCAGGTTCATTGCCAGCGCCTCGGCGATCGTCCCAGGCCCAGCTTTAGTGACGATCAGGTCTGATTCCGCCATCAGCTCGGGAACTTTGTCGGTAAAACCAAAAACCTTTAAAGGAAACCCGGTTTTTTTCGCCTTAAGTTTCGTCTCTAATCTTTTATTCCGTCCGGCGATAATGATCGCCCGGCCCTTAAAGCCAGAAGCCTCAAGCTCATCAACGATCTCTCCCATTGTCCCCGCCCCCTCACCACCCCCCATCAGTAAAACCGTAAAATGTTTTGAGCGCGGCCGACCGCCAATCTTGCTCTTAAGCAAAAATTTCGGATCGATCGGCATACCGATGATCTTGATCTTTTTTTCCGGCATCCCGTATTTAACGGCTGATTTCTTTGCCTCCGGCGTCGCTACTACATATAAATCAACACCGGGGCTGATCCACGCCCGGTGGAGAGTAACAGGATCGGTGATCGCCACGATAAAAGGGATTTTGAGCCCCGTCTCCTTGATCGCCCGGACCGTCAAATGGTTGACCAGGGGATGGACCGAAACGATCACAGCCGGCCGCTGTTCCAAAATAAGTTTTTTCAATTCCTGGAGGATGAACGGCCGGGATATCTTTTCGAGTTGCTCGAGTTTTCGCTGGTCGTCCAACCAGTAATAAAGCTGCCCCCAGAGCTTAGGCGAATACTTGATGACCGGCGCGTACATTTTGGCAAAGACATTGAGGAAGCCAGAACAGGCGGCAAAAACATCGACCATCTCCTGGGAATATTTATCTTTTTGCAGATGATCGACCGCCCGGACGATCGCGGTCGCCGCGCTTCGGTGCCCGCCGCCAGTATCAGAAAAAAGATAGAGAATTTTCTTCTTCATGCAGGGAAATTATAACACTTGCAACTAACTTACCACAAGGGTACAATTCCCATGATGATTCCCTAAAGGAGCAAGAATGATCGGCAGAATGATCAATAAACGGATCTTTTTATTTTTTGTGTTTCTTTGCTTTAGTATTGTTTTGATCGCCGCCACATATTATTTCAGCCAGGTCGCTGTCACCAGAAGGAATATGCAGGAGACACTGGCCGCAATCGGTAATTTAAAAACCAGAGAGATCGCCAATTGGCGGCATGATCGTCTGGCAGATGGAATGGTGATCGGCAGCAGCTTCCCTGTCACCGATTATTTAATCGCTCGGGAAGGAAGGCAAGAGCAGCCAGCGCTTCGGGCCAGAGCATTAATGCGGCTTGAGCAAATGGTAGCGGCTTATCGCTATGAAGACATTTCAGTCGTTGGCCTAAACGGCAAGATAATCATGACAACCGCGCGAAAAAACAACAACCCGGAACTCGACATCGATGCTAAGAACATGGTCAACAAGGTCGCGATTTCAAAAACGGTCACCTTCGGAAAATTGCATCTGCAAGACGATCGTGGCACGGTCGGCCTGCATCTTTATGCCCCGATCATTGCCCTGGACAGGCCAGGCCATCAGTTGCTCGGCATAATTGTCATGAAAATCGATCCACAGCAATTTCTCTTCCCTCTGATCCAAACCTGGCCAACCCCCAGCAAAACAGCCGAGACCCAATTGGTCCGCCGTGAAGGGAATGAAGTCCTTTATTTGAATGAGTTGAGACATAAAAAAAACACTGCATTACAGCTCCGCTTCCCACTTACCAACAAAAAACTCCCCGCCACTATGGCGGCACTCGGGCAAGAAGGGATTGTCGAAGGTCTTGATTACCGCCAGGTCAATGTCCTGGCCGCGATCCAGGCGATCCCCGACTCGGACTGGCGGATCATCGCGAAAATTGACACCAATGAAGTCTATGCCCCCCTCTTCCTGCGCGGGCTGGTCACCCTGTTCATGACTATCTTGTTGATCGGCGTGTCGGCCGCCTGGCTCTATTGGCTCAACCGGAACCAGACGCAAAATGAACTCCTGCAAGCCAGGCAGAGATACGAAGACCTGCTAAACAACATCAACGTCGGTATCTACCGGAACACCGCCGGATCAGAGGGGCACTTTCTCGAAGCCAATCCAGCCATGGCCAAGATGTTCGAGGCAGGATCAAAAGAGGAGTTTCTTAAACACAATACGAGTGACTTCTACAAGGATCCGGGCAAAAGAAAAGAATTCAGCGATAAAATGCTGCAACACGGTTCGGTCAAGGGGGAAGAACTTGAACTCAAAACCCTAAAGGGAAAAGACTTTTGGGCTTTGGTTTCGGCCGTGATGAAAAAAGATGAAAATGGCAATCTTTTTTTTGACGGCGTGGTCGAGGATATTACTAGTCGCAAGCTGATGGAAATTGAATTACGCCGGACAAAAGAAGAGCTGGAAAAACAAATAATAATTAAGGATGAACTGACCAACAAAGTTCAGGAGCGGACCAAACAGCTGGAAGAGAAGATGCAAGATCTGGAAAAATTCAACAGCCTGGTTGTCGACCGGGAACTGAAAATGATCGAATACGAAAAAGAGGTCAATACCCTGCTCCAAGAAATGGGACGGACGCCAAAATACGGTGGAGCCTGAAGCCATGGACAATAACATCAACCGTGAATTCATGGAAATGATCAAGCCGATTGATCTTATCATTCGTAAAAGTTTGATCCCGTTTCTTTTTATCACGGCCGTCGTTTTTCTCTGGTTCGGTACCCCCTTTCCGATCCTGCCGATCACCTGGCTGCTCATTTTCTATCTGGCTATTAATAGTTTTATTTTCTGGATTATTAAGCGGAATCTATGCCGAGCGGACATTGCTTTTATGATCCTTTTAGCCCTCGATTGCCTCTTGCTTGCCGCCACGATCTATTATACCGGCGGGTTTGAAAGCTTTATGCCGATAATTTACATGATCATCGGCTTGCTCGCCGGACTGACGCTCTCTTTTTGGGGAATAATG
This sequence comes from Candidatus Margulisiibacteriota bacterium, assembly GCA_028702315.1. Lineage (GTDB taxonomy): Bacteria > Margulisbacteria > WOR-1 > O2-12-FULL-45-9 > XYB2-FULL-48-7 > JAQVPA01. Next base: position 11,359 of record JAQVPA010000017.1, read on the forward strand.
CTGGTCACTTTGGTCGGCCTCGTCTCCTATTCAACAGTGCTGCTGCTTGAGGCCTTCCAGCTGATTCCCCACATCCCTATCTACAAAGAAATCTTTGCCACGACTGTTTACCTTAATTCACCTTACCTCCTGATCTTGTCCATTGCCTACATGGCAACCTTTATCGGCACAATGTTTATTTCCTACGCGATCGCCAATGTCCTCCGCCAAAACCGGGCCAAATTACAACTAACTAACCAGGAACTTGATGATAAAGTCAGCGAGTTGGAAGAGCTCAAGGGCGGACTAGAGGCAAAGATAGCCGAACGGACCAGTGATCTGGCAAAAGCCAAGGGGGGATTGGAAATCGAGGTTGCCAAACGAACCGAAGAGCTGGTCAAGGAAAAGGCCTCTCTCGAACAAAAGGTAAAGGACCGGACTGCTGAGCTGCAGGAAAAGATGTCCGATCTGGAAGGCTTCAACAAGCTAGCCGTCGGCCGCGAACTGCGGATGATCGAATATGAAAAAGAGGTTAACACACTACTCAAAGAGCTGGGACGGGAGCCTAAATACCGGGTAACCGGCAGCTGAAAGGAAAATTTTGATGCGCCCACAAAACCAGCAAAAATTTACCCTAGAAAAGAACCGAATGATCAAGCAGTTGAAGATCGTGATCATGACCCGTTTTCGCCTGTTTTTATTCTTGCTCGTTTTCTCCGTTTTTCTTCGTTTTGGCATACCGGCACTCCTGCCCCAGATCGTAATCGGCTGGTGGCTGGTAGCAGCTAGCGCCATCATTACCCTGATCAGTTTTCTGCATATCCAGTTACGCGAACAGGTGAGTTCCCTAAATGAAATAACTTTCAATTGCTTCGTCCAGCTGATCGTTAGCATCCTTGGCATCTCCGCCTTGCTTCATATCGGCGGCGGTATTATCAGCCCGTACTCTTTCTTTTTTATCCTGCCGATCATGTCGGCAATGATGCTAATGCCTGGCCGGATCGCCGTTGCCTATGTCACCATGGGCTTGATCGACATCTGCTATGTCGGCCTGCTGCTGCTAGAATATTACCGGGTTTTCCCCCTCTTTCACGTTTTTCCCTGGGCGGAAAGTTTGTATGATTATCCTGCTTGGTGGATGATCTTTGGCACGATCATCCCACTCGCTTTTTTGGTGATAACTTATTATGCGGTCCAAGCCGGCCAGTCGATCGCCAATGCCCGCCAGGAACTGGAAAAAGAGATGGTTGGGGAGATCGAAAATCTTAAGCTCCAGCTTGACAAAAAACTGGATGAAACCAATGCCGAACTGCATCAGAAGAACAAAGAACTGGAAGCGTCACTGGCCGAGCAGGAAGCGGCCACCACCCGGATCAGCGACAACGAATTTAAATTCCGTTCGATCTTTGACTCGACCACCGACATAATCGGCCAGATCGACAAGAGCGGCAAGATCATCGATATCAACAACCGGGTCACCGACCTCGGCGGCTACCCCAAAGAATATTTTATCGGCAAGAACATCAGCTCCTTAGCCAAATACTTTACCCTAAAAAGCATGGCCTTGATCAGCGTCAATTTTGCCCGGCGGATGCTGGGCGAACACATTGACCCATACGAGGTCGAAGCCAGGACTAAAGATGGCCGGAGCAAGATATTAACGGTCTCCGTACTGCCGCTCAAGTTCGAGCACGGCCATGTTGTCGGAGAACTGGGCATTCTCCATGATATTACCGATCAGAAAAGGTCCGAAAGCTTGCTGGCGCTGCAGCGCGACCTGGGTATCTCGCTCAGCACTGTCCGAACCCTTAATGAAGCGTTGAGCCAGGTGCTGCAATACTGCCTGAAGATCGAAGGGATTGACAGCGGCGGCATCTATCTGGTCAACGAAACGACCGGCGAACTCTCCCCGGCAATCCAACAGGGTTTATCCGGTGAAAACCTCAAAGAAGTAGCCATTGTTCCGATCAATTTCCAAGGGAAAGCCATCGGTTCGCTCAAACTCGCCTCTCATAGCATTCAGACCGTTTCCCCGATCATTCAGCAGGCGATCGAAGCGATCGCCGCCATGATCGGCAGCGTAGTCGCCAGGCATAAGACCGAAGCCATAGGACGGGAGACTGAAAATCGTTACCAGCTCCTTTTCCAGCATTCCCCACTCGGCATTTTTCAGTATGACGACCAACTTCGCATCATCGATTGCAACGACAAGGTCGTCACGATGCTCAACTCCAGCCGGGAAAAATTGATCAATTTCGACCTCAACAAAGTCAAGGATCAGCGGATCATCCCCGCGCTTAAAGCCGCGCTGGCAGGGCAAGAAGGGATTTACGAAGGCGAATATCATTCGACCACCGGTACAGCGACGACCTGGTCAAGGTTGCACTCTTCACCGTTGTATGACACCACCGGCAAAATAACCGGCGGCATCGTGCTAATTGAAGACTTCAACGATCGCAGAAAAGCCGATGAAGCCATTAAGGAAAAGATCGTTGAGCTCGAGGATTTCCACAAGCTGGCGGTCGGCCGCGAGCTCAAGATGATCGAATATGAAAAAGAGGTCAACGCCCTGCTCAAAGAGCTAGGGCGCCCGGAGAAATATACGACCTGACATGACAATTAACGATAAGAGCAACGATCGTTCACAACAATTTAAGCTGGTCCGGCTTTTGTTGCTCCTGCTGCTAACCGGCAGTTATTTTTTCTTTCGGTCCGCGCTGGGAATTTCTTTTCCGGTTTTCCCCTGGAGCGCGCTGGCCGCCGTCATCCTGGTCACCAGCCTGGTTTCTTATGCAATTGAAGGGAAATTCCACTGGACCCGCTTGTTCGCGCCGGTCCGCATCCTGCTCGATCTTGTTGTGCTTAGCCTGCTGGCCTACTTTACCGGCGGGATCAAAAGCCCGTTCATTTTTTTCCTGTTTATGCCGATCATCAGCTTCAACGTTGTTTATAGCTCGGTTCTATTTAACACCTTGATAGTTGGTCTGGCCGTCCTGGCTTACGGCCTGATCTTTTTTGCCCCTGCTTACGGACCGATCGGTTACCCAAGCGAAGCCGCACTGTTTACCGCCCGGGCCTGCGTTCTATTATTAACACTGGGTTTTATCACTTTTTCCTCCACCCTGCTGGTAAATAACTTGGAGCAGGAAGAACACGAAGCCAAACTAGCCAAGGATGAATACGAAAAGATCAACAGATTGCTCAAGGAAAAAGCCAAGGAAAGAGAACGGCTAAGCCATTTTATGGTTGACCGCGATAAAAGGATCGCCGAGCTGGAAGCGGAAGCCCGCCAACTGGAGATCCAGCCGGGCGAAGGTAGCCGTTAATGGCCGAGACAAAAGACACTCCGCTCTTTGTTGAAACCATCCAGGCTAAAACTCGCTTCATGAAAAAGCTCCGGCCAGTAGCTATAATGACCGTCCTGCTGTCCGCTTTCTTTTACAAATACATTCTTAACATCCCGTTGCCCGGCCTGCCGCTCATAATCATTGCCGGGGTCATGCTCGGTTACAACGCTTTTTTTATCGTCCTGGAAAAACGCCAGGATTTTTCTTCTTCGTTCTGGCCGCGGCTGTTCTCAACGATCAGGGTCGGCGCCGACCAAGCCATGCTCGGCTGCTTATTTTATTTTAGTCAGGGGGATTGGAGCCCGTTTTATTATTTTGTTTTTTTTAATCTCGTCGCCTACTCGATCGCCAACAGCAGCCAGACTTTGGGCCTTTTTATGGCTTTTTGGGCGGGACTCTGTTATACCCTGGTCTTTATTCTTCCCCTGTTGGGGCTAATAAATCCCTCGCCAGAACTGGTTCCAGTCTTAAGCTGGCAAATGGCAACCGCCCATCTGATCATGATTGCGGAATCACTCTTTTTAATTATTCTGGAGATCACCTTTATCGTCCGGCTGCTAGAAGAGCGGGAAGCGGTCTCCGCTCAGGTTAAAGCTGATTTCCAGGCCGCCAGCACCGAATTAAAACAAAAAATAGCTGAGGATGAAACGGCCAACAAAGCGATGCTTGACCGCGAACTGAAAATGGTAAAATTAAAGAACCTGATCAATGAGCGGCTCACATCATTCGGACGGGAAAGCAAGTACAAAACATGAGCGAATCGCAAACGTCGCGGGATATCACCAGGAAACAAGTCGACAAATCGCAACAATTGAAGTGGGTTCGCTTTGCGATCCTGATCTCTTTTGTCATCAGTATAACCTTTTTTCACTATGGCCTGGGGATACATTACCAGCTTAGCCCTTTCTTTGTCCTGCTTGCTATCGCCCTGGCCTATAACACTTTCTTCCTTATTCTCGAAAAGTTTCTTCGTCAAAACAACCCTGCCCTTCCGACCATCCTTCTCTCGATTAGGACCATCCTGGACAGCTTGATGCTTAGCCTGCTTGCTTATTTTACCGGCGGGGCGCAAAGCTTTTTTGTTTTTTTCTTCCTGCTGACAGTCATCGGTTTTACCATCCTGACCAATAGCCTGCCGTTGTCGCTGATAATGGGTTTTGCCGGCGGAATAATTTATGTCGCCATTTTTGTCCTGGCCGGGACAAAAATGATCCCGCCACCACTGGCCATTGTCGCCCCGGCCCAGATCAATCTTATCCTGGCAGAGATCATCATGCTTAGCTGGCTATTTTTTTTCATCGCCTTTCTTATCGCTTTCTTGCTCCGGTCAATGGAACAGGAAGAGCGGGCAGCCAGCCAAGCCAAACAAGATTTAGACAACCTCCAGCCCCAGATCAGTAAAAAGATCGAAGAAATGGCCAAAATAAATAAATTCATGGTTAACCGGGAAATCCAGCTAAAAATCCTCAAGGACCAGGCTAACCAGCTCCTGACAGAGCTGGGGCGGCCGGCAAAATACACATAATGAACAGCAATAAACCAACCATGGTCCAGGCCGACAACCTGATTGCCGAAACGATCCAAGCCAAGACCCGGTTCATGCGACAGGTCCGGCCCTGGATGATCATCACGCTCTTTCTAACTTTCCTTTTTTACCGCTACGCCATGGGAATCCCTTATCCGCTGCTGCCGTTCGCCTTTTTGGCTCTTTTCAGTCTGACCTATAATGGATTTTTCATAGTTATCGAAAAACGCCAGTTTCACTCCGCCTTTTGGCCACGGCTTTTTTCCAGTATTCGGGTCGGCCTCGACATGATCATAACCGCCCTGATCACTTATTACACCGGCGCGGAGCAAAGCCCATTCATTGTTTTTTTCCTGTTTGGGCTGGTCGCCTACTCGATCGCCAACAGCAGCCTGGTGCTTAGCCTCTTGATGGGTCTGTGGGGGATATCGCTCTTCACCACCATCCATTTACTGATCTATTTTCGGATTATACCGGGCTCGCCGATCAACCTATTATCGACTGACCCCCGGCTCATCATTATCAGCGCGACAATGCTTTTCCAGGGGATAGTATTCGATAGCGTAATGATTTGTTTCCTGTCTGGCCTGCTCGACACCAGAGAAAAAAGAGCGTTGGCGCTTAAAAACGATTACCGGCGGTCACTAGATGAACTGGCGGGAAAAATGGCCGAAACCGAGAAAGCCAATAAAGAAATGTTGAATCGCGAACAAAAGATGATAGAATTAAAAAAGGAAATCAATGGCTACCTGCGGGAGCTAGGAAGGATCGAAGGGCCTAAAGCTTAAGATGCAAAACGAAGAAGAACGGATAAAACTCTACATACTCATCAAATGGTTTGTTTTGGCCGGACTTTTTCTGTTTGTCAGTTTTGAAATCCTGACTGGACTGATCATCGGCAGAACAATGATCCCCGCGTTTATCTTGTTAGCCCTCGCCACGGCAATGAACACCAGTATCTACCTGATCTCCCTAAACAAGCGCCACTTCCCGCTCTTGGTGCGCATTTCGGTTTTCGTTGATTTTATCTTCCTTGCTTTCGCGTTCTATGTAAACGGCGGAGTGGAAAACACCTGGTGGTTTCTTCCTGTTTTTTGGGTTTTCATATCCGGTTATTTATTCTCGATCTGGTCCGCCCTGTTTTATGCCCTGCTGGCCAGCCTGGGGCTCACGCTTGATTTTACGCTTGAATATTTCCGGATCATTCCCCACATTACAATCCATAAATTCCCGCTTAACAGCCTGGACAACCCTGGTTATCTGGTCGACTATGCCCTGGGCATGTTCCTGCTCTATTTTATCGGCGCGATCATCAGCGGTTATTTTACTTACCTTTTAAAGAAGACCGCCGGCGAACTGGCCCATTCACTCAAGGAATCCGAAAGTGCCCGTAGGGAATCCGAAACCGCGCGCAGCGCGCTGCTTAACATTATGGAAGATCTCGACCGCGCAAAAGCCGACTTGGAAGTTAAGGTCCGGGAGCGGACCGCCGAACTCGAAGAAGCCAAGAGCGGCCTGGAGATCAAGGTCAAAGACCGGACCGCCGACCTGGAAGAGAGCCGCAAAGCACTGATGCATATGATGGGAACCTTAAAAGAAGACATGGCCAAGCTACAGGTCGTCGATAAACTAAAAACTGAATTCCTCTCCATGGTTTCCCATGAGCTGCGCACCCCGCTGACGCCAATCAAGGGGTATCTAGCGATCATCCTGTCAGGCAAGATCGGAGAATTGACCGAGCAACAAAGAAAAACCCTCGATGTTGTTTATAAGCAGAGCGATCATCTCCACTCGTTGATCGACAACATCCTCGATGTCGCCCGGATGGAGCTAGGCAAACCGATCCCGCTGGTCAAAGAGCCAATCCTCGTCAATACCGTGATCGAGGAGACAATGGAAGCGATGGCCATTCAGGCGGAAGAAAAGAAGATCAACCTCCATGCCGAGCTGCAACCGGACCTCCCCAACATTATGGCCGATAAAACAAAGCTTAAACGAATACTGACCAATCTAATCGGCAACGCGATGAAATTCACCGCCGCCAACGGCGAGATCGTCATCAAAAGTTTTCTAAAGGGATCGTCAATCCAAGTCGACGTGATCGATAATGGCATTGGGTTAGCGCCGGACACCATAGAAAAAATATTCGAAAAGTTCTACCAGGTCGACAGTTCCATGACCCGCCAGGTCGGCGGGATCGGCATGGGCCTGCCGATCTGCCGCGAGCTGGTCCAGCTCCACGGCGGCAAGCTTTGGGCCGAGTCCGAGGGGCTGGGCAAAGGGGCCAAGTTGTCTTTTACCTTGCCTGTGGTATAATCTTGTCAGTTTAAAGGGAGGAAATTGTATGGCAAAAAAAGTATTGATCGTTGAAGATTATCCGGCGACGTCAAAGATGATGGCCGAGATCCTGGAAATGGAAGGGATCCAGTCGGTCATCACGCCTGATGGCACGGACGGCCTGGAAAAAGCCACAAAAGAGAAACCGGACCTGATCCTGCTCGACATCATGTTGCCAGGTATGAGCGGCCTCGATGTTTGTTCGAATCTAAAGTCCAATCCGGTAACTAAAAATATCCCGGTCATCATGGTTTCCGTCAAAGCGGCCGATGCCGACGTTAAGAACGGCCTGGCTAAAGGGGCTGACGGCTACCTGTCCAAGCCATTCGATCCGTTCAAGCTAATTGAAGTTGTAAAAAAGAATCTCGGGATGTAATTTCAACAAGTTTGCTTATATAGTAAGAAAGGGCCAAATGTTTAATGAGCCAATTAAAAGAGGTTGAGCTGGTTTCAACTGGTATTTGTCTCCCCGGTAAACCGATTCCCTTTGATGATCTAGAAACGGTCCTTGGTAAATTCGACCAGGCACCGGAAAATATCAAGCGAAAAGAAAAGAAACTCCGTTCGTTGGCAAAAGACCTGATTGGGATCAAGCAGGTATATTATGCGATTGACCCGGCCACCGGCCAACTGACCGAAAGTAACACCTCCATGGCGGTTAAAGCGATCAACGAAGCTTTGCTAAAGGCCAAGCTTGCTGCCAACAGCGTGGATTGCATACTTTATGGGAACCTCATGCCTGATTACCAAACCCCTCCCACCACGACTCTGATCCAGGAAGAGCTGGGGATTAAGGAATGCGCCGAGATCGAGGTCCATTCCAACTGTACCGGCATGAGCAAGATGCTGCAGATCGCTCATGACGCGATTTCTATCGGTCGGTACAAGAATGTGGTTGTCGCTTATTCACAGCTTTCCTCGGCTTATTTAAAAGCGGATTATTATAACCAGCAAAAAGTTGATATTGAAAACATGCTCTTGCGCTGGTTCCTGTGCGATGCCGCCAGCGCAGTCGTGCTGCAGGCTCGGGATAAAGTCAAATCCGGGCTTAAGCTTTCTTATGTTGACAATCTTTCGATCGGCGGCCAAAAGGAAATGGGTATGTGGCTTAAATTAGGGACGCGTAATTCCAATCTGCCAGCCGCATTCGAGAATGGCCTGCATCATTTTGGCCAGGATTATCGCGCGGCCAACGACTTCGGGCCGTATTGTTTCCGCCGGGCGTTTGAAAAAATCGTCGCCGACACCAAGTTGCCCTATCCGGCGATTAACCACATCTTGGCAACCCTCCCCTCAAAAAAATTATGGGAAATCGGCCAGCAAACCTTTAAAAAAGACTATGGCATCGACCCGGCCAAATGGTACAGCAACGTGAATGAGACAGGGTATGCCGGCGCCTCCGCGGTCATCGTCTCTTTGGACCAGATGTTGCGGGACCGTGTCTTCAAGCCTTCGGAAAATCTGATCTCAATCATTTTTGAATCCAGCAAGTGGATGATCGGCGGTTTTGTCTTGAATTATTTATGACGATTACTTTTTTAATCAGCCCATTGTCATTCTTATCCGCGCCGTCCGTCTTCTTATCCGCTTTTGTGGCCTGGATCGGCTTCATTACTTTAAGTGAAAACGCCCGCAGCCATGTCAACCGGACATTTGCCGCGCTCTGTTTTGCTCTTTTCTGCTGGGGAGTCAGTCACGCGCTGCTGACTTTGGCCGCCTTGCCCTCCTGGGCCAGGGCCTGGGCCGCTTATGGGACAGTGCTTAGCGCCCTGCCAATCCCGCTAATCTTCTTTCTCCTTTGCAGTTGTTTCCCGAAAAGCCCAATTCCTTTTTCCCGGCTCCAGATATTATTGCTGGCAATACCTTCATTAATCCTTTTAGCGCTCTTCCCCTCTGGACTAATTATCAATTCGGCGGCGGCCGGCAATCAGGTGGTTGTCCAGCTTGGCCCTATTCATTTATTTTATCTTCTTAATATCTTGGTTTATTTTATCGCTGGCGGCGTGCTCGCTTTTCTTAAATACCGCAAAGAGAACCGGGCCGAACAGATCCGTCACATCCTTTTCCTGCTTGGTTTGATCCTGACTGCCATCTTCTCTTATGGCTTAAGCGCTTTCTTTATTTATTTTCATGTTTCCAGCTTTATTTCTTTTGGGCCGATCGGCACGATATTTTATGTCGGGTTTTCCGCCTACGCCATACTCAAATACCGTATTATGGACATCACCCTGGTCGTAAAAAAGACCACTGCTTATTCCCTGGTCACCACTGGCATTACCTTGATTTACATCTGTGTGATCTGGGCGTTCGAATATCTTTTCCGCAATATTTTTTCCGGGAATTTCTCGCTCTGGTCAATGATGCCGACCGCTTTAATTATCGCCCTGACTTTTATGCCGCTGCGGGAATACCTCCAGCGGATCACCGACCAGCTCTTTTTCCGCCGGACGATCGAATACCAAAAAGCGCTCCGCGAAATCACGCGCATGATCTCAGCCGTAACCGACCTTAAGACCATCTTCCGCTTGATCGACTCGACGATTATTAAGGTCATGTGCCTGAAAAGCGCCGCCGTCCTCCTGCTGGAAGAAAAAAAGGAATATTATATCGTTGAGAAAACTAACGGTCTCCCCGAAACGATCAAAGGGATAACTTTTGCCCTGACCGACCCCCTGATCATTGAGCTGAAAAACAAAAAAGATATCCTTGTCCTCGAAGAGATCAGCGCCGCGCTGGCCAACGACCAAGCTTCCCTGGCGGAGAGGGAACGGGACATGCAGGTAGCCAAGCGTCTCACCGAACTGGGGGCCACGGTCGCCGTCCCCTCTTTTTCCAAAAAGAAACTGGTCGGCATCTTAACTCTGGGAGAGAAGCTTTCCGGCGAACCCTACACCGAAGACGACCGGGAATTGCTAATGACTTTAGCGTCCGAAGCCGGGATTGCGATCGAAAACGCCAAGCTGATGCGCGATATTACCGAAACCCGCGATTACCTCAACAATTTGATCCAGGGAAGCAACGACGCGATCATCACTACCGACTTGACCGGCTTGGTCCTGTCCTGGAACAGCGGCGCAGCCAATATCTTTGGCTATAAAGCAGAGGAAATGATTGGCCAGATCATGCCCAAGCTTGACGAGAAAGAGCGGCAAATTTTCAGCCAGGCGGTAACAACAGTACTAAAAGGGAAAAGCCTTACGCATGAAGGAGAAAAGAAAAACGCGGCGGGGATATTGGTCCCTTACCTGCTAACCGCTTCTCCGATCCATGATGCCACCGGAACGGTGATCGGCGTTTCGGTCATCGCCAAAGACATCAGCGAGCTAAAAAAGATCGACAACCTCAAAGACCAGTTCCTATCGGTCGTCAGCCACGAACTGCGCACCCCCCTGACCCCGATCAAAGGATATATTTCCCTCCTCCTATCCGGCCAGGTTGGGGAAATCCCGCCAAAACAAAAGGAAGTATTGACCATTATCCTTAACCAGAGCGACCATCTTCTTAACTTGATCGACGCGGCGCTTGACGTTTCCCGGATCGAATCAGGCAAGATGATCGAACTGGAAAAAGGGCCCCTGCTGCTGGATGATGTCATCAAGGAAAGTATTGCGGCCCTGACTCCGTCTTTTGACGCCAAAGAGATAAAATTGTCGTTCGTTCCTGCCGCGTCGCGGTTTACGCTAATGGCGGACCGGAAAAAGCTCCTGCGGGTGCTTGATAATCTTTTAAACAATGCTTTGAATTTTACTCCGGCCAAAGGCTCAGTTAAGGTTTTGATCGAAGAGGATAACGGCCAGCCAAAAGTGATCGTGGCCGATACCGGCATCGGCCTGCGCGCCGAATTCCTGGAAAAAATATTCGAGCGGTTTTACCAGATCGACAACTCCTACACCCGGACCGTCGGCGGGATCGGGATGGGCCTGACTCTGGCCAAGGAAATAATCGAGTCGCATGGCGGCAAGATCTGGGCGGAGTCGGCCGGCCCGGGTATGGGAAGCAAGTTTATCTTTAAATTACCTATTGCATAATCCAAGCGAGGTTTGCTATACTTTGCTCGGGTTGAGTTTTTTCCAGTTTAAATAAGGAGGTGGTGGAGAGACAACAGCAACGTTCCATGATCAAAACAAGGAGGAAAAGAATGAGATTTTTAGCAGTTTTGTCCGTTTTGCTCTTGGCCGCCTCGATCGTCTCCGCCGAAACCCTCTCGACAGCGAACCTGATTCCGTCGGGCAGGTACGCCGTCCAGGGTATATATTTCCAAAACACGAATTCTTTTAATTTAGGTAATGATGCCAAACTTAACGCATACGGAATCAAGGGCGCCTACGGCATCAATGACCAAATGGAAATAGACTTGCAAGTTGGCACTGGCGGTACAACCGGATTCACTTCGATTACCGGGACAGAATACACTCCAACTTCTTACGGATTAACTCTTAAATACGCGGTAGCCAAGGAATCGCAAGATATGCCTGTTTCCGTTATTCTCGGCGCAGGCATTGGCGCCCAGTCCTTAAAAGCAAATAGAGGCGGCGCAACTCTTAATGGCGGTCTCTACGGACTTGGCTGCGTTGTCAGCAAGGTCTACGCGCCTTTCATCCCTTACGCCTCAGTTCAGTGGCAAAATGCCGGCGGCGACACCGGACTGATTTATACGAAGCTTGATCTGAATATCGGAACTGCTATCGCCTGGTCAAAACAAGGCTATGTCTTTGTTGAATACACCAGCCAGGGAATAGCTCCGTCAGCAGGCGGCAACTACAACAGCGGTCAGATCGCAGCCGCGGTTGCGTACATTCTGTAATTTAGTTTAAGTTTCAAAAGAGAAAGCCCCCCGGCTTCGGTCGGGGGGCTTTTCTTTGAGGCATCTCAAATACCCTCACCCGCTAACGCAAAATATTCCCCCCTCTCCCAGGGGGAGAGGGGTTGGGAAGTAAAAGAAAGTATTTTCGTAAAGCACTCAATCCCTCTCCCTTTGGGAGAGGGATGTTGAGAAAAAATAAAGTACTTGAATAAACCGGGTGAGGGCCATTGGGAAACTTTTGGGTTTCGGATCCGGAAAGCTCTACTTATACCACTTAAGCGTTAACTTTAGGCCTTTTTTGATGCTGGCTTTCGGTTTCCAGCCAAGTTCCTTCTTTATCTTACGACAATTAAGGACACTGCGAAAAAGCTCGCCGGCACGCGCGGGAGCGTAGATCGCCTTCTCATCAAACTTCAGTAGATCCTTGAGAACGGCAAAGAGTTCGTTGACCGAAACCCCCTTGCCTGTGCCAACGTTAAAAACCTCCCCCTCCCCCTTATCCAGCGCCAGCAGGTTGGCGGCAGCTACGTCACCAACATAAACATAGTCGCGGAGCTGATTGCCGTCGCCGTAGATAGTCGGCGCTTCCCCTTTAAGCATTTTCCCGCAGAAGATCGCAATAACCCCGGCCTCGCCCAACGGGTCCTGCCTGGGGCCATAAACGTTGCCGTAGCGCAAAACGGTATAATTCAGGCCATGCAGCTGTTTGTAAGCGTAAAGGTACATTTCAACGGATCGTTTGGTGATCGCGTACGGGGAGATCGGTTCTATCTTATGGTTTTCGTCCGCCCCCCCTTTTTTCTCTACTTCACCATAAAGCGCCCCGCCGGTCGAGGCAAAGATCAGCTTTTTGATCCGGCATTTAACGGCGGCTTCAAGCAGGTTTAAAGTGCCAAGCTCGTTAACCTTAGCATTAAAAACCGGGTCAGAGACCGATTTGCGAACATCGATCTGGGCGGCATGGTGGTTGATGACCTCGGGGGCAAATTCGGCGACAATTTCAGTTAGTCGTAGATCGGTGATATCGACAGGATAAAATTTGGCTTTGGGATTAAGATTTTCTTTCTTGCCGGTCGTCAAGTTATCAACAATTGCAACTTCGTGCCCTGCTGCGATATAAGCATCAACAATATTGGAACCGATAAAACCGGCCCCGCCGGTAACCAGTATCTTCATTAGCGCTTCTTCGCCAGAACTTCCTTATAAACGCCTATGATCTGGCCGACGATCGTCTTCCAGTTATATTTGGTCTCAACAAGTTCGCGGCCACGCTGACCCATCGCCTTGGCCTTGGCCGGGTCGGCCAGGATATTGATGATCGCGTCGGCTAACGCTGCGGGGTCCTGTTTCGGCACCAGCAACCCGGACTTGCCAACTTCCATGACCGCGTTCGGCCCCGGGATATCGGAAGCAACTACCGCCGTGTAATTGGCCATTGCCTCCAGCTGGACGATGCCGAAAGCCTCAAGCCGGTTGATCGACGGAAAGATGTAAGCGATCGAGGTGTAATAGAGCTCGACCAGCTTGTCAAAGGTCGCTGTACCCAGGAAGGTGATCGCCGAACCGATATTGAACTGGGTGATCAAGTCGAGAATGTGCGCTTTTTCCTCGCCGTCACCGCAAATGACCAGTTTGGTGTCCGGGAACTTTTCCAGTACCTTGGGCATCGCTTTGACCAGGTAATCGCACCCCTTGTTCCCCGCCAGGCGGCCAAGGAAAAGGAGTTGTTTGGAATTTTTCTTGTCCGGCGTCATATTGATCTTCTTTTGCACTTCATCGATCTTGTCATAGAAGATCCCAATCGGGAAAACCTTGTGCGGGATATGTTTCATGACCGGCGAGGTCTCCGCGTATGTCTCAGTCGTATTGTAGACGACATCGGCCTTGCGCAGAAGGAGGCGGGCGTAAGCGTTGTTCGCCCCTTCAAATATCGGCACCAGCCACTGCGGCACCGGGACGCCGAAATATTTTTCCGAGACCGTCACGTCGCAATGGTAAGTGACGACCAGCGGCTGTTTGATCTTGCCGGCCACCGACCGGAGGAAGCTGAACGCCGGCACATGGACATGGACGATATCAAAGCCCTCGAGCATTTTCAGGCTGAATTGCCCGAAACTGGTCGGCAAGTAGCTGAACAAGTCTGTCGCGTCTAACCGGATAACCTTGATCCCTTCCGGCAGTGTTTCATGAGCCGGGGCATTCTTTGATTTGGGAAGATTATTGGTAATGACCGTGACTTCGTGCCCCTCCTTGATCAGGGCTGTCGACAGGTCGCGGACGTATTTTTCGGTTCCACCAGTGTGGGGATAAAAATAAGGTACGAGCATCACGATTTTCATAACTTTTTCCTCCTTGTTTCGAGCAGAGTCGAGAGACTTGTCCACAAATCGAGCCAACGATACTTATCAA
>JAQVPA010000078.1 GCA_028702315.1 Candidatus Margulisiibacteriota bacterium
TTTGTCGCTTGCCAGATGGAAGCTGCGGTCTTTGACCAGACCTCGGTCGACATTGCGGCGGGAGAATACATCTTGCGGGCGACCGGGTCGGTCAGCAAGTTCGACGGTTTTCTAAAGTTATATGAACAGAGTACGGATGAAGAGGGCGAAAAGGAAGGGACTCTGCCGGAGTTAACTGAAAAGGAAAAACTCAACCTGGGCAAGGTCAATCCGCAGCAGCATTTTACCGAACCGCCCCCGCGTTATACCGAGGCTTCGCTGGTCAAAGAGCTGGAGAATAAAGGGATCGGCCGGCCGTCGACCTACGCGCCGATCATCTCGACCATCCAGGAACGAGGCTATGTTACCAAGGAAGGGAAAGCCCTAAAGCCGACCGAGATCGGGATAACGGTCAATGGCCTGCTGGTCAAGCATTTCCCTATTATCCTGGACATTAAGTTTACCGCCCATATGGAAGACGAGCTTGATGAGATCATTGACGGCAAGCTTAAATGGGGCGAAGTCTTAAAGGAATTTTACGATCCCTTTAAAGCCTCGCTCGGCGAAGCTGAAGTGAAAATGGAAAAAGTGAAAACGGAAATAATGACCGACGAGAATTGCCCGACTTGCGGCCACAAGCTAGTCATTCGCGAAGGACGGTTCGGCAAATTCATTGCTTGTTCAACCTATCCTAAGTGTAAGTTCACCAAAAACCTGCCGGAAGAAGAAGCCAAGGCGCGAGCGATCCAGGAAAATTGCGAAAAGTGCGGCAAGCCGATGACCCTGAAACGGGGCCGGTTTGGCGAGTTCCTGGCTTGTTCCGGCTATCCAAACTGCAAGAACATCAAGCCGATCCTGAAGAAGCTGGGGATCAATTGCCCCAAATGCGGCGGCGATCTGGTTGAAAAGAAAACGAAAAAAGGGAGGCTATTCTACAGCTGCAGTAATTATCCAAAATGCGATTTCGCCACTTGGCAAAGACCAGTGCCTGGCGAAACGCCGAAGGAGAAAAAGAGTGATTAAACGCTTTTTTACTACGAATATATTTTTAAAACTACTGGCGGTTTCACTGGCGATAACGCTTTGGGCGATCGCCCGTTACTGGGCGATCAAATAAAATGCGCGAGATTAAGTCGATTCGAGAGATGCGGCTGTTTTCCCAGAAAGCAAAAAGCCACGGCAAGAAAATCGGTTTTGTCGCGACGATGGGGGCACTGCACGAAGGACACCTCTCGCTGGTAGCGGAAGCCAAGAAACGGTCGGACATTGTCGTGGTCAGCATTTTTGTCAACCCGATCCAATTCGGCCCGTCCGAAGATTACCATCATTATCCCCGCAGCTTGAAAAAAGACAAAGAGCAGCTCAAGCATTTTGACCCCAGCGTTCTTTTTATCCCTGACGCGAAGGAGATGTTCCCGGATGGGTTTAAGACTCATGTCGAAGTCGACGCACTCTCCAAAAAAATGTGCGGGCGCTCACGGCCGACCCATTTTCGGGGGGTTACGACCATTGTTACCAAGCTGTTTAATATTGTTTCGCCCGACATTGCCTTTTTTGGCGCCAAGGATTTCCAACAGCAGTTGATTATTAAGCAGATGGTCAAGGACCTCGATCTGCCGGTTGAAATCGTTGCCATGCCGATCGTCAGGGAATTTGACGGTTTGGCAATGAGCTCCCGCAACGCCTATCTTTCGGCTAAAGAACGGAGTTCAGCGACGATCCTAAATAAAGCCTTATCGTTGGCCAAACTGGAGATTGAAAAGGGTGAGCGAGATTTGCGAAAAATTTTATTCCGGATGAGATCGCTGATCGGCAGCGAGCCGATTGTCCGGATTGATTATCTCTTAGCGGTCAAACCGGACACGCTGGAAGAAGTTGAATCGCTCAAAGGGAAAGTATTATTGGCCGTGGCCGCGCATGTTGGCAAGGCGAGATTGATCGATAATTTACTGGTTAGCGTTTAACAAGAATTTTAGGGGGTAGGGTGTGGGGAGGAGGGGTTTTACATTAATAGAATTACTGGTTGTCATGGCTGTCTTCGGCCTCGTAGTCGCCGTTTCTTTCCCCGCGCTTGGGAAATTACGCTCCTCCATATTTCTCGAAGTATCCGCCAGAAAACTAGCTTCAGAGCTGCGCCTAAGCCAGGTTAAGGCAGTTGCCTGCGGTGAAAGCGTTAATTATCATCCCAATAGTGTGAACCTGGCGCAGGGAATAGTTTTAAGCAACGATAAAGAATTTATCTTTTCCCGGTCCGGCTATACCCAGCCGGGTGGCTCTGGGACGCAGAAGCTGGCAACCAAATCGGGGCAGGAGAAAAGCATTGTTGTCTCTTCTGTCGGGAGGGTCAGGATTGAATAAACGTGGTGTGACCCTGGTCGATTCTCTGGTCGCCGCGGCAATAATGGTCATGCTGGTCTCCGTTTTTGCGCAAGCGATCGCTGTGGCGAAGAAAGAGCTGGCCGCCAGCGGGAAAAAAATGACCGCTCTGTATGAAGTAAGATCATTAATGGAGAAAGCGATGGCAACCCCATTCGCTTCTTTGCCTTCTTTGCAAGGAGAACAGGTCGCGGTATCTTCGTTAGGGCCGGATTCGTACCTAATTACCGTTACGGTCGATTGGTTGCCTAACCGGCCGCCGCTTAAGCTTTGCGCCATGAGGTTTGACCAATGAGAAGGGGTTTTACTCTAGTTGAAATGCTAATTTCTTTGTCATTAATGGCGCTGATCACCGGTGTTATCATCTTTTCTTTTGGCCAAAGCTGGAAGGGATGGAAAACTATTGCGGCTAAAGCGGACAAACAGCAGATTGAAGGAATTATTGGCCAAAGATTGGCTTCTGATATCAGGTCGGCGGATGAAATATTAGCTGCTTCGAGCTCCCAAGAGATATTCATCAGATCAGGCACAGAGATAACCAGCTATAAACTTGAAGCAAGCAAGGTCAGGCGGAAAAAAGGGGTAAGCACTGCCTATTTAACAGAAAGCGGGGAGATTAACAGACTTAGTTTTACTTATAACGCCACCCATCAGGTCAGCGTTTTTATGGATAATGATCAATTTACCGTATTTAGGAGGAACTGATTTGAAAAAAGGGTCGGCCTTGTTGCTGATGGTCATGATCTCGGCTGTTTTGATGGTCTTGGCTGTTTTTCTCTTGAAAATGATCTATAATTGCCATGGGTCGGTGGCTGAGCTTGTTGCCAGGGAAAAATCTTTTTGGCTAGCTGAAGCCGGAATTGAAGACGCGAAGTTCAGGCTAAAAAAGAATCCCAACTGGTATACCGACCTCCCGCATTATCCCGAAAATGATGTCAGGTGGCTGAGCGGGGTGGCATTTGGTGAGCAGCTGGCTCTGGGCGAAGGGACTTACAAAATAGTGCGGGAAAAAGACAAGTTTAAGTTCTACGCGGTTGGCCGGAGCGGGGCAGGAATGGTTATCTTGAGTTATGACGTTGCGGCGAATGTTTGGAAGGAAATTTAAAGGAGAAAGAAATGAACTATATTATTTTGGCGATCTCGGTCCTGTTGGCTGTTGCCGGTCAGGTGCTGATGAAAAAAGGGATGATGGTATTTGGCACTTTTCCCGCTACTGAGATACTATTCAAACTGATACCGATGTTCATGAACCCCTGGGTCTTTTTCGGGTTTGCCTGTTTTGGATTATCATCGATCTTTTGGCTGATCGTTCTTTCGCGCGTGCCGCTTAGCCAGGCTTATCCAATGGTCAGCGTTGCCTATGTTTTGACCGCCTTGATCTCCATGGTTTTCTTCAAAGAAACTGTCGGCGCGCTGCGCTGGGCGGGGATATTTGTGATCGTCTTTGGGGTCTACCTGATCTCGCGCTCTTGAGCTAGTCCTGCTTGTAGAACTTGGTGAAGTCTTCGGGGCGCATGTTCTCGATGAACTCTTTAAATTTCTTGGTCTCTTCCGCGTCTTTTTCCGAATTGACCAGCTTGGCCTGCATCATCACAACTTCTGAAACAAATATCTGGGAGTGGCTGCGCACCGCCAGGGCGATCGCGTCCGAAGGTCGGGCATCCAGTTCCAATGTTTTCCCCTCTTTGTTCTCCAGCTCGATAATTGAATAGAAGGTCCCCTCTTTAACATCATTAATAACGATCCGGCGGATCTTGCCGCCAAAAAGTTCGATCGCGCTGATCAAGAGATCATGGGTCATGGGGCGGGGTGGTTTAACGCCCTGAAGTTCCATGGCGATCGAAGCGGCTTCGAAAACGCCGATCCAGATTGGCAGGAAGTTCATCTCTTCGTGGTCGCGCAGCAGAACCAACGGGGAAAGATTGCGGGGGTCGAATCCAAGCCCCCCGACGATCATTTCGATCATGCTTTTTTTATTAGGTCAACGATCTTGGAAAAAGCCTTGAAGTCGTTGACGGCGAGGTCAGCCAGGATCTTGCGATCGAGAGAGATATTGGCTTTTTTCAGACCGGAGATCAGCTGGTTATATTTAAGGCCCAGGGTGCGCGCCGCGGCGTTGATCCGGGTGATCCAGAGGGAGCGCATATCGCGTTTTTTGAGCTTGCGGCCGATGGTCGCGTGGCGCTTGGCTTTATAAACAGCTTGCTTGGCCCGCCTGAATTGGGTGCGGACCGTCCGGCGGAACCCTTTGGCCCGCCCGATCAGTTTTTTCCGGCGCCGCCTGGCAACAAAACCTCTTTTTACTCTAACCATTGGCCCCTCCTGGCAGCATATCCCGCACTCTCCGGACGTCGGCAGAGGAAATGACCGCTTTTTGTTTTAACCGCCGGCGCTGCCGAGCGGTCTTCCATTCAAGGATATGCCGCAATTTGGTGTGCCGGCGCATGACCGTGCCGGATTTCTTTATTTCAAATCTTTTAGCGGCGGCTCTTCTAGTTTTTATCTTTGGCATATTATTTTTTTGGCGACATCAGCATACTCAGGTTCTTGCCCTCGAGCTTCGGATTGGCTTCGGGTTTGCCGTCTTCGGCCAGAGCCAGGACCATCCGGTCCATTACCCGCCTCCCCAGGTCAACGTGCGCCATCTCCCTCCCCCTGAAAAAAATACTAATCTTAACCTTGTGCCCTTTAGCCAGCAATTCCTTCGATTTTTCGACCCGGACATCAAAATCATGCTGGGCGATCTTGGGCGAAAGCTTCACTTCTTTAACCGTTCCGGCTTTCGAGGACTTGCGAGTCTCTTTATCTTTTTTCGACAGTTCGTACTTCATCTTGCCGTAATCGGCAATGCGCGCGACGGGAGGTTTGGAGGCAGGTGCGATTAGAACTAAGTCAAGACCGCGCTCTCTAGCCAGCCGTAATGCGTCGGGGGTTGTCTGCACGCCAAGTTGGTTATTCTCTTCGTCAATAAGCCGAACTTCCTTGGCCCAGATCCGCTCGTTTATCGTGTAGTCCCTAATACGCCTTAACCCCCATTGGTGTTATTATAACTCAATTCAGGCTTAAGGTCAAAGAGAAAGTCGGGGAGGGGCTTGGCCCCCAGGTCGCCCCGGCTCCGGTGCCTGATGGCGACCGTGCCGGCGGTCATTTCTTTTTCGCCGACGACTAGCATATAGGGGATCTTTTGCAGCTGCGCGCCGCGGATCTTGGCGCCGATCTTTTCATTGCGCCGGTCAACCTCAACCCGGACGCCGGCTTCAAGGAGCTGCGCGGCGATCTTATCGGCATATTCCAGATGTTTATCAGATATCGGCAGGATGACGACCTGGACAGGGGAGAGCCAGGTCGGGAACGCGCCGCCGTACTGCTCGATGAGCGCCCCCATGAAGCGTTCCAGGCTTCCCAAGATCGCCCGGTGGACCATGACTGGGGTCTTGGCCTTGCCGTCTTCAGCAATATAGGAAAGATCGAACCTCTGCGGCAGGTTAAAGTCGACCTGAACGGTCGGGCCTTGCCATTCGCGGCCAAGGCAATCTTTCAGTTTAATGTCGATCTTAGGCCCATAAAAGACACCCGCGCCTGGATCTATCTCGAACGGTAAATTCCGGTCCTGGAGGGTTCGTTCCAGTATTTCCGTGGCGTGGTCCCAGTTTTCGATCGTTCCGGCGTAGCTTTCGGGCCGGGTGGAAAGGTTGATCTTATATTCAAAGCCGAACGTCTTCATCACGAAAGCAATAAAGTCGAGGATGTCGAGAATTTCCTTCTCCAATTGGTCTTCGCGGCAGAAGATGTGGGCGTCATCCTGGGTAAAGCCGCGGACGCGGAGCAGTCCATGAAGGACACCGGATTTCTAATAGCGATAATGTGTGGCTAGTTCAAAATAGCGGATCGGCAGGGCCCGATAGCTCCGCAGTGTCCGTTTATAGT
>JAQVPA010000079.1 GCA_028702315.1 Candidatus Margulisiibacteriota bacterium
TTCGTTGGACAATCCATTCTCTCCTGGAGATATTGGCGCCCGCCCTCCTCCCTTTTATGGGGCTATCGCTCTTCGCCCTGTTCACCCAAAGGAAAGATAGCCGCACCGCTTACTTCGCTTACGCGGTCTTTGCCTGTGTCGTCATTTACATTATCGGGCCGCGGATCGGCATCCTCGATATCCGCTTCGTCCCCTTTTTTCAACTGCTGCTGGCGGTCTTTGGCGCGACGCTCGTCGCCGAAAGTTTTAAGGAATTCAAGCTTTTTGTTATCCTGCCGCTGATCTTTTTTCTGATCGTCGCTATTTGGACCGACCGGAACGCGACCTACATCCGGGGCTGGATCGGCTGGAACTATAACGGTTACGAAATGAAGACCACCTGGCCGGTATTTAAGGGGATAAATGATTTCTTAAAAACCAATGGCGCTGGCCGGGTCGAGTGGGAGCACGCGCCGGCCGACGAAGCGCTCGGCTCGATCCGTTCGTCCGAAACGCTCCCCTATTTTGCCGGCCGGGAAACGCTCGAAGGGATCCACATGCTCGGCACCCCCACCGCCCCATTTGTTTTTTACCTTGAATCGGAAACCTCATTCCAGTCATGTAATCCGATTCAGGATTATTTTTACTCAACGCTCGACCTGAAACGGGGGATCGACCACTTCAAGCTGTTCAATGTTTCCCAATTTGTCGTCCGTTCCGGCGAAGTTAAAAAGGCGATTCGCTCCTTCCCCGAATTCAAGCTGGAGAAAAGCGTCGGCAACTACAACATCTACCGGCTCCAGTCTAATAACGAGGGTTATGTCGTGCCGCTGAAAAATAAACCGGTCCTTTTCCTGGCCAAAGATTGGCGTGACATCGCTTACCAGTGGTTCGCCAGGCCGGAATTAAAAGATGTTTTCCTGGTCTTTAAACCTCGGGCGGATGAGTATGACAGGAAAATATTTAACCAGACCGTTTCGTCGCTGGACCAGGTCAAACCCCAGGCGTATCCACCAAAAAATATTTCTATTAACAGCGTTATTCATAATGAAGCGATCGAGATCGAAACTTCACAGATCGGTCGTCCGCTCCTGATCAAGGTTTCTTATCATCCAAACTGGAAAGTTTCAGGCGCCGATCAGGTTTATATGGTTTCCCCGTCTTTCATGATGGTTATTCCCAAGGAACATAAGGTCCGTCTTAGCTTTGAACCTGGCTTTCCGTCCCGGGCGGGACTACTCCTTTCCCTGCTCGGCCTAGTCGCGGCGTTTTCTTCGCCTCTCTGGCTGAAAAAGATTAAGCTGGGGCCGCAGCGGGAGTCTGGACTGGATTGGAAATATCTGGCCGGAGGAGCGCTCATTATTATACTGCTGGTCTCCGCCGCCGAAGTTGCCCTCCCCTCTGCCGACACGGTTTTAAAAAAGGCGCGGGAACAGTTTGACCGCGGCGAAATGGCCGGCGCTCGGTCCAGCTTCGCGCGAGTGATCAAAATGGCCAAGCCAAGCTCCGGCCCGCGCTGCGAAGCCAAATTATTTTACGCGACGACCTTTGTCAGGGAAAATAATTTTAAAGAAGGGGCAGCACAGCTGGCTGCTTTCCTCAAGGAATATCCAACTTCGTTCTGGTCGCCGCAGGCTTATTTCGACCTCGCTTATTGTGAAGTCAATCTGGGAAACAAAGCCCAAGCAGGTCAAATCTATAAAAAGATCATCAACGATTTCCCGACTACCTCTTGGGCCAAGTACTCGCAGGAAAGACTGAAATGAAGCCGTTTTCGATCATCGTTCCCGTTTATAATGAAGAAGAGCTGCTGAAAAAAAACAGCCGGCGGCTGATTGACTATGCCGAACAGTTAAAAACCCCTTATGAAATCATTATTATCAGCAACGGTTCGACCGACCGGAGCGTTGAGATCGGCCGTAACCTGGCAGGTGTCCACCCACAACTCAAATTCCTGACCTTGCCGCAAAAAGGGGTCGGCCGGGCGTTCAAACATGGCCTGATCGAAGCTCAATATGACCATATCATCTTTATGGATGCCGACCTCTCCGCCGATCTCTCGTTCATTAAAGAAGCCAACGCCCTGCTCGGCCATAACGTCTTGGTCCTTGGCACCAAGATCGGCGGACTGCAAAACCGGAGCCTGTTCAGGAAAATAGGCAGTTTTGTTTTTTACTTATCCGTCTTGCTGTTAATGGGTTTAAAATACACCGATTATGCGCCCGGAGCCAAAGCATACCGCAAGGAATTCCTGACCCGGTATTTGAATTACATCGATGACCATACCAGCTTCGTCCTGAACCTGACTTTTATCGCTGCGGTCAAGAAAGAACCGATCGCCGAACTCGCCATCGCTTGCGACGACCGTCGCCAGAGCCGGTTCAACCTCTGGCGCGAAGCAGCCAGTAAATACCACGGGTTGATCACTTTAAAATTTAACCAGTTGCTTGGCAGATTATGAACAAACGAACGATCATTATTCTGCTTTTGATCTTGTCCCTGCAACTTATTCTCCGCCTCCCCTTCCTTGGCGTGCCGTTGGAAAGGGATGAGGGATTTTATGGCTACGCCGCCCAGCGGGTCCTGGCCGGGGAAACCCCTTATCGGGATTTTTTTGACCATAAACCACCTGCTATTTATTATATTTACGCCCTGATCATTAAGTTTTTTGGGCCCAGCCTGACTGCGATCAGGGGGGCGACCGCGTTTTATGGCTTGCTGACAACGCTGGCCGTCTTTGGCGTCGGGCTGCTCCTTTTTGGCGCTGGCGGCGGACTCCTCGCCGCCCTGATCTACGCGGTTTATTCCGGCGGGCCGTTTATTCAAGGCCCGTTCTCCAACACTGAGGTTTTTATGGTTTTGCCGGTTACGCTCGCTTTGTTCTTTTTTCTGCTCGCCCGGCGGGAGAAAAAAATATCTTTCTATTTTTTAGTCGGCCTCCTTTCCGGGCTGGCGGTCACGATCAAACAAGTCGCTGTTTTTAATTTCCTGGTTTTGTTCTTTGCCTTGATCGCCAAGGAAAGGCTGAAGGCCGCGCGGCCTTCAGCTGGGCTTCTGGCCGGTTTTTTGTCTTTTCCTCTCTTTTTTGTTCTGTATTTCTGGTCGCAAGGAGCGCTGGCCGATCTGATCAATTGCACGTTGGTCGTCAACAAGCATTATCTTAGCCAGTCCCCCGCTCCATTTTTCTTTTTCGATCCGCGTTACGGCTTGAGCGCTATTTGGGAAATCATCCTTTGGGAAAACGGCCCGCTTTGGCTCTTGGCGATCGCCGGGTTCGCCTTGATCTTGGCCAAAGAGAAAAAACCATTATTCTTGTTGCTTGTTGTCTGGAGCTTTTTTTCTTTCTGCGGGGTAGCCGCCGGGAACCTGTTTTTTGGCCATTATTTTATCCAAGTGATACCGGCGCTGTCGCTCCTCGCCGCTTACTTTCTGGTTTATCAAATTAAAAATTTCACCTTCGCGGTTAAGGGAGGCATACTCATCCTGTTAGGTTGTTGCCTGCTGTTCAATTTACAGTTCCAATTGCCGTTCTACACAAAATATAATCCGTACCGGATAACCGAAGTTGTCTACGGCACCAGGACGTTTGGCATCGCCTATTGGGCATCGGCTAAAATAGCTAAGGAGATCAAACCCGAAGACGATATTTTTGTCTGGGCGGCCGAGCCCGAAGTCTATTATTATCTGGGCAAGCGCGCCTTGACCAAATATTCATTTTATTTCATCTGGATGTTTGGCCTGATACCACGCCAAGATATAATTGGCTCTCTTGCGTCAGGCAAACCGACGTTTATCCTGCTGACTGATTACCAACCTGCTTTTCCGTCGCTTGAAAAGCTGATCGCCGGACATTATAATCTAAAAACCAAATATTATTCTTGGCTGCTCTATGAAAGGAAGCGCTAATGCCCAAAGTTATCGTCATCATGCCCGCCTACAACGCGGAAAAGACCCTCGAAAAAACTTTCCATGATATTCCGAAAGACCTGGTCTCCGAAGTTATCTTAGGAGACGATTGCTCAAGCGACCGGACAGTTGAGATCGCCAAGCGGCTCGGTATCCTGGTGCTCAAGACACCACGCAACCTTGGCTACGGCGGCAACCAGAAGATGCTTTATCGCGCGACCTTGGAACATGGCGCTGACGTCATCGTCATGGTCCATCCCGACTGGCAGTACGACGCGACCAAGATACCAGAAATGGTAGCGCCGATCCTCGCGGGCAGAGTTGACCTGATGATGGGGTCAAGGGTCAAGGGACAAGGAGCAAGAAGAGGTGCGCTGGCGGGCGGTATGCCTTTCTACAAACTTATCTCCAACCGCTTCCTGACCTTCGTTGAAAATCTTGTCTTCCGGCTCAAGCTCTCTGAATATCACACTGGCTTCCGGGCGTTCAGCCGCAAGCTAGTCAAAACGATCCCGTTTGAACAAAACTCCAATGATTTTGTTTTTGACACGGAAGTTCTGGCCGAAGCGGCGGCGGCCGGTTTTGCCGCCGGCGAGGTCGCCATCCCTTGCCGTTACTTCCCTGAAGCGTCGGAGATCAACTTTTGGCGCAGTACCGTTTACGGACTGCAAACCCTCCTCGTCTGCGGCAAATACCTGCTTGATAAAAATAGGTATAAGCGTTAGAATTTCCCCATGAACAACCGTCGCGGCTATACGATCATCGAGCTAGTTATAGTAATGTTAATTGTCGGCATCTTGTCCGTCGGCGCAATGGTGGCAATCAATTCTTCCATGCGCAGTATTCAGCTAAACAGCGCCGCCGACAAGATCGCTTCCGATCTCCGCTACGCCCAATCGCTCGCCGCTTCTTATTACCAGTGGTACGGCGTAAACTTTACTGTTGGCAGCGGAGCATCCTTACAGCAAGAAGCGGTGGCTGAATGGTTCCACATCCCGATTCTCGAGTCGCCTGCCTACGCCGCAAAAGTCGACACGCCGGTCATGTCCCCTCCCGGCGGAACTTATACAACCGACCAATCCGTTTCAATCTCCTGCGCCACTTTCGGATCAACTATTCGGTACACAACGGATGGGACTAATCCAACCACTTCCTCTCCTGTTTACTCTTCCCCCATTTCGGTCGCTGGCGACGGCATTGATATGACGATCAAAGCAAAGGCTTGGAGATCTGGTTATTCCTCAAGCAATATAAGAACAGAATATTACTCTATTAGGTACCCAACAACAACAACAACAACGACGACAACGACTACAACTACAACTACAACTACAACGACAACAACGACGACGACGACGACAACGACGACTACCACAACTACTACCATGTCAACAACCACTACAACTACCACCGCTACAACTACAACGACAACCCCTGGCACGAATCAATATTACATTTACTCTATTAGCGGAACGGCAGAGGCGATCGCCGAAGATCCGGCCAGCCGGGGGCGGCAAATGGTCATCAGCTTGGGGACGGTTTTCTCTGGAGTAACTATTACCAGCGTCAACATTGCCGGCGGATCAAAAGTTGTTTTCAGCCCCGCCGGGATCCCGTACAACGATAAAAACGGCACCGCGTTGACAACCGAAGGGATCATCACTTTGAGTAACGGCTCGGCAACCAAGACCGTCCGTATTACTCCCAATACCGGCCGAATTTATATCCAATGAACAAACCCGGTCTGACCTTGATCGAAACGATCGTCGGCATGACGGTCATCGCCATCGCTTTTTACTCCATTATCGCCATGTTCGTTACTCTGGCGCCGCGCACCGCGCGGGTGGAAAGTATTAATAAAAAAGTGTATCTGGCACAGGAAAAGATGGAAGAAGCGTTGGTCCGTGGTTTTAGCGTCAGCAGTTCCGGTCCGGCGGCTTTTGCCGGCAGTTTCAGTAATTACACCTATCAGGTCATTGTCAGCTCTGTCGAAGCCGGCAACCTTGATTCCGGCGTGGCCGGCCCGACCCTGTTCAAAAATGTTAAAGTGCGGGTTTGGGGCGGCTCTCTCGATCAAGCGGGAACAGTTGAAGTCATCACTTTGGCAACATCATATGAAGGTCAATAATTCCAAAGGTTTCACCATGATTGAGACCATAATAGTCATTTCACTCTTGGCTGTCATCAGCTTCGGGATTGCCGGCTTCATCATGACCGCGATGCAGGCGTGGTTGCTCATCTCCCAAAGAGATTCGGCGGTCAATAATTCCCGGGTGGCAATGAGCCGGATGATGTACGACCTCCGGCGGATCAAGAAACCACAAAACATTATTACTTCCGAA
>JAQVPA010000018.1 GCA_028702315.1 Candidatus Margulisiibacteriota bacterium
TCATGTCGCCAGCCTTCACTTCAAAGGACGGAACGTTAACCTTGCGACCATTGACTACCACGCCACCGTTCCTGATTATCTGGCGGGAAGCTTGACGGGAAGTGGCAAAACCGAGCCGGTAAACCACATTATCAAGCCGCCGCTCGAGAAATTCGAGCAGTTTTTCTCCGGTCGCCCCTTTCATGGTCGAAGCGCGTTCAAAATAATTGGCAAATTGGTTCTCACCTAGTCCGTATATCCGCCGCGCCTTTTGTTTTTCCCGCAGACGGATCCGGTATTCCGAGACCCGTGGTTTTATCTTGCCATGCTGGCCCGGTGGATAAGCCCGTCTTTTGACCGGGCATTTTTCGGTGAAACATTTTTCACCTTTTAAAAACAGTTTTGCGCCTTCACGCCGGCACAACTTGCAAACTGGCTGTATGTGCCTACCCATTAGACCCTCCTCCTCTTCGGCGGCCGACAGCCGTTGTGCGGGATCGGCGTCACGTCTTTGATCGAACTGATCTCCAGGCCGGCCGCCTGCAGAGAGCGGATCGCGGTTTCCCGCCCAGCGCCAGGACCCTTAACAACAACGCTAATTTCCCGAACACCGGCTTCCAGTGCCTTGGCCGCCGCTTTTTCAGCCGCGGACGAGGCCGCGAACGGAGTCCCTTTTTTCGTCCCTTTAAAACCGCAATTACCGGCCGATGACCAGGCAACCAGGCCGCCCGTTAGGTCCGTGATGGAAATAATAGTATTATTGAAAGTTGCCTGGATATGCGCGACACCACTGGACGAAATCTTTCGTTTTTCCTTTTTCTTTTTTATCTTCTTACCCGCTGGCCCGCCACTGGGCGCGGCCGGCTGGCTTTTAGTTTTTTCTTCTTCTGCCATTTTTTACTCCTTCTTCTCTTCTTCTTTTTTCTTGCCGAGACCAACGGTTTTGCGCTTGCCGCGCAGGGTCCGGGCATTGGTTTTTGTCCTCTGTCCACGGCAAGGAAGTCCCTTCCGGTGCCGGGTGCCGCGGTAAGCGCCGATATCAATCAGCCGCTTGATGCTTGAGGTAATATCCTTGCGGAGATCGCCTTCCACCTGATAATCCTTGATCACTTCCCTGATCGCCAGGGTCTCCTGGTCGTTCAGGTCCTTGACCTTCCGGTGCGGTTCAATCTGTGCTTTGGTCAGTATCTTCTGGCTCAAAGAGTCACCGATGCCAAAAATATACGTCAAGGCGACATCGACCCTTTTATTCGCTGGCAAATCAACTCCTGCTAATCGTACCATTTTTCCTCCCTACCCCTGTCTCTGTTTGTGCTTCGGGTTCTCGCAGATTACATAGATCCTTCGCCGGCGGCGAACAATCTTGCATTTGACACAAATTTTTTTTACCGATGATCGTACTTTCATTTTTACTCCTTACTTCAATCTGTACGTGATTCGACCCCGCGTCAGGTCATAAGGCGAGAGCTCGACTCTCACTTTATCACCCGGCAAGATTCGGATAAAATGCTTCCTGATCTTACCCGAAACATGCGCCAGGATCAGCTGGCCCGTCTCCAGTTTCACCCTGAAGAGCGCGCTCGGCAGCGCCTCTGTTATTTCCCCCTCCAACTCGATTACGTCTTTGTCTTTGACCATATAGTTAAAATCTCCGGATCCTTTTCCGTGACCAGCACGGTGTGTTCAAAGTGACAGGACAAAGTGCCGTCGGACGTGACCACTGTCCAGCCGTCCGCCAGCGTCTTGATCTTCCAACTCCCAATATTGAGCATCGGTTCGATCGCCAGCACCATCCCGGGTAAAAGCTTTGGCCCCTCACCCCGGCTGCCGTAGTTCGGGATCAGCGGATCCTCGTGCAGGTCGCGGCCGATGCCGTGCCCGTACAGGTCCCTGACCACGCTAAAACCGTTCTTTTCGGCCAGCTGCTGGATGGCGAACGAAATGTCCCCCAGATAATTGCCAGCCCTGGCCTGCTTGATCCCGGCTTTCAAAGCTTCGCGCCCGAGCCGAAGCAGCTTTTCCGTTTTGCCGGTAACTTTACCGACCGGAAAGGTCGCCGCCGAATCGCCGCAATAACCGTTTTTCTTTACCCCCACGTCAACACTAACGATATCGCCGTTCTTTATCAGCTTATCGCCCGGTATGCCATGGACCACTTCGTTGTTGATCGAAATGCAGGTGGCATGCCGATAACCGCGGTAACCGATAAAAACCGGTTCAGCGCCGCGACTCCGGATCAGCTCTTCGCCGATCTTGTCGAGCTCCGCTGTCGTCATCCCTTCACGAACCTCAGCCTTAAGACAATTCAACGCTTCCGCTGTGATCCGTCCGGCTTCGCGCATCAACTCGATCTCGTCGCGATTTTTGACCTTTATTAAACCCATCAAAGAACAGAGGCAATAGCCTCGAGCGCAAAAAGCTCTTTTGTCACCTGATCGATCGGCCGGGCCGCGTCGATCTCAACCAATTTACCAATTTTTTTATAATGCTCGATCAGCGGCGCGGTCTGCTTGGCGTAAACCTCGAACCGGGTCCGGATCACGCTCTCGGTATCGTCCGCCCGCCCCTCAAGTTGTGCTCGCAGCAGGAGCCGCTTGACCAGCGGTTCTTCATCCACTGCAAAATAAACCGCCGCGCCTAGCGTCAGCTTATTTTGCGCCAGCATCTTATCGAACGCGTCCGCTTGGGCCGCCGAGCGCGGAAACCCGTCCATGATAAAACCCCGGCGGCAATCATCCTTTTTGATCCGGTTCTGCGCCAGTTCGATCGTCAGTTCATCCGGCACCAGCTTGCCGGCATCCATCATCGCCTTCGCCTGCTTACCGATCACCGAACCGATCCGCACTTCTTCTCTCAGCAGGTCACCGAGAGAAATGTGGGCAATCTTCAGCTTTTCGGCTAACAGCTTCGCCTGGGTCCCTTTACCGGATCCGGGCGGGCCAAGGAAGATCAGGATCATGCCAACAATCCTTCATATTGTCTCGTCACCAAATGGGTCTCGATCTGCCTGACCAGGTCAAGCGCGACACCAACAACGATCAAAAGTGAGGTTGAACCCAACCCCTGGAATGAAGTGATATGCGTCAGGCTCTCCACGATCGACGGAATGATCGCGATCACCGCCAAGAAAGTGGCGCCGACCAGTGTTAGCCTGGTGATCGTATATTCAAGATATTGTGCGGTCGGCTTACCCGGCCGGATGCCAGTAATAAATCCACCGTATTTTTTAATATTTTCCGCCAACTCATTTGGATTAAATGTTATCGCCGTATAGAAATAGGTAAAGAAAAAGATCAGGGCAAAATAAAATACCAGGTAAAGGCTGCCGGATGGCGACAGCAGGCCAACGATTTTTTGCACCGCCGGGTTAGGGATAAACTGCGCGATCGTCGCCGGGAACAGGAGGACAGAAGAAGCAAAAATGATCGGGATTACCCCACCCTGGTTTATCCTGAGCGGGATGTACGTCGATTGCCCGCCATACATCTTTCTTCCTACTACTCTTTTAGCGTATTGTACATTGATCCGCCGTTGTCCTTCCTGAACAATGACGATTGCTACAAGCATAGCAAGAAAAGCAATCGCCAAAATTATCACGCCAATCAATGAAGCCCCCCCCTTGACCAGTGTTGCCGTCTGGCCAATGTAAGAAGGTATCCGGGAAACGATCCCGACAAAGATTATCAGCGAAGCGCCGTTGCCGATCCCTTTTTCAGTGATCAGCTCGGAAAACCACATGATCAGGGTCGCACCGGCAGTCAACGCTACCATTGTTCCGGCCAGAAAAAACATGAAATTGTATCCTTCAAGCATTACTCCTCGGAGCCAAAAAGACATCCCAAACGCCTGGAAAGCCGCCAGGACGACCGTTAAATACCGGGTATAAGATGAAATCTGTTTCCGGCCAGCCTCACCCTCTTTGGCCAGCTCTTCCAGTTGGGGAATAACGACCTGCAAAAGCTGCATGATGATCGAAGCATTGATATAGGGCACTATCCCCATCGCAAAAACCGAAAAACGCATCAGCGCGCCGCCGGTAAATAGATCAAGAAAGTTCAGGATATTGCCCTGGCCAAAAAGGTTTGCTAATTTGACCGTATCGATCCCCGCTACCGGAACATGCGCCCCAAAGCGGACCAGGATGATCATCCCAAGGGTAAAGAGAAGCTTCTTCCTCAGGTCAGCAATATTGAATATACCGGAAACGATGTTAAACATTAATTACAACCGCTTTACCGCCGGCGGCTTCGATCTTCCGGGCCGCCGCGGCGCTGAATTTGTGGGCAGAGACGGTAACCGCACCTTTGACCTCGCCTGTCCCAAGCACTTTTATCAGAAGCCCGTCGACTAGTTTAATTTTGTCAAGGTTTGACAAATTGTAGACCTGGTACCTGGTTCGGAACGGATAATTCTTGAAACCGCGTTTTGGTAATCGCCGATAAAGCGGCGTCTGGCCGCCTTCGAACCGGCTTCCCTTAGTCCCGCCAGAACGGCTGGTTTGTCCCTTGTGTCCGCGGCATGCGGTCTTGCCGTGGCCCGAACTGGTCCCGCGGGCGACCCGTTTTCTTTTTTTCTTTGAGCCCGCTGCCGGGCTTAGTTCGTTAAGTTTCAACATAATGGACCTTTGGTTCCTTTCCTCTTTCAGTGGTGACCTGGTCAAGCCTCTTTAGCGCGCCGAGCGCATTAAGCGTCGCCCGGGCGACATTGATCGAATTGGCCGAGCCAAGAGATTTAGCGACGATATTCTTCATCCCGCAAAGCTCAAGGACGGTCCGGACCGAACCGCCGGCGATAACGCCGCTTCCTCTGGGAGCCGGGCGCAAAACCACTTGGCTGGCGGAAAATTTACCATTAACGTCATGGGGAATGGTTCCGGAAATAAGCGGCACTTCGCAGAGTCCTCTTTTCGCCGCTTCCACCCCTTTGCGGATCGCAGCCGAAACTTCGGCCGCTTTACCGACACCTAGACCAACCCGGCCTTTCAGGTCGCCAACGACCACGACCGCCCGGAAACCCATTTTTTTGCCGCCTTTAACCACCTTGGTAACGCGGCGGATATTGACGACCTTTTCGTTAAATTCGGAATCTGCCTGTTCTCTTCGCATTAAAATTCCAGTCCTCCTTCTCGAGCCGCTTCCGCCAGGGCTTTTACCCGGCCATGATAAAGCGCCGTGCCGCGGTCAAAAACAACTTTTTTAAAACCTTTGGCCAGCGCGCGTTCCGCCACCGTTTTACCGATGATCTTAGCAGCGGCGATATTGCCGCCTTTTTTGACCAATTTTTTTTCGGCTGTTGAAGCAGCCGCAACCGTCCGTCCAGTCAAATCATCAATCAGCTGGGCATGCATCCCGTTAGTACTACGGAAAACCGACAGTCTCGGCCGTTCCGCCGTCCCGATTATTTTCCTCTTTTTCATCCCTTATGCTCCTCCGCCAGCGCTAACCGCTTTGGCAGCCTTACCGGCCTTCCGCCTGACAACCTCGCCAACATACCTGATCCCCTTACCCTTATAGGGCTCAACTTTCCTAATCTGGCGAATGACCGCGGACATCTGGCCAACTTTTTGCCGATCAGTTCCCTTAACAACTATCCTGGTATTGCTCGCCACCGCAAATTCAATGCCCACTGGCGGATCAATTTCGACCGGATGGGAATAACCGACCTGAATCTGCAGTTTTTTACCCTGCATCGCCGCCCGGTAACCAACCCCGACAAGATCAAGCTCCTTTTGGAAACCGGTCGTCACGCCAACGATCATGTTCTTGATCAGGCTATTATACAGTCCCTGCAAAGCAGCGGTCTTGGTATCATCCACCGTGCAAAGAGTCAAAACCTTACCTTCCGCGACCTTGATCTCGATCGCCGGCACATAAGTTTGGACCAATGTCCCTTTCGGCCCCTTAACATGGATCTCGCCGCCGGCAACTTTAACCTCCACTCCGGCTGGGATAACTAATTGTCTTTTTCCTATTCTGCCCATATTGTACCTACCATATATAACAAATGACTTCGCCGCCGACCTTATTGCTTCTCGCTTCGACATCGGTCATTAGCCCGCGCGGCGTCGAAATGATCGCCGTCCCGAACCCGGACCGGACCCGCGGGATCTTGGTGGCCCCGACATAATAGCGGCGCCCGGGCGTGCTGACCCGTTTTAAACCTTCGATCACGCTCTTTTTCTTGTCGTTGTATTTCAGGGTCAAGCGCAGGTATTTCTTGTTCATCCGAGTCATGACCTCGCTTTTCCCGACAAAGCCTTCGCCGACCATGATCCGCGACAGCGCCTCTTTCATCTTGGAATGAGGCAAATCAACGGTCTCTTTCTTGATCTTAACCGCGTTATTGATCCTTACCAGCATATCAGCGATCGAATCCATATTTCCTCCCTACCAACTTGACTTGGTCACACCGGGGATCTGCCCGCGGTGCGCCAGCTCACGAAAATGAATACGGCAAATGCCGAATTTGGTCAGCAAACCGCGCTTCCGCCCGCAGATAGCACAGCGTTTTATTTTGCGCGTCGAAAACTTCGGCTCTCTTTTCAATTTTTCCAGCCAGCTTTTTTTAGCCATTTTAACCCTCTTTCCTGAACGGCATTCCGATCATCTGCAACAGCTTGTGCGCTCCGGCATCGTCTTTAGCTGAGGTAACAAAAGTGATATCCATGCCGCGCACCTGGTCAACCTTGTCATAATCAACCTCCGGAAAGATCAACTGCTCCCGGATGCCTATCGTGTAATTTCCCCGGCCATCAAACGACTTGGGGCTAACACCTTTAAAGTCTCTGATCTTCGGCAAACAAATATTGATCAGCTTACTAACGAACTCATACATTCTCTGGCCGCGCAACGTGACCTTGAGACCAATCGGAACATTCCCTTTGAGATGAAAAGCGGCAATCGCTTTCTTGCTCATGGTTACCAGCGGTTTTTGCCCGGTGATATTCGCGAGTTCGGCCGCGGAAATCTCGATCGCTTTGGAATTTTCGCGCGCCTCACTGACCCCCCGATTAATAACAACCTTGAGCAGGCGGGGCACCTGCATGGTATTCTTGTACCCCTTCTCTTTCATGATCGCTTTGACTATTTCTTTATCGAATTTATCTCTCAAATTTACCATATTTACACCTTATCAATTATTTCGCTGCACTCTTGGCAAACCCGAACTTTTTTCTCGCCCACTATTTTAGAACCGATCCTGGTCGGTTCGCTGCAGCGGGGACAAACTAATTTCACTTTTGACGCAAAGAGTGGCAACGGCTTCTCGATGATCCCGCCCTGGAAATTACGGCTCGGTTTCTGGTGCTTTTTAGCCACGTTGACCGCTTCAACCGTTACTTTATCCTTGTCTGGAAAAACGGCAATAATCTTTCCTTTCTTCCCCTTGTCTTTGCCTGACAGCGTAATGACCAGATCGCCTTTTTTCAGTTTCATGTTAGACAACCTCCGGCGCCAGTGAAATAATTTTCATATAGTCTTTTTCGCGTAATTCTCTGGCGACCGGGCCGAAAACGCGGGTGCCACGCGGGTTCTTTTCCGGCGTGATCACAACAACGGCGTTATCATCAAAAACCACGTATGATCCATCCGGCCGCCGGTTTTTCTTCCGCGTCCTGACGATCACGCACTTAACCACTTCTGATTTTTTCACGGTCATGTTCGGTATCGCTTCCTTGACGACGGCAACGATCATGTCGCCGATGCCAGCGTACTTGCGGTTGCTGCCGCCCAGGCAACGGATGCACATCACAGTCTTGGCGCCGGAATTATCGGCGACATTAAGCATACTACGAGGTTGTATCACTCGATATCCTCCTAACCACGCGCCAACATTTATCTTTTGAGAGCGGGCGGGTCTCCATGATCTCGACCCGGTCGCCGATCTGGCATTCGTTCTTTTCGTCGTGGGCTTTAAGTTTTTTCGCTATTTTCATGACTTTCTGGTAGAGCGGATGCCGGTAGACCCGTTCGATCTTGACAACCACGGTCTTCTGCATCTTATTGCTGACCACCACACCCTCCCTGACCTTTACTTTGCTTTCGTTCATGCTGATTTTTTCTCCCTTATGATCGTTAATATCCTGGCGATCCCGCGCCGCACTTCCCGCAGCTTAAGCGGGTTCTTCAGCTGTTGGTTGGCTTGCTGGATCCTGAGGGTCAAGAGCTCCCGGCGCGACTCGCCCAATTTTTTCTGGAGCTCCTGGTCCGAAAGTTCCCTGATTTCCGCTTTTTTCATTGTTTGGTTACCACCCTGGTCTCAACCGGCAGCTTGAAGCTGGCCAGCCGGAGTCCTTCTTTCGCTTCTTCCGGCGTCACGCCGGCAATCTCAAATATAATGTGGCCGCGCCTGACCGGCGCCACGAACCTGACCGGCGCCCCTTTCCCGCTCCCCATCCTGCTCTCGGCCGGGTGCGCGGTGACAATCTTATCGGCAAAGACTCTTAACCAGATCTTGCCGCCCCGTTTAAAATGGTGAGCCAACGTTTTCCTGGCCGATTCGATCTGATTGACCGTCAGGTAAGCGCAATCAAGTGTTTGCAGCCCGTATTCACCGAACATCAAAGTCGCGCCAGCGCTGGCCCGGCCCCGCAATCTTCGGCGTTGATGTTTCCTAAATTTTGTTTTCGCTGGTACCAGTGCCACTTGCGTTTTGCTCCTTTTGTTTAGCTTTCAAAACATCGCCCTTATAGACCCAGACTTTAATACCGATCTTGCCGTAGAGGGTCATTGCTTCGGCGACCCCGTAATCGATCTTGGCGCGCAGTGTCTGCAGCGGCACGCGGCCCATCCGGTACCATTCGCTCCGGGCAATCTCCGCCCCGTCTAGCCGGCCGGCACACATGATCTTGACTCCCTTGGCTCCGCTGCGCAGCGCTTTAGAAACGCTTTGTTTCATCACCCGCCGGAAAGAGATCCGGCGCTCCAGCTGGCTGGCAACGTTCTCCGCCACCAGAACCGCGCACGCTTCCGGGTTCTTTTCTTCGTGAACATTAAGCTGGACCTGCTTGCCGAATCTCTTCATCATATCTTCCCGGATCGCCGCGATCTCTTTGCCACCCTTGCCGATAATCAGTCCCGGCCGGGCAGTATAAAGATCGATCTCGATCTGGTTGGCTTTGCGGCTGATCTTGATCTGGGCGATCCCGGCCTTGTACAGGCTGTTCTTTAAGTATTTCCGGATATCAAAATCTTCTTTGAGCAGTTTGGCAAAATCCTGGTCATTGGCGTACCAGAAGCTCTCCCACTCTTCAATGATTCCGATCCGGAATCCCTTCGGATGTATCTTTTGTCCCATTATTTTGCCTCCAGACAGATGGTAACGTGACTGGTCCGCTTCAAGATCGCAAATGCCCGGCCCCGCGCCCGCGGCTGGATCCGCTTCAAGTCGGTTCCCTTGTTAACATAACATTCTTTAATGAACAGATCGGCCTCGCTGAGCTTTTGGTTGTTCTTGGCGTTGGCAATGGCCGACCGGACAACCTTCTCCACGATCCGCGCCGCCTTCTGCGGCATAAACTTGAGCATCACGACCGCATCCTGCGCCTTTTTGCCGCGAACGACGTCCAGCACCCGCGCGATCTTGCGCGGCGCACTCTTGGTATAGTTTGTTCTCGCTTTTATCATGTTAGTGTTGTTGACTTATCGGTCGGCGAACTATGCCCACGGAACACCCGGGTGTGGGAAAATTCCCCCAACTTATGCCCCACCATGTTCTCGGACACATAAACCGGAATGTGCTTGACCCCATTATGCACCGCGAAAGTAAACCCGACGAACTCGGGAATTATAGTGCAATTCCTGGCCCAGGTTTTGATAACTTTTTTTTCTTTACTTATTTCCATCTTTTGGACCTTGCGCAACAGCTTCTCATCAATGTGCGGTCCCTTTTTAATCGAGCGTCCCATTATTTCCTCCTCGTCAAAATGAATCGTTCACTCAGGCGCCGCGAGTGGCGGGTCTTTTTACCCAGTGTCGGCTTACCCCACGGCGTCAGCGGTGAAACATGGCCGATCCCGGATTTACCTTCGCCGCCGCCGTGCGGGTGATCGCACGGATTCATCACAACGCCGCGAACTTCCGGCCGCCTGCCTAAGTGTCTTTTCCGGCCAGCTTTGCCCAAAACTTTATTCTTAGCGTCAACATTACCGACCTGCCCGACAGTCGCCCGGCAAGCCAGATGGATCATCCGCTGTTCGCCAGATGGCATCTTGATAATGCCATAGCCGTTCTCCTTAGCCAACAAGGTCAGCGCGGCGCCAGCCGCCCTGGCTAATTGGCCGCCGCGACCCGGTTCCATCTCTACATTATGAACGGTCGTGCCGATCGGGATCGATTGGAGCGGCAAGGCATTCCCCGGCTTGATGTCAACTTCGGTCCCGGAGGCGATCTTATCGCCGACGGTCAGGCCGATCGGCGCCAGGATATAGCGCCGTTCCTTATCCTCGTATTCGACCAGCGCGATCCGGCAGTTCCGGTTCGGGTCGTATTCGATCGACAGGACCGCGGCCGGAATATTATCTTTGTCCCGCTTAAAATCGATTATCCGGTAATGCTTTTTATTGCCGCCGCCGCGATGGCGCATCGAAACAAAACCGCGCCAGTCACGGCCGGAATTTTGTTTCCATTTCGCCAGCAGCTTTTTTTCCGGCTTATTAGTGGTAATATCAGTATAGTCATCGACTATCTGAAACCTGGTACCGGGACTGGTCGGGTTCTTTTGTCGTAATGCCATGTTATGCTTCCAACTCCTGTATCTTTTGCCCCGCGGCTAAGGTAATGTAGGCCTTCTTCCAACCGGAAGTTTTGCCGATCGAGCGGCCAAGGATCCGCCGTTTGGCCCGGACTATGCAGGTGTTAACGTCGACAACCTTGACCTTAAAGGCTTTTTCGACCGCCTGCTTGACTTGGATCTTGGTCGCTTTCGCGTTGACCTTAAATGTGTACCGTGAGCGGGCTCGTTCGGTCACGCTTTTTTCCGTCAACAGCGGTGCGATCAAAACGTGTTCGAATTCCATTATCTTATCCTCTCTTCAAGTTGCTTAACAGCTTCTTTTTCGACGATAACCCAATCGGATTTCAGTATTTCGTAAATATTAACATCCTTGGCCGGCATAACTTTTACCCCGGCGATATTCTGGATGCCACGGACAAACTCTTTGTTTTCTTTCCCCTGTAAGATCAGAACCTTTCCGGCTACCCCCTGTTCTTTCAGGAACTTAACCCCTTCTTTCGTTTTGGGCGCCGGTAAAACCAGTGCTTCGGCAACTTTCACCTTATCGGCGCGATTCAGTTCCGACAGCGCGACGCGCAGGGCCAGTTTCCTCATTTTGACCGGCAAAGCATAGGAATAATCCCTCGGCTTAGGCGGGAAAATGACGCCGCCGTGCCGCCAGAGCGGAGAGCGGGTGCTTCCTGCCCGCGCCCGACCGGTCCCCTTCTGCTTCCACGGTTTTTTACCGCCGCCGGAAACTTCGGTCCTTGTCTTAGCGCTATGGGTGCCGCGCCGCCGCGAAGCCAAATACCAGCGGAGCGCTTCGTGCACAACCGGTTGATTCAACGGTTCATTAAATATTTTCTCTTTTAAACTCATTCTTTGGTCACCATTACTATGTTGCCGGGTTTGCCGGGAACCGGGCCCTTGATCAGGAGCAGGTTCTTCTCGGCGATCACCTGGGCAACCAGCACTTTCTTGACAGTTTTTTGGCCGCCGCCCATCCGTCCGGGCATTTTCCTCCCCGGCCAAACGCGGCCGGGTGTCGTGCCAGAACTGGCTGAACCGACTAGGCGGTGATGTTTTGAGCCATGGCTCATCGGTCCGCGATGAGTATGATACCTTTTGATCGTACCCTGAAAACCCTTACCGATCGTCAAGCCGGAAACCTTGACCAGTTCGCCAGCCTTAAAAATATCAACTTTGATCTCATCGCCAACCTTGAGTTCCTCCGGTTTGTCCAACCGGACTTCCCGTTTTTTCTTGCCGAAGAGAAGCTGCAAAGCATCATAACCGTCTTTGTCAGCGGTTTTCACCTGGGTAACCTTGCACGGTCCCACTTCCACGACGGTCACACCCAAGGCATTGCCTTTTTCGTCAAATATTTGCGTCATTCCTATTTTTTTACCAATTAATCCATTCATGTCATTAGTCCATCTTGATCTCGATATCAACCCCGGCCGGCAGGTCGAGCTGCATGAGCGCGTCAACCGTCTGTGGCGGCGGGTCAAGGATATCGATCAACCTTTTATGCGTCCTGATCTCAAAGTGTTCGCGCGATTTCTTGTCAACGTGCGGCGAGCGCAGCACGCAAAAAACTTCCTTATCGGTTGGCAGCGGCACCGGCCCGGACACCAGCGCGCCAGCGCGCTTGGCCGTGTCGACTATTTTGGCGGACGACTGGTCCAGCAGCCGATGGTCGTAACTCTTTAACTTAATCCTAATTTTCTGTCTTGCCATTTATTTCCCCTGTTTTCCTCCTGAGGCTTTTTCGACTAATTGTTCTGAGATATTTTTCGGCGTTTCGCGATAATCGCAAAATTCCATCGTGTATGTCCCGCGCCCTTGCGAAAGCGAGCGGACATCGGTCGCGTAGCCGAACATATTCGCCAGCGGCACCTTGGCCCGGATCGTCTGGATCCCGGCGTGCGATTCCATCTCTTCAATGTGTCCGCGCCGGCTGGAGAGGTTGCCGATCACGTCACCCATGTACTGTTCCGGTACGACTACTTCCACTTTCATGACCGGCTCAAGGATGACCGGTTTGCTTTTCATGACCGCCGCCTTGAAGGCCATGGAACCGGCAATCTTAAAGGCAATCTCTGACGAATCGACTTCGTGGTATGACCCGTCAAATACGGTCGCCTGCACATCGATCACCGGATAACCGGCCATAACACCGGTGGTCAAGGCTTCTCTGATGCCGGCTTCTACCGCCGGGACATATTCGCGCGGGATCGATCCGCCAACTATCTTATTGACGAACTCAAACCCTTTGCCCGCTTCCAGCGGGGCGACTTTGAGCCAGACATCGCCGTATTGGCCACGGCCGCCTGTCTGCCGGATAAACTTCCCTTGGGCTTCCGCTTCGGCCCGGATCGTCTCTTTGTATGCGACCTGCGGCTTGCCAACGTTGGCTTCAACCTTGAACTCGCGCAGCAGCCGGTCAACGATGATCTCCAGGTGGAGCTCGCCCATGCCGGAGATGATCGTTTGCCCTGTCTCCGGATCACCCTTGATCCGGAAGGTCGGGTCTTCTTCCGCTAATTTACCGAGCGCGGTACCAAGTTTTTCCTGGTCGGCCGCCGTCTTTGGCTCGATGGCAACAAAGATGACCGGTTCCGGGAAAACGATCGATTCGAGAATAATTGGTTTGCTTTCATCACAAAGCGTATCACCGGTTGTGGTATCCTTGAGCCCAACGATCGCGCCAATATCCCCCGCCCCAATCTCGCTGATCTCTTCCCGTTTATTGGCGTGCATCTGCAGCAGGCGGCCAATCCGCTCTTTCCGGTCTTTGACTGAATTAAAAGTATAAGAACCGGTCTGCAATACCCCGGAATAAACCCGGAAAAATGTCAACCGGCCAACAAAAGGATCGGTCATGATCTTAAAAGCAAGCGCTGAGAATGGCTGGTTATCTGATGGCTCACGCTGGTCCTCTTCGCCGCTCTTGGGATTGAGTCCCACAACCGCCTTTTTATCCAACGGCGACGGGAGATAGTCGATGATCGCGTCGAGCATCGGCTGGACGCCGCGGTTCTTGAAAGACGAGCCGCACAGGACAGGGATAATCTTGCTGTCGATCGTCGCTTTCCTGAGCCCTTTTTTGATCTCTTCTTTTGATAAGGTGTGGGTTTCCAAATATTTCTCCAACAAGGCATCATCAGCTTCCGCCGCCGCTTCGATCAGCTTTTCATGATACGCTTTCGCCTTTTCCTTCAGATCATCCGGAATCGGCTGGCGGCTGAATTTGAGCCCCAGTTCATCTTCGTAAACGATCGCGTCCATTTCGACCAGGTCGACCATTCCTCTAAAATTATCTTCGGCGCCGATCGGGAGCTGTAACACGACCGCGTTAGCCTGCAAACGCTCCTTGATCTGGGCGGCAACCCGGTAAAAGTCGGCTCCCATCCGGTCCATCTTATTAACGAACGCCATCCGCGGAACCTTATAACGCGTCGCTTGCCGCCAGACTGTCTCTGATTGCGGCTGGCAGCCGCCGACCGAACAGAAAATAACGACGACCCCGTCAAGCACCCGCATCGAGCGTTCAACTTCAACGGTAAAATCAACGTGGCCGGGTGTGTCAATGATATTGATCCGGTGATCTTTCCAGAAAGTCGTTGTCGCGGCTGAAGTGATCGTGATCCCGCGCTCTTTTTCCTGGACCATCCAGTCCATTGCCGTTGTCCCTTCATCGACATTGCCGATGCGATGGAGCCGGCCGCTGTAAAACAGCACCCGCTCCGTCGTGGTCGTCTTGCCGGCGTCGATATGCGCCGCAAAGCCCATGTTCCGATATTTATCAATTGGACATTCTCTCGCCATTTATTTATTTACCACCTAAAGTGCGCGAACGCTTTGTTCGCTTCCGCTGTTTTGTGCAGGTTTTCCCGGTTTTTGATCGCCGCTCCGGTATTGTTATATGCGTCGATTAATTCACCGGCCAAATTCTCCGCCATCGATTTTCCCGCCCGTTCCCTGGCCGCTTCCCTGAGCCATTGCATCGCCATCGCCTGGCTCCGGTCTTTAGAAACTTCGACCGGCACCTGGTAGGTCGCGCCACCGACCCGCCGCGCCTTAACCTCAAGCAGCGGGCAGGCGTTGCTCATCGCTTTTTCAAATACTTCCATCGGTTCCTTGTTCAAGCGTTTCTTGATCTCATCCATGGCGCCGTAAAAAAGGCTTTCGGCCTTGCTCTTCTTCCCCATGGTGATCATTTTATTGATAAATTTTTGCACCAGGACGTTTTTGTAAACGACATCCGGCAGCGCTTTTCTTTTGGGTGTTCTTCCGTGTCTAGGCACCGGCTTTCCCTCCCTCTTTGGGCCGCTTGGCCCCGTACTTTGACCGGCTCTGCCGGCGATTTTCTACGCCGCCGGTATCAAACGAACCGCGCACGATATGATAACGAACGCCTGGTAAATCCTTGACGCGGCCACCCCTGACCAGCACAACCGAGTGCTCCTGCAGGTTATGTCCAACCCCCGGGATATAGGCTGAGACTTCAATCTGTGAAGTCAAGCGGACACGAGCAACTTTGCGCAAAGCCGAGTTCGGCTTTTTCGGCGTGGTCGTGTAAACTCTGACGCAGACACCGCGGCGCAGCGGCGACCCTTTCAGCGCGGGCGCCTTGCTCCGGTTCTTGGCGCTTTTTCTTCCTTTTCGTATTAATTGATTTATAGTCGGCATTTATTCCTCCTGAACTGTTTCCTCTTCCATCTTCGGCAGCACCCCGGCGGTCGGGACCAGCTCCAGATAGCGGTATTCGGAAAAACCGGTCCCGGCCGGGATCAGTTTCCCGATGATCACATTTTCTTTGAGGCCGTACATCTCGTCGGTCCGGCCCTTGACGGCGGCATCGGTCAAGATCCGCGCTGTTTCCTGGAACGAAGCAGCCGAGATAAAGCTGTCGGTCGAGAGCGACGCCTTAGTGATACCAAGCAGGACTTCGGTCGCCTCGGCCTTGTCACCCTTGGCTTTTTCGTTCGCTTCTTCCATTGATTTCAGGTCGATCAATTCCCCGGGAAGCAGGGTAGTGTCGCCGGACAAGACAACCCTGACCTTTTTGGTCATTTGCCTGACGATGACTTCGATATGCTTGTCGGAAATCGTCACCCCCTGCGCGCGATAGATCTTCTGGATCTCGTCGACCAGGAAGCTCTGGGCCGCCCGGACACCT
This sequence comes from Candidatus Margulisiibacteriota bacterium, assembly GCA_028702315.1. Classification (GTDB taxonomy): domain Bacteria; phylum Margulisbacteria; class WOR-1; order O2-12-FULL-45-9; family XYB2-FULL-48-7; genus JAQVPA01. The sequence goes on from JAQVPA010000018.1 coordinate 15,875, forward strand.
AAGATACGAAGCATGTCGTGCGGATTGACTGTTCCCTCGGTGATTTGCATTCCGCGATGAACCTTATCATTGGTCGTGACGCGGAGCCGAACTTCGTAAGGGACCAGATATTCTTTAGTCTCGTCTTTGGGTCCGCGAATCGTCACGACCCTGACTCCTTCCCGTTCTGAAACATTCACGACCCCTTCGATCTCCGCCAAGATCGCCGGCTCTTTGGGCCGCCGGGCTTCAAACAACTCCTCAACGCGCGGCAGACCTTGAATGATATCTCTCGTCTTAGAAGGATCGCGGCGGATCGATTCGACCCGGGCAACCACGTCGTAACTTTCGACCGAATCGCCATCCTCAACAAAGAGGCGCGAACCGGCAATGATCATATAACTTTCGCCCGGCGCGATGATCGCATAATCTTTTTTCGTTTCAATGACCGAACCGGTCGTTTTGCAAACGATCCCGGTCGCGATCTCATCGCCAATTTTGACTTTATCACCTAGCTTGACAAAAGATTGGGCATCTTTCGGTATCGCGTATTCTTTGACGACCTTCGGATTGTAAATAAAGACTTCGCCGTCTTTCTTGGCGACCCGCTCTTTGCGCTGGGTGGTCAGTTCGAGGCCCAAGAACATGCATTTGCCGACCGAGCTGGAAACAACATATTCATAAGAAGGATCATATTCGGCCATCGTGTCGCCGTGGGAAATTTTCTCCCCTTCCTTGGCTTTGAGCACGGCACCCAGCGGCAAGATATATTCTTCTTTCTTATCCTTGATCTTAATGTAAAGACTTGAGCTCCGGGAAACTAATTTTTGCTTGGTTCCCAACTCATCAGGGATATCGCGGATTTCAACTCCTTCGCCAAAATGGAGGGTCCCGGTGTGTTTTGCTTTGATCGCGGTCTTGGCGCCTTTGTGCAGAGCGACGCCGCCGATATGGAATGTTCTCATGGTGAGCTGGGTACCCGGTTCGCCGATCGACTGCGCCGCGACGATCCCGACCGCTTCGCCAATACTGATCGTTCCCATCGTGGAAAGATCGAGGCCGTAGCAAGCCTGGCAAAGGCCTTTTTTCGCCTGGCAAGTCAGGACCGAACGGACTTCAACTTTTTCGACACCGGCTTCGGCAATTGTTTTGGCTACTTCAGCCGTGATCCTTTCACCGGCTTTAGCTAAAACTTTGCCGGTCAGTGGATCAATAACATTCTTGGTCGGCGTCCGGTGAAGCAAACGCTGCGCCAGTGAGATAACTTCTTCGTAGCCTTCGCGCACCGTGGCCAATTCAATGCCTGATTTTGTCCCGCAGTCATCTTCGTTAACCATGACATCCTGGGCGACATCGGCTAAGCGCCGCGTCAAGTAACCGGAATCGGCGGTTCTCAGGGCGGTATCGACCAACCCTTTACGCGCGCCATAACAAGAAATAAAATATTCGGTCACATTCAAACCTTCTTTAAAGTTCGATTTGATCGGGATGTTAATAATGTTACCGAACGGATCGGCCATCAGGCCGCGGATACCGGAAAGCTGCCTGACCTGCTGGACATTGCCGCGCGCGCCGGAGAACGCCATCATGTAAACCGAGTTCAATTTATCAAATCCCTTAAGCAGGTCAGCGGTTACTTCTTCGGTCACGGCCCCCCAAATATCCAGAGAACGGATAAATTTTTCCTTGGCCGACAGTGAGCCGTCGCGGAAATGTTCTTCGAGGCGCGCGACTTTTTCGTTGGCCGCTTCGACGATCTTTTTCTTGCGCGCCGGGATGTGCAGGTCGTCGATCGAGATCGAGACGCCACCCAGGGTCGCGTATTTGAAACCGAGCCGTTTGATCTCGTCGGCAATCTCAGCGGTCGTGGCGCTGCCATAGCGGTGGAAACAGTCGGTCACCAGCGCTTCCAGCTCCTTTTTGCCAAGAACTTTATTGAGATATTGGTATTCTTCATTAATACCGCGTTTCTTGAGGACGCGATTGAGGGTGTAATTGAATTTGATCCGGCCGACGCTGGTTTCGATGATCTCTTCCCCGCGGCGAACTTTAATCAAAGCGTTAAGGTGGACTTCGTCCAGGTCATTGGCAACCATCGCTTCCCAATCGCCCGAGAAGATCGTCCCTTTACCTAACTCTTCTTTTTCGTCAATGACCGTCATGTAATAAGTTCCCAGGACCATATCCTGGGTCGGCGTAATGACCGGGCGGCCGGAAGCCGGTGACAAAAGATTGTTCGATGACAACATCAGGATCCGCGCTTCAACCTGGGCTTCCGGGAGAAGCGGCACATGGACCGCCATTTGGTCACCGTCAAAGTCGGCGTTGAACGCCGGGCAGACTAGCGGATGGATCTGGATCGCTTTTCCTTCAACCAAGACCGGTTCAAACGCCTGGATACCCAAGCGATGAAGGGTCGGCGCGCGGTTGAGGAGGACCGGATGGCCCTTAATAACCTCTTCCAAAATATCCCAGACTAAAACCTCTTGTCTTTCGATCATTCGTTTAGCCGATTTAACGTTCTGGGCATTGCCGCGATCAACTAGTTTGCGAATAACAAATGGCTTAAACAGCTCCAGTGCCATTTCTTTCGGCAAACCGCACTGGTGCAGTTTAAGATGCGGCCCGACCACAATGACGGAACGGCCGGAATAATCGGTTCGTTTACCCAGCAGGTTCTGCCGGAAGCGGCCCTGTTTACCTTCAATACCGTCGGTCAGTGATTTTAACGGCCGTCCCGATGAACCGGTGACCGCTCTCTTCCTTCTGCCGTTATCGATCAAGACATCAACCGCTTCCTGGAGCATCCGCTTTTCGTTGCGGATGATCATGTCAGGGGCACCCATGTTGATCATCTTTTTGAGCCGGTTATTACGATTGAGAACCCGCCGGTAAAGGTCGTTCAGGTCGGAGGTGGCAAAGCGCCCCCCTTCGAGCTGGACCATCGGCCGCAGGTCGGGCGGGATGACCGGCAGAACATCGATGATCATCCATTCCGGGCGGTTGCCTGATTTCTGGAACGCCTCAGCAATGCGCAGCCGTTTAATGATCTTCATCCGCTTCTGGCCGACGGAATCTTTCATGTCGCGCCGTAATTTGGAAACCAGGGCGGCCATATCGATCTTGGCCAGGAGCTCTTTGACCGCTTTGGCGCCGGTCTCGGCCTTAAATTTATTACCATGCTTTTCGAGCGCGTCCTGGTAATCGGATTCGCGCAGGATACTGCCGACTTTGAGCCGTTTAACATCGGCACCAACCTCGGTAACGATGTAAGCATCGTAATAAACTACTTCTTCCAGCGCCCGGCCGGAAACGTCGAGTAATAAACTAATGTAACTGGGGACGCCGCGCAGGAACCAGATATGCGCGACTGGCTCGACCAGCTTGATATGCCCCATCCGTTCGCGGCGGACGCGCGAAGTCGTGACCTCAACGCCGCAGCGTTCACAGACGATCCCCCGGTAGCGGACACGGCGATATTTACCGCAATGGCATTCCCAATCTTTGACCGGCCCGAAGATCTTCTCGTCGAACAGGCCGCGCCGTTCCGGTTTGAACGTGCGGTAATTGATTGTTTCCGGTTTTTCCACTTCGCCATGTGACCAGGCCAGCATTTTTTCTGGCGAGGCTATGCCGACGCGGATAAAACTGAACTCTTTGTCTTCGAACTTTTTAATCACCAAATTTGCTACCTCCAGCGCTGCTGCGGCCGAATATTCTCGGCGTTGTTTCGGCGGGGCGCACTTCTTCGTCGATATTGATCTCCTTGCCTTCCTGGTTCAGCGTCTTGAAATCGAGGCCAAGGCCGCGCAGTTCTTTAACCAGAACTTTGAACGATTCCGGAATTCCCGGCTTGCTCATGACCTTCCCCTTAAGGATCGCTTCGTAGACTTTTGAGCGGCCGACCACATCGTCGGACTTGACGGTCAAAAGTTCTTGTAAGGTGTGCGCCGCACCGTAAGCTTCGAGCGCCCAGACTTCCATCTCACCAAAACGCTGGCCGCCGAACTGGGCTTTACCGCCGAGCGGCTGCTGCGTGATCAGTGAGTACGGTCCAGTCGACCGCGCGTGCATCTTGTCATCGACCAAGTGGATCAGTTTCATAATGTACATGTAACCGACCGCGACTTTCCGGCCGAACGTCTTGCCGGTCCGGGCATCGTAGAGGTCGACTTTTCCGCTCTTATCCAGCCAATTAACTTTCTTGGCTTCAACCGCTTCTTCTAGCTCTCTTTCCAGCAGTTTGATCGAAGCGTCTTCTTCCAAGACCTCGTCAAACAGCGGAATCTCATAATGTTTACCCAGAATCGCGCCAGCATGCCCAAGCAACAGCTCAAAGATCTGGCCAATATTCATACGCGAAGGAACGCCGAGCGGATTGAGGATCACATCGACCGGCGTGCCATCCGGCAGGTATGGCATATCTTCTTCCGGCATGATCCTGGCGACCACGCCCTTGTTGCCGTGGCGGCCGGCGACTTTATCACCGATCGAGATCTTGCGCAACTGCGCGATGTAAACGCGAATAAGCTCGTGGACGCCTGGCGGGAGTTCATCCCCTTTCTCACGGGAGAAAATACGAACGCCGATCACCTTGCCTCTCTCACCTGGCGGCACCCGCAGCGAAGTGTCGCGCATATCCCTGGCTTTATCGCCAAAGATTGCGCGGAGCAGTTTTTCTTCCGCCGGCAGTTCGGTCTCGCCTTTAGGCGTGACCTTGCCAACCAAAATGTCGCCGGCTTCGACTTCGGAACCGACCGCGACTACGCCCCGTTCATCAAGTTTGGCCAGCGCTTCTTCGCCGACGTTCGGGATCTCGCGGGTAATCTCTTCCATCCCCAGTTTAGTGGCACGGAGCTCGACTTCGAGCCGCTGGATATGGACGGAGGTAAAGAGGTCTTCTTTGACTAGCCGTTCGGAAAGAATGACCGCGTCTTCGTAGTTATAACCTTCCATCGGCATCATCGCGACCATGACGTTCTTGCCAAGCGCTAATTCGCCGTCGTCGGTCGCGGCGCTGTCGGCCAGCACATCGCCAACTTCAACCCGGTCGCCGCTCCCAACCCGCGGCCGCTGGTAAAGCATCGTATCCTGATTGCTCCGGCCAAAATTCAATAGTTTATAAACATCTTTGCTGCTGGTTCGCTGAACAACGATCTCGGTCGCGTCAACTTTAATGACCTTGCCTGGATTTTTTGCCTTGACCAGAGTCCGGGAATCGCTGGCTACTTTCCGCTCCCAACCGGTGCCGACCAGCGGTGTTTCCGGGTCGAGCAGCGGCACAGCTTGGCGCTGCATGTTGGCGCCCATCAAGGCGCGGTTCGCGTCATCATGTTCTAGGAACGGGATCAGAGCGGTCGTAATACCGACAATTTGCTCCGGCACAACGCTGATGTAATCGACTTCCTGCGGCGTGACATAGACAAACTCCCGTTTGTAGCGGACCGGAACTTGTTTTTCCATGATCTTGCCATGCTCGTTGATCTTGACATCGCACGAGGCGATCTTGTGCAGGTCTTCGATATCGGCGGTCACGTATTCGGTCCGGTTGGTTACGACCCCTTTCTCGACCCGCCGGTAAGGCGTTTCGATAAAGCCGAATTTATTTACTTTGGCATAGGTCGACAACGAACCGATCAAGCCGGCGTTCGGCCCTTCCGGCGTTTCGATCGGGCAGATGCGGCCGTAATGTGAAGGATGAATGTCGCGGACTTCGAACCCGGCCCGTTCGCGATTAAGCCCGCCTGGTCCAAGCGCGGAGAGTCGGCGTTTGTGGGTCAGCTCGGCCAGCGGATTGGTCTGGTCCATGAACTGCGACAGCTGGCTGGAGCCAAAAAATTCTTTGACCACCGCTTGCAGCGGGCGGATATTGATCAGTTGTCCCGGCGTAACCGGCTCGTTACCCCTGATCATCATCTGCTCTTTGACCAGTTTTTCCACCCGGGCCAGGCCAACGCGAACCTGTCTCTGCAGGAGCTCGCCAACAGCCCTAATCCGGCGGTTGCCTAAATGATCGATATCGTCGGAAATCCCTTCGCCGATATTGATCATCACCAAATACTTGACCATCGCCAGGATATCTTCCTTGGTCAAGACTTGTTTTTCTTCGGGGACCTTGATCCCCAGCTTCCGGTTCATCTTGTAGCGACCGACCTTCCCCAGGTCATAACGCCGCGGATTAAAGAAGAGGTTATTGAGGTAGACTTGCGCCCCTTCCTGGGTCACTGGATCGCCCGGGCGAAGCCGTTTGTAGACTTCGATCAGCGCTTCGTCGTGCGGCAGGATCGGGCATTCCTTGAGCGACCGCCGCCGGAACTCCCCTTCGGACAGGGCGTCGAGGATCTCTTTTTCGGTGGCGCCGATCGAACAGAGGAACATCGTGATCGGGATCTTGCGCGTCCGGTTTATCCGGGTAAAAATGACCCCGGAGGCGTCGGTTTCAACTTCGAGCCAGGCGCCGCGGTCGGGAATGACCGTCGCGTAGTAAAGGATCTTGCCGGTCCGTTCGATCTTTTTTGATTCCCGGTAATAAACTCCGGGCGACCGGACCAATTGGGAAACGATTACCCGCTCCGCTCCGTTGATGATAAAAGTCCCGCGCTCGGTCATCATCGGCAGGTCGCCAATAAAAACATCCTGCGATTTTATCTCTTTCGACTCCTTGTTCAGGAGCCGGGTCTCAACTTTGATCGGTACGGCGTAAGTCGCTTCACGGATCAGGCTTTCTTCGGCCGTGTACTTCGGCTTGCCAAAAGTGCTCTTGCCGGTGAACGACAGCTCAAGTTTCCCCTGGAAACCCTTGATCGGGGAGATGGCCTTCAGTTCCTCAGCCAAACCCTCTTCAAGATACCATTTAAAGGAATCTCGCTGCAGCTCGAGCAGATCCGGCGGCTCGACCGATTTCTTCGCCCTGGTTGTATAAAACTTTTTTCTTTGCGCCATTATTTGATCTCGACCTTCGCCCCTTCTGCTTCTAATTTTTTCTTGATCTCTTCCGCTTCTTCTTTCTTGATCTTGTCCTTGACTGTTTTAGGAGCGCTGTCAACCAGGTCTTTCGCTTCTTTCAAGCCAAGACCGGTCAACTCTCTCAAAACCTTGAGGACTTGGATCTTTTTGTCGCCTGCCGAGGTCAAGACAACATCAAACTCTTCCTTGACAGTCGCTTCGGCCGCACCAGCTGCCGCGCCGCCAGCCATCATGACCGGGGCCGCCGCCGTCACTCCGAATTTCTCTTCAAGTTTCTTGACCAGATCGGCCAGCTCCAGAACCGTCATCCCCTCGACCGCCGTGATTAACTCTTCTACCT
>JAQVPA010000080.1 GCA_028702315.1 Candidatus Margulisiibacteriota bacterium
GTGCTTGAACTCTGGAGCGCCAAAAGCGGGCAACGCAAAGCGCTGATCATTGTCGGTTACAATCCGCTGATCGTGGCGGGCGGCGGGACTTTCATCGACGATATCATCAACCATGCCGGGGTGATCAATTTTGCCGGTCAAGCGAAAGCGGCCTATCCGCATTATAGCTTTGAACAGCTGGTTGACGAAAACCCTCCTTATATTATCATTCCGCACGGATTGGTCAGCGAACGAACGATGAAAAACGATAAACGCTGGCAAAGCCTAGAGGCGGTTAAGAATGATCGAGTCCTGTTTATTGATCCCGATATTCTGTCGCGGCCGGGGCCACGGGTCGTTGATGCGATCGAACAGATTTCGGATTTTATCTACAAATAGCTTGAGTTTCCCCTTGAATTAAAGTAAAATTATTCAAGTTTAGTGAAGATAAAAATTACCAAAGCGGAAGGGAAAGTTACGGTCGGCATTTTGCTGGGCGTTCTCCTTTTGGCCATGTTCCTCTCACTTTTCCTCGGTTCGGTCCTGATGTCGCCCAGCGCGCTCTGGCATAGCGATATCCTCTGGCAGATCAGGCTGCCGCGGGTCATCCTGGCGGCGTTTGTCGGCTTGCTCCTTGCCCTTTCCGGTGTTATTTTGCAAGGGGTGCTGCGCAATCCGCTCTCTGATCCATATATCGTTGGTTTTTCGGCTGGGGCGGGGGTGGGAGCGGCAATATCGCTCGCGCTTGGCGCCCAGTTTATCGTTTTTGGGATGAGCTCACTGCCGGCTTCGGCGTTCATATTTTCTCTTCTTTCGGTCTTTGTCGTTTATAAATTATCCCAGGCAGCTGGGAAGACTTCCCCGGAAACTCTAATCCTGGCCGGAGTTGCCCTGTCGGCCTTTTGTGGCGCGATCCTGTCGCTCATCATCATTATTTCCGGCAATCTCCAGTCGATTTATTTTTGGCTGCTGGGCAGCCTGTCGGCGGCGACCTGGTCCAATGTTTCGACGGTGATCCCGTATGCCATTGTTGGCAGCGTGGTCGCCTATTATTATTCCAAAGAACTAAACGCTTTATTGCTTGGGGAAGAGATGGCGTTGACCCTGGGGGTCGACGTAGAAAAAGTCAGATTGGTACTGATCGTGACCGCCTCGCTTTTGACCGCGGCGGCTGTTTCCGTTTCCGGCCTGATCGGTTTTGTCGGCCTGATCATTCCGCATTGGATCAGATTGATTGTCGGCCCAAATCATCGACTGCTGATCCCGATCTCCGCTCTTTCCGGCATGATCCTGATGGTCGTGACCGATACGATCGCCCGGACCGTTCTCTCTCCCATGGAAATCCCGATCGGGATCATCATGGCGCTGGTCGGCGCGCCGTTCTTCCTCTACCTGCTCCGGCGGCGCCGGTTGGAGGGCCAATGAGCGTTCTCGACGTTAAAGAATTGATCTGCGGTTATGAGCCGGGCAAACCGGTCCTCAAAGAGATATCATTTGAGGTCGATGACGGCGAATTTGTCGGGATCGTCGGGCCGAACGGTTCCGGCAAGACGACCCTGCTCCGGACGCTGGTCGGGTTATTAAAGGTCCAGCATGGTGAAATACTGATCAGCCAGCATAAGCTCGAACATCTTAGCCGCCGGGAGATCGCGCGGCGGATCGCTTTTGTCCCCCAGTTAATGGAGCCGGTTGCAGGGTTTACCGTTGAAGACCTGGTCTTGCTGGGACGGACGCCATATCTCGAACGTTTCTCTTTTGAATCCGAGGATGATTATGATGCCGCTAATTGGGCGATCGAAGAGTTGAAGATCGAAACGCTTAAAGACCGGCCGACGACCGAGCTCTCGGGCGGCGAGTTCCAGCGGGTCGCGATCGCCCGGGCGCTGGCCCAGGAGCCGCAGGTCCTTCTGCTTGATGAACCGACTTCGCACCTAGACATCCGCTTCCAGATCAACATCTGCAAACTGCTGCGTAAGCTGCGCAGCCACCGTTCGATCGTGGCGACGTTTCACGATCTCAACCTGGCCGCCCGATTCTGTTCGCGGCTGATCCTGATGAAGAACGGCGAAATGATCGCCGATGGCAAGCCGGACGATGTTATCACCCCCGAAAACATCTGGAAAGCTTACCGGATCAAGGTTTCGGTTAAGAAGAACCTCAAGACCCAAAAAGCGCGTTATGTCCTTTTGCCGTAAGTATTGGCCGGCGCTCGGATTTTTCGTCCTGACGCTGATCTTCTTCTTTAAATTTCTTGACGGCAACCTGATTTTCGCCTTTAAGGACCTGTCGCGCTATTTTTATCCGCTCCGCCATTTGATGGTCGAACAGGTCAGGGCAGGGCATTTGCCGCTTTGGAACCCTTACATTTTCTGCGGTTTTCCTCTCCTGGCAACGCTGCAGATCGGGTTTTTCTACCCACTCTCGGTTATTCATTATCTGATGCCGTTCCATCTGGCGTTTAACTACTATACAATTACGCACTATTTCTTGGCCGCTTGTTTTATGTACGTGCTGCTGCGGCATTACCGATTGGAAAAATCGCCCGCCTTTTTTGGCGGCCTGGTCTTTGCTTTTTCAGGTTATCTTGTCTCGGTTTCCAACATGAACACATCGCTTTCTTCGGTTATTTGGCTCCCTTTGGTTTTGCTGTTTTGGGACAGGATCGTGTTTGCCCATGGAAACCTGCGACTAAACGTTGTGGTTTCCGGGATATTACTGGCGATTATGTTTCTGGGCGGGGAACCGACGATACTTTATGTTACGTCGGCCTTTTTGCTCTTTTATGGGTTGGTTTTTGCGCAAAAGAAATTATTTAGCGTTGTCTGGCTTGGCCTTTCGTTATTACTTGCCTTTGGTTTAACCGGTGTTCAGTTCCTGCCATTTTTAGAGCTTTCCCGCCTGTCCGATCGAGTAGTGCTAACGAATTATGACATTGTTAGTTTTCGTTCATTTCCGCCCCGGGAGTTGATCACGTTTATTTTGCCTTACTTCTTTGGCAATGCCGGCCAGCTTGGCAGTTATACGGAAACATTGCTTGGGGAAGCGAACCAGGATTGGCTCATCTCTACTTATCTTGGCGTTATTCCTTTGCTGCTCGCTTTATTTTCTTTTAGGCGGCGGCAGTCGCTCTTTTTTGGGCTGGTTGCTTTGACAGCGCTGTTTCTTGCTTTTGGCCGATATGCCTTGCTATATCCGCTCGCTTACAAGCTGATCCCTGGCGTTTCTCTAATCCGATTTCCGGTCAAGTTCCTTTTTTTGACGACCTTTTGCTTATCGCTGCTGGCTGCTTTTGGCCTGCAGATGGTACTGACTGAACCGGAGCGGTTAAAATTAAGGCTACCGCTGATTTCCTGGCTGACAGCTGGTTTTGCACTCTTTTTCCTGGCGGGCTGGTTCCTGTCAGGAAATATCTTTGCGTATTTGGCGAGCCGCTATCCAGCCCTGCCCAAAGTATTTTTCCAATTAATTATGAGCCTGATCAAATTCAATTTATTAAGCCTGTTGAACTTGGCTGTTTACTTGTTGGCGATGCTGCTCGTCTTTTGGATGTTTACTCAAAAGAGGGTTAGCCGCAACGTTTTTGCGGCGATCATCATTATGATCACCGCGGTCGACCTGTTTGCCAACAACTCGACCGTGGCGATTGGCGCGCAGAAAGAAGTTTTTTTGAAAATGCCAACTAATTACGCGTTGTTGCAAAAAGACCAGAGCCGAGACCGCTTTTTTTGTACTTTTGAAATGAGGAAAGAAAACCAAATTATTTATGGCGACACTTATAGCGAGGCGTTGTTTAACGCCAAAGATAATTTTGCCGGTAACTGGCCGCTCCTTAACCATTTTTACGATCTCTATGGGTATGAGTCGGTCAAGCCATATCCGTTCTCTCATTCCGTCCAGAACGAGTTTGCTGCTGAGCGGGTCGTGAGAAATATAAACAGCCTGTCCCGGTTAAACGTTAAATATATTATTTCGGCTAAAGAATTGAAGACGGAGCGGTTGAAACTTTTGAGGCATAAATATCGTTACGGACAAAATGTATATATTTACGAAAATCCCGGTGTTTTGCCGCGAGCCTTTTTGTTGAACGATCTTGGCCGGCCTGATTTGCGGGCGAGGCGGGTGGATTTTAAATGCTACCGCCCCGGTGAGCTGGAAATGATCGTTAATGTCAAAACGCCAGCGACGCTGTTTTTGAGCGAAGCGTATTACCCGGGTTGGAAATTTTATGTGGACGGTAAAGAAGAGCCGGTAATCCAGGCGAATAAATTATTCAGCGCGGTCAGAGTTGGCGCGGGAGAACACCGGGTCAAATTCGTTTATGACCCGCTAAGCCTGAAGCTCGGCGCGCTGATCAGTGGCCTGACGATCTTATTGGCAATCGGGCTGCTGCTTGTCCGGCGACGTTAGGTTGGGCTGGCTAACATGAAAAATACCTGGCTAGTCATCTTGCTGATCCTGATCTTGCAAATAGTCCTCCGCCTGCCGTTCCTGGCCGAACCCTTCAGCTATGACGAGACTGTCTATGCCCAGATAGCTATCCGGTTGGGGCAGGGCGAGGTGCTTTACCGGGAGATCGTTGATGTTAAGCCGCCGCTGATCTTTTTTTATTATCAGGCCCTAGCGGGCGATCCCGCTCGGGTTCGCTTGGTGACCGCTTTGCTGGGCCTGACTGCTACTTTATTGCTATTTATTATCGGCCGGCGGCTGGTTGATACCAGGGTCGGTTTGGCCGCGGCCTTTTTTTATGCTTTGTTTAGCGGTGGTTTTTTTATTGAAGGGGCCCAGGCAAATCCGGAAAACCTGATGATCGTGCCGCTGCTTTTATCTTTTTTGGCGTTCTTGGCCGGCGGCTGGTGGCTGTTTATTGCCGGCGTGTTTTCCGGCCTGGCGATCTTGATCAAGCAAACGGCGCTATTCAACCTGTTGGCCTTGCTGCTGCTCTGCGTTTGGCGCCGGGATTTTAAGGGAGCGGGCAGGCTGGTCCTGGGGATCTTGGTTTTTCCCGCCGTTCTGCTCGGTTTTTATTTCTATCAGGGTCGGCTTAACGACCTGATCAGCGCGGTGATCGTCCTGGGGGCGGGAATGGCCCAGGCCAGTTTGGTTATCCCTCTGCTGCAAACGCTGGCCCTGGCGCTTAAAGAAAATTCGGTCCTGTGGCTATTGGCCTTTTTGGGCCTGCTTTTTGCTTTTGGCCGCCGCCGGGAAATCCCAATGTCTAACTTATTGGTCTGGGCGTTTTTTTCGCTGGCCGGGACTTATTCCGTGGGATATGCTTTGGGGCATTATTTTATTCCGGCGATCCCGGCGCTTTGTCTGTTCGCGGGGTTAGCGGTCGGCAAATGGCCTGAACTATCACTCACCAAGAAGGCGAGAGCTTGGCTGATCGCGCTGCTAACGGCCCTTGGCCTGCTCATCGTTGTCTGCCAAGCCGAGCTTTATCTTGTCTGTCCCCCGGATCAGCTGCCGCTGGCGCGTTATGGTGACGGAGCGATCGCGGCGGCGGTCACGATCGGTCGCGGGATCGGTCAAGCATCAAATCCGGCCGATCAAGTCTTTGGTCATTCGCCGACCGTCTTCTATTCCGGGAGAAAGTCTTTGCGGAAATATTTTATTACGCCGCTGGGCGGGCACAGTGAAGTCTCGGTTTTTGGCCGGAAGCTCTTTGCCCGCGATTTCAGCCTCAAGCGTGATCCGGCAGCAATGCGGGCGATCGATGCTGATATTTATAATGCCTTAAGGGATAAACGGACAAAATATTACATTGTTTACTTGCGCGGAGACTATTTCCCTGGCGACATTAAAATAATATTGAATCGAGAAGGTTATCGGTTCGATCCGGTCTTATCCGATCGGGCGAACG
>JAQVPA010000019.1 GCA_028702315.1 Candidatus Margulisiibacteriota bacterium
TCTTGCGTCCGTCCCTTTGGCCCGCGCAGTTCGCGCTGGATCCGCTCGGAGGTCGAACCGGGGATCATCGCGTATTCGGCCGTCCCCCAGCCTGAACCGCTCCCTTTCTTATGATAGGGAACGCTCTCCTGGACAGAGGCGGTGCAAATAACTTTGGTCTCCCCCATTTCGATCAGGACCGAGCCGGCCGGATGCTTGAGGTAATTGCGGGTGATCTTTACGCGCCGCAGCTGGCTGGGCAGCCGGCCATCTTCTCTTTTCACTTACTCTCGCTCCCAACCTGTGTGGTTTTCGCTAAACGGTCGCGGCCCGCTTTAACTGTGCGCAAAATTCGCGTCGAGGTCGCTTCGAGGTTGGCCAAAACTTCGTCGGCATACTTGTCCGCTCCTTCGCGGATCTCTTTTGCCATCTGGTATGATTGTTCCAAGACTTCGACCGCTTTGGTCTCCGCCTGCGGCCGCCGCTCCGCTTCCGCCGCTTCGACCGCCGACTCGTCACCGCGGGCAGCGGCTGGCGCTTTGTGCCGGCCAAGCGCTTCCTGCGCGAAGTGAGAGCCCCCCTGGACGACGTTCCTGATCTTGTCGATCAGCTTCAGGACCTCTTCTTCGCTGACCATCACCTTTTTCGTGAACGGGACCTTCGGGCTGTCGAGAACGATCGATTCCAGGGTATCCAATAATCCTAATATCTCCATTTTTACTTCGCTCCTTTCGCTTTCATCAGGCGTTTCGCTACCGCCGGCGGGACCAGGCCGCTGATGTCCCCTCCACGCCGCGCGATCTGTTTGACAAAACTTGAACTGAGATAAGAATACTTGTAGTCGGTCATCAGGAAAACGGTCTCGATCTCCGACGCCATCTTCCGATTGGTCAGCGCCATCTGGAACTCGTAGTCAAAATCGGAGACCGCCCGCAGGCCGCGAACGATCGAGCGCGCTTTTTTTGTCCTGACATAGTCGACCAGCAAGCCGTCAAAACTGTCGATCTCAACATTCTTGCAGTGCGGGACCGCCGCCTTGATCATGGCGATCCGCTCTTTGAAATTGAAATAAGGATTTTTTTCCGGATTGTGGATAACAGCGACGATAACTTTTTCAAATAACTTGGCCGCCCGCTCGATCACATCGAGGTGGCCGTTAGTAATGGGGTCGAAGCTGCCTGGGTATACTGCTATCTTCATATTTACTTTCCCGAATTTCCGAATTACTGCCCTAATATCCGAATACTAGTCCCGAATTTTAAAGAACGAGAGAACTGTTTCGCCGTACTTGGCGTCGCGATACAATTCGTACTTTCCGTAAATCAATTCGATCTTGTGCTGTTTCCGGTGCTCGGCGACCAATATCCCGCCCGATTTTAAAATATCCGTTTCGGCCAACTTTTCGAGCGACTTTTCCAGAGCCGGACTGTCGTAAGGCGCCCCTAAATAAATGATGTCGAACTGCGCCTTTTTTGAATCGAGTATCCCGATCGCCCGGACCGCGTCGACGGCATAAACCTCGGCCCGGTCGGCCAGCTTGGTCAGTTCCAAATTCTCCCTGATCAGCGCGACTGCCGCCCGGTGGTCGTCGACAAAGATCGCCAGCTCGGCGCCGCGCGACAACGCTTCAATCCCGACTGCCCCTGTCCCGGCAAAAAGGTCGAGAAATCTAGAGCCGGGAACTTCGCGCGCCAATATATTGAACAGCGCGCCCCGCGCCTGGTCAGTTAAGGGCCGAAGCTTCAAACCTTTTTTGGGGGTCTTTAAATTTCTCCCCCTGGCTTTCCCAGCGATTACGCGCACCTTCAGCGTCCTTTTCCACTAATGCCTCGGCCGCGCGCCGGGCTTCCTGGATGATCTTTTCGTCCCTAATTATATCAGCCACCCGGAAGTTTGGCAAACCAGACTGCCGCGCCCCGAACAGGTCGCCCGGGCCGCGCAATTTAAGGTCCACTTCAGATATTTTGAACCCGTCGTTCGTCGCCACCATCGCCTTCAGCCGCTCTTTGGCATCATCAGTTTTGGCATCGCCGACCAGAAAGCAAAACGACTGCTCGCTCCCTCGCCCGATCCGGCCGCGCAGTTGGTGGAGCTGGGAGAGACCAAAGCGTTCCGCGTGTTCGACCACCATAACCGTGGCGTTAGGAACATCGATCCCGACTTCGATCACCGTCGTCGAAACTAAAATGTCAATTTTCTTATCTGCAAAATCTTTCATTATTTTATCTTTTTCGTCACCCTTGAGCCGCCCATGGATCAGGCCAACTTTAAGCTCGGGGAAAATGTATTTCTGGAGTCGGTCGGCCTCTTCCTTGGCCGCTTTCAGGTCGAGTTCACTCGATTCTTCAACTAAAGGGCAGACGACAAAGACCTGCCGGCCTTCCTTGATCTTGAGGCGGATGAATTCGTTGGCGTCGGCCCGGCGAGCCGATGGGACATAATAAGTTTTGACTGGCGTCCGCCCGGGGGGCAGTTCATCAATGATCGAACGGTCGAGGTCGCCGTAGAGAGTTAAAGCTAAGGAACGCGGGATCGGCGTCGCCGTCATGACAATAACGTGCGGCGAAAACCCTTTCTTGACCAGGGCGAGCCGCTGGTGGACGCCAAAGCGGTGCTGTTCGTCGATGATCGCGAGGCCGAGGTCACGGAATTTAATTTTTTTCTCGAGCAAAGCGTGTGTTCCGATAACCACATCCTGATCTTTTAACTCTTCCCGCTTTTTAGCCGATGAAGTCGTCGCGGTCAGCAGGTCGACCCGGCAATCAAGTTTCTTGAATAGTGCGGACAATTTAACATAATGCTGTTGGGCCAAAATTTCAGTTGGCGCCAGGATCGCCGCCTGGCAGCCGTTTTTCACGGCGATAAAAGCGGCCAGCGCCGCCACGACCGTCTTGCCCGAGCCGACGTCGCCCTGCAGGAGCCGGTTCATCGGCCGCCCGCTGCGAAAATCATCATAGATATCATTCATCACCCGCTCCTGCGCGCCAGTAAAAGTAAATGAGAGCGCTTTTTTAAACTCTTCAAGATATTCTTCTTTGATTTCGAATTTTCGCCCCTTAAGTTCTTCTTTATAACGTTTTCGCTGCAGCAGAAGCCCAAGCTGGAACGTCAACAACTCTTCAAACGCCAGATAATCGCGCGCCGGGCCGGTCTTGGCCGGATCGGTCGGGAAATGGAGCACCTGGAGAGCCGTGCGGCTTTTCTTGTCCGCTACATATTTTAAGTAATCATCCATGACAGTTTTAATGACCGCGCGAAGCTTTTTCGGATAAAGCCCCTGGGTTAGCGGGTATTTGGGGACGATCGGCAAGTTATCGCCGGTATCGACTTCAAAATCCTTGACCTGGAGCTGGAGGATATGGTCATATGACGATATTTCGACCTTGCCGGAAACGATCAGCTTCATCCCTGGGCGGAATAGCTTTGAAAGGTACGGTTGGTTAAACCAGACCGCCTGGAGTGTCGCCGTTTTGTCATTTAAGTAGACTTTGATGATCGAAAAACGGTTGCGCGTCTGCTGGACATCGACATCCATGATCTCCCCTTTGACCACTTCGAATTCGGACGGCCGAACCTGGGCGATCGGCTTTATATTTCGCCGGTCCTCAAAATCGCGGGGAACAAGGTAAAGGAGGTCTTCGACCGTAATCACCCCTAATTTAGCGAATACTTGGGCTAATTTGGGCCCTACTCCCTTTATATATTGTACGGGGGTATCTAACTTCTGGTTTGACATTCTGCTCGTTTTATTCTATCATAGTATTGTCATGAGCAGAAAGTGCGTAATTTGCGATAAAAAACCGGTGCGGGGGATGACCGTCTCCCACTCGATGCGCCATACCAAGCGGAAGTTCAACCCGAACCTGCAAAAAGTCTCTATGATCTTAAAAGGAAAAAAGATCAAGGCTTACGTCTGCACCAAATGCATGAAGGCCGGCAAAGTCGTTAAGGCTTAACACCCCTGCTGCTCGATCCGCAATTTTTTATTTTCTTAAATAGAGTGAAATTATCTAAAATAGCCCTCGATAATATTTTGGGTCAAAACACTGAAAAATCAAGGAGAGAATCATGAGCCCAAAGATTGAAGTCGTTTCTGGATTACCGATTACATTACCATTTTTGAGAGGTAAATTAGGTCTTGGCACGTCATTCCCACGCCCCAATCAGATTAGACCAGATAGCGCGGGTTTTGTGCCGGCAGCATGCAGTTATTTACGTGCAAATTCCAGACCAGACCTGCGTATTAACATGGAATATGATCCCGCAAAACGCCATTTCACTTCCTCAGTTCAAGACTCTTCTTTTAATTATAATGACACTGCCGTTAATAACAGCACCAGAGCAGTCAGCGGATTAACAGAGATAGTAATGGGCTTCTTGCAGCTTGACGCGCTTAAAAGCCTAGCATTTTCTGCCGCGGTCAACGCCGGCGTTCTGTCCATAAACATCCATGGCAATCAGCCAATATCATTGATAGCGACACTGGACCATTTAAAAGATGGCAGTGATTCGTTCAATTTGGCAATCATCCTTGATCAGATGAATAACAATGACTTAAATCATGGGGTACTAGCGCTCCAGCCAGTTGAGGACATTATTAAAACAATCGTCACGAGGCCGCACGCCTTACTCCTAGGCAACCAAGGAGCTGAAATAAGTGGCCACTCAACTTTCTTTTGGAGCACTCATGTGAAGGAAGCGCGAGAGGCAGTCATTGAATACTTAAACACTATAAGAACGAATGATCCGTCATTTCAATCGGCTACTTTGCCTAATTTTATAAATGGGGTGTTCTCTCAAAAACTTATTAACCAGAAACAAATCAGCTTAGGCCAAGAATACTTTGCGCTTAAGTTTATTCAGTTAGTCACTTTAGATTAGCGGATCATTCCTGCTTTTCACGTTTAAACCGCTGCGTGGCGACCTCGTCCATGAACTTGGCCTCTAAGCCCTGCATCAGCTTGTTGTAATCTTCAAGTTTCCGTTCCCGGTGTTTTTCCATGATCTTCTTCTCTTTCATCGATTCGATCAGGTGGACCCGCTGTTCCTCCAGTTTCTTGCTCGCTTCGATCACCTTCTCAATCTGGTCGTCAAGGTCGCTTTTCAGGACATCGATGTGCGCCCGGCGGCGGAGAACTTTCTGAAAATCGGAGATCGGACCGCGATTAAACACTTCGCGCAGTTCCTGCTCTTTTCCCTTCTTATTCCGTTTGATCTGCTCTTCTTTCTCTTTTTCCGTCAAGAACTCCCGGTTCTTTTCCGCGAACTTTTCCTGCTCTTTCTTTTCCTTGATCTCGCGGACCTTAAGGACCGTCTGCAGGTCATACTTGAATTTTTTGCCCGGTTTTGCCTGTTTTGCCATAATTAACTAAATATCCCGATCAGCCTTTCCACCGTCTCCTCATAACCTATTTTTTCGAACGTCCCCTGCTTCAGGAAGTCGTTGACCTGGTCGATCTTCGAAAGGGCGTAATCGATCTTCGGGTTACTCCCCTTGACATACGCGCCGATGTTGATCAGGTCCTCGGCCTCGGCAAAGCGGGCCAATACTTCCCGCAGTTTCCCCGCCGCTTCCTTGTGCTCGTCAGAAACCAAATTGACCATGATCCTCGAAACGCTCTGCGGCACATCGATCGCCGGGTAATGGTTCCGGGCGGCAAGATCACGTGAAAGAACGATATGGCCGTCCAGAATTGAGCGCGAATGGTCGGCGATCGGCTCGTTAAAATCATCCCCTTCGACCAGGATAGTGTAAAAAGCAGTAATACTCCCTATTTCCGACGTTCCCGACCGTTCCATTAGCCGCGGCAACAGCGCGAAGACCGACGGCGTGTATCCTTTGGTCGTCGGCGGCTCGCCCGCCGCTAACCCTATATCGCGTTGAGCCATAGCAAATCTTGTGACCGAGTCCATCATTAAAATAACTTTTTTCCCTTTGTCGCGGAAGTATTCGGCGATCGCCGTGGCGACAAACGCCGCCTTAAGGCGAATTAGCGGCGGCAGGTCGGATGTCGCGACCACGACCACCGATTTTTTTAGCCCCTCTTCACCGAGCGACTCTTCGATAAAATCACGAACTTCGCGGCCGCGCTCGCCGACCAGACAAATAACGTTGACGTCAGCTTCAGCGTTCCGGGCGACCATCCCCATCAGGGTCGACTTGCCGACGCCCGAACCGGCAAAGATACCGATCCGCTGGCCGCGGCCAACTGTCAGCAGGCCGTCGATCGCCCGAACCCCGCAACGCATCACTTCCGTTACCCTGGGACGCTTGACCGGATCGGGCGGATCGGCGTCAAGCGGCCGTTCGATCTCGGTCAGGAGCGGCCCTTTGCCGTCGATCGGGTCGCCCAGCCCGCCCA
The DNA here is from genome assembly GCA_028702315.1 of Candidatus Margulisiibacteriota bacterium. Taxonomy (GTDB): domain Bacteria; phylum Margulisbacteria; class WOR-1; order O2-12-FULL-45-9; family XYB2-FULL-48-7; genus JAQVPA01. The sequence goes on from JAQVPA010000019.1 coordinate 6,342, forward strand.
GCACGCGGCCGAGGGTCTCGGGCCCAACCTTAACCATCAGCGGTTTGCCGGCGGCGGTAACTTGCGCGCCCGGCGAAATACCGGAGGTCGAGCCGAGCGGCATTAATAAAACGCGGCTTTCACGGAAACCGACCACTTCGCCAAAAGCGTCGCGGTTTTCTTTTTCAATGCGGATCGAACAGATATCGCCGACGGAGACGCCGCCGACCTGCGCTTCGATGATCAACCCAACGACCTGGACAACCTTGCCGATCACTTTGACCATTTCGGCGCGGTCAACCGCTTTGTGGTATTTGTCAAAATCAATGGTGATGCTGCTCATGGTTAAGCTTCTTCGGAATAGACTTTTTGCAGCGCTTCTTCGATCGCTTTCAGTTTGGTGGCGATCCTGGCGTCGATAAAACCGAGGTTGGTCTCGATGACGCAGCCGCCCGGTTCGATATTGGCGTCTTCAATGATGGAAAAACTCTTGACCCCGTCGATCATCCCGGCCAGCCGGTCTTTGTATCGTTTTAAATACTCGGCATCCTCGCGGTTGACCCGGACAATGATCTGCTCCCGGTCGGAGACCCGGCCGATCGCTTCGGAAACGATATTAAGCGAGACATCGCGGTGGAGCGAAACTTCGGAGCGGATGATCTGTTCGGCAATCTTGAGCGACAGGCGGAGCAACTCCCCTTCGGAATCTTTAATGATCTTTTTCCGCTCCTTGACCGCTTCATTGAGCATGGCCAGCGCCTCTTCCACCCGCGCCGCCGCTTCCTCCCGCCCTTCGCGCCGGCCGCTTTCCCGGGCTTGCCCCCTGATCTGTTCGGCCTCCGCCTGGGCCCGCTCGATCAGCACCCGGGCTTCGCTCTTGGCTTTGGGGAGATCATTAGCAGCGATGGTGATCGCGACCGCAGGCGAATGCTCCCGGCGATGGTGGACCGCCACCGTCGGTTTTTCGATCAGCAACACCCCTTTATCTTCCAGTTGGTCTCTTTTTATCAGTCCCATTGTTAAAACAACTTTCCGGAAAAATGTTCTTTAAGCTTTTCTTCCAACCTGGGGCGGAAAAGATTATGTTTAAGCGAACCGCCGAGCGCTTCGATCGTCGCTTTCTCGCGCGGCAAGGCGTGCAACACTTCGCTCCGCCCTTCTTCCGGCATGAGCGATAACAAGAAAGCGATCATTTGCGGCCGTTCATAAAGAAGCGTCCCGTAAGATTTTTTTATCCCCGGCGCGGCCGGCGGCAGACTCTCCCGGTCAGCGTTCGGCAGGGCAAGAAAACCATTGTATTCGCCAAGCACTTCCGAAAGCGCGTCCGGCGACGGCGTCGGCAAATGGTTGATCCCGGCAGCGATCAGGTCGGCTAGTTCATCAGGCAGATATCGGAGTATCCGGGACGAAACATCCGCCCCGAGGATAGACAAAAAGATCGTCGCTTTTTCTCTTCCCGTTAATACCATAAATTACTCACTTAACCACTTTTTCAGCAGTTCCGCCACTTTTTCGGGGTTCTGGTCGGCAATGTTCCTGATCTGGTCAAGCTTCCCCCCTTCCGGCCGGACAGTTTCCGCCACCGGTTGGGAAACTTGAGGCAAAACCGGCGCCTGGCGCTGTTTGACAATCGCCATAACTAAAAGTACGGCAAAAAGTACCAGCAAGCCAACCCCCACGAAAGACAATAAGCGATATGGCAAGGGCGCTGGCCTTGGCTTCGGCTTAACCGTCAAACCAATCTCCTGGGGCAAGGTCGCCAAATGGAACGGAACCCGTTGGATGATGATCTTGTCACCCCGTTTTTTATTGTAACCGATCGCGGCCGCGACCGTCGTATAGGTCGCCTGCTTGAGCTCCGGAGTAAAATCGAGCCGGTTGTCGACCAAAATGATCGTGTTAATCCGTTTTACTTTAAGGTCTTTAAGCCTGATCTCAATCTCTTTGGTCGGCTTTAGCTCAAGATTGACTTTGACGATCACGCTATTGATCGGATAAAACCGGTTAAGCAGCAATTGCGCTTTACCGGAAAAGTCCTGCTCCAATTCTTTTTTGGCCTGGACTTTTAGCATGACCCGGTCGGCCACGGTTATGGTCGGAATTGCTTCGACCGTCGGTTGGACCGGCGCGGCCAAGGTTGCGGCCGCTTCTTTGCTTGGCCCAACTTTTGGCTGGGCTTCAGTCGTCATGGCCGCTTCCGCGGTCACATACACTATTTTCGTTTCCGCCGGCGGCGGCGGAAGAGCCGGCGCCTCTTGCGCGGCTGGCGCCTTGGCTGACAGGATCTGGCCGGAATCGTCAACCACGGTCACGTTTTCCGGCTGCAGATTTTCCACGCTGCTGGCGACCAAATAAATAATACCGTTGATCTTTTCGTTGGCCAAAATAATGCCCGGGCTCAACCTAAGCAGCACCGAAGCGGTAACCGGCGCGGTCGTGGCCCCGAACAGTTTCGTCTCCGGGATAACCACCTGCACGCGGACATCTTCGACCCCTTCGATCCGGCGGATCGTCCGCGATAATTCGCCGGAGATCGCGCGGATCAACTGGATCCGCCGGTCAAAATCGGTCGCGCCCAGCTTTGATTCGTCAAATATTTCCCAACCGACTACGCCGCCGGCCGGTAAGTTTTTTTCCGCCAGCCCCAATCTCGCTTGGTCCCCTTTTTCCTTGGGCACAGCGATCGCCCGGCCGTCATCCCGTATTTCGTAAGGGATGGCCAACTCTTTGAGCCGGGCAATGGCAGTCGCGGCATCCTTAAGTTCAAGATTGGAATAAATTACCGTATAGCCGGCATTGCGGGCGTTACCAACCGGCCCGCAGCTCCGAAAGAGGAAAAAAAGGACTGAAAAGATAATAACCGCTATTACCCCGCCGACCAGGAACACTCTTCGAGGATCAAAACCGCCAGGTGCTTCCGCCATTGATTATCCTTTCGGGTTTATTTAAAACCCTATATCTGCATCTGTGTTATTTCTTTGAACGTCGTAACCGCCGTGTTGACCGTCGTCATCGCCAGTTGCGCCATCAAGCTCGCTTTCGACTGAGCGACCATCACGTCCTGTAACTCAACTTGACCTTTTAAATAGCCGTCGATCATTTGATTGGCATAAACCTCGGACCGGCTGACCCCGTTAAGCGATTCGATCGCCTTAGACAGCATATCCTCAAATGGGTTCCCGGTAAAGTCGGTTTTGGCGGCGGCAAACTCGTTGCCGGGAACCGGGCCAGAGACCGCGCTGGGCGCCTGGGCCAGGAAATCATTGTCCCCCAAAAGTTCCGATAATTTCATTTCCGCCTTGACCGGATCGATCGCTTCTGCCATTTAATTATTTCTCCTTAATTTTCAATTTTAAACTCTAAATTATCAATTTCCCTACGGTAACTGCAACGTATCCGTCATCATTTTCTTAGTGGCGTTGAACGCCGTAATATTCGCCTCATAGACCTTTGACGTATAGATCATATCGACCATTTCATTCGACATATTGACATTGGGCATATCAACGTACCCCATGGCGTTGGCATCCGGATGGCCCGGATTATAAACGGTCTGGAACGGCGTCATATCCTCAACCACGTCGACAACCTCGACCCCACCCCCCGTGACCGCCAGTTTGTCTTCGGCCCTGGCCAATTCATCGGCAAACGAAGACATCGGCACTTCGGACAAGACCGGCATCTTGCGGCGATACGGCCCCCCGTAGATGCTCCTGGTCGTGTTGATATTGGCCAGGTTCGAAGAGATCAGCTCCATCGTCCGGCGTTCCGCTTCGATCCCCGAGACACTGATATCAAGCGCTTGATTTAATCCCATCGCTTATTATTTCTTCCCTTGGGTCACAATTGACCGCAAAACAGTGATCTTCGACGATAACAACTTGACCGCCGCCGAGTAATTGGTCGTATTCTTGGCCAGATCGGCCATCTCTTCTTCCAAAACGACCGGTTTCTTGTCCCGGCGTTTAACCGCTTTCATCAACTCTTCATCAAAGGTCAATGGCTCATAACCCGGCGTCTTGGCGTTAGCGATATTCTGGGAAATTACCGCCTGTTTCTGCGAGGCGATCCACATCGCCTTTTCCAGGTTGCCAAAAGTTTCGTCAAACAAACCAACTGGTTCCGGCATTATTTTACCTTCTTTTTTAAAGCTTCGATCGCTTTGTTAAGCAAACGGCAGACTTTGGGCCGCGACAACTTAAGTTTTTCGGCGATCGTCTTCTGGTTGATCCCTCTATGGAAAAAGAGCTCGACCACCTGCTTTTGCAGCGGCGGCAAATCCCCAAGCGAATGCCTGATCTTATCCTTAAGCTCCGCGAAGTCCGCTTCGGAATCCGGCGTCGCTTCGCCCGCCACCTGCGCTTCCACTCCGGCCGCCGACATCTCTTCGACCGACAGGAGATACATCAGGGCGGAAGCGGAGACGATCTTTTTTATCCTCTTCAGCGCCTGTTTAAATTCATCCTCGGTCAATTCTTTTTTCTCGAGCAGTTTATCCGCTTCTTTATCCTTCTTGGTCATAACCGCTTTGACGCCGTTCTTGGCCATGTCACGAACCATGACCTGCACCCGGTAAGGGACCGGGTTGTAATTCTTGAGGCCGTCGAGCATCTCGCCGCGAACGCGGTACGAAGCATAAGTCTCAAACTTAACCCCGCGTTTGGGATCGAAATTTTCCCACGCTTTCATCAGCCCGACCGTCCCGTCGGAAACTAAATCATCGTACTCAATGTTCGGCGGCAAGCCCTTGCCCGAGACCATCGAAGCGATCGAATGGACCAGCGGCATATACGCCTCGACCGCCCCGCGCACTACAACTTTTTTTTGGAGTTGTTTCTTCATTGATTTGCCCCAGCCGCCGGCAGCCATTGCTGTTGCTCAAGCAATTGATCGACAAATTGGTTGGCCATCTGCTCCGCCATGATATCCGAATTGAAAGACGAAAGGAGGTCGCCTTCGGCCGGCTCCTCGGCGCTCAAGTTCGGCGCTTTAAAAACTTGCTTCATTATCTCTTTATAAAATATGGTCGCGAACTCCCGTTGTGTTTTAGCCGCGGCCGCCGCGCGCGGGCTGACGGCCGCTTGAGCCGTCGTTTCCCCGGTTGGCGCCACCGGTACAAGATTATTGTAATAATTACGCGTGCCTGGCAACGCGTCGATCCTTTCCGTCACTTAAATAACCTCCAGTTCCGCTTTGATCGCGCCGCTCTTTTTCATCGCCTGGAGAATAGAGATCAGGTCCCGGGGCGACGCGCCGATCGTGTTAAGCGCGGCCACCAAGCTAGAGAGCGTGGCCGACCCGGAAACCGCCGTCAACTTACCCTGCTTGTTATCATATTTTGCCCGCCCGGCCGAATAATAGCGGGCGTCATCATATTGTGAATTATCCGACAGGTGCCCTTCCGAGATCAGGGAGACATCGCCAATGTAAACGTCGATCCCGCCGTAAGAGACGGCCACCGGCGCGATCACGACATTATCACCGATCACGATCGTCCCGGTCCGCTCATTAACCACGATCTTCGCCACTGTATCCGGTGTCACTCTCAATCCCTCGATCGCCGAGACCAGGGAAACGACATCTTCGCCGCTGACCGCCACATCGACCGTCCCGGCATCTTTTGCCTCGGCATCCAGTCCGGCGTTGCGGATCGCCGCCACGATCCGATTAGCAGTCGTAAAATCCGGTTCGTTCAGCATGATCGTCAAGTTGTTCTTCTTGACCATCGTGACTGGCACTTCTTTTTCCACCAGCGCCCCCGCCGGGATCCGCCCAGCCGTCACCTGCCGCTGTTTAACATAAGGGAAATTCGGTGATGATGGGTCGACGCCGGTGATCAAGCTCCCTTGCGCCACAGCGTAAACCTGGCCGTCCACCCCCTGCAACGCGGTAATCAGGAGGGTCCCGCCCTGCAGCGAAGTCGAGTCACCGACCGAAGAGACCGTCACGTCAAGTTTTTGTCCCGGCTTGATGAACGGCGGCAAGGTCGCGGTTACCATAACCGCCGCGGCATTCCGCGATTTAAAATCGACCGCCTGAGGGACTACCCCCATTCTCGATAACAAATTGGTCAACGCTTGCTGGGTGAAGCCGGTTTGGCTTTTATCGCCGGTATTATTTAACCCGACCACCAGGCCAAAACCCATCAGCTGGTTATCCCTCGCCCCCTGCACCTGGGCGATATCTTTGATCCGGACCGCGGGCGATTGGGCCAAAGCCAATTGGCAACCAACAATTAACAATAAACAAACAAAAATTATTTTTTTCATTTTAGAATATCCAGTTAAAGATCCTCGACAGGAATCCGGGCGCGCTCCCTTCATCAACTACACCCTTGCCGCTAATCGACAGGTCGGCGTTCGCGACCTGATAGGAATAGATCGTGTTGCCGCCGCTAATATCCTTGGCCCTGATCATTCCGGTGATCGTGATTTCCTGTTTTTCGTTGTTGACATTGACCTTGTGGACCCCTTTGATCATCAAGTTGCCGCTCGGCAGGACATCGGTCACCCAAGCGGCGATCCGCGCCGTCACATTGCTTCCCCGCGTCGTCGAACCGTCGCCGGTATATTTATTGGCCAGGGAACCGGTCACCGAATTATTAGCCCCAATATACGGCGTCAGCTTCTGGATCGTGTGCGACAATTTCGCGCTAAAATCGTCACCGACATTGGTCTTGGTCGTCGCCAAGTTCTTGGCCGAAGAGCTCTCCAGCACAATAATGTTAATGATGTCGCCAACCTTGTAATTGCTCTGCGTCGAATAGACCGAAGCGCTATTGTCGTTCCAGATCGAATCGGCCCAACCACCTCCGGCGGTAAGCAACAAACAACAAATAACAAATAACAAACGAACTTTCGGCATTATAATTTTACCTCCACTTCGGTCGGTGAAATGACTTTGGCGTTGATCGTCTTAAGAGAATCGTTCCGCTTGACCTTGATCTCTGCGTTCTGGTCGCCATCCTCAAGCGCCTGCCCCTGACTTTTGACCACTAAACCCGAGCCGTAGACCAGGATCGTGACCGCTTTCCCCCGTTCAATCACCGGCGCGCTCACCATCCAGTCAAAGAGTGTGCTGTTCTTCGGGATCCCGATCGAGGCCTTCTGGCCGATAACAACAGCCTGATCGGTAAAATAATTTTGTGGCAGTAGGGCGACATCACGCGACTCCAGCTTAAGCTTGGTAGCCTCGATCCGCGTCCCTTTTTTTATGAGCGAACTCGACACGACCACATTTTTCATGACTTCGACTTTTGCCCGGACGAGAAACTTGTCCGATCGGTCACCGCCGGAAACGGCCAGACTGAACATAACATTACCCAGCGGCTTAGAGTCGAGATAATTCGGAATGATCGTCAATTGGGCATTATCATCAAATGTTTTCAGGCTATTGACTCCCTTCTCCCCTTCTTTAAAGCTGACCCTGATATCCTCAATCGCATATTCCGGGTATTTTTCGTGGACATAGTTCTTAATCAGGTTCGAAAGCTTCCCTTCCGGGTTTGCCATCGCCAAGCCCGTTCCGGCCAGCACCATCATTCCAATTATAAATAATAAAAGCTTCTTTACCATTTCCTGATCCCCTAGTCTCCTGATTTCCTGATATCCTTCACTATGACTTCATCTGCTCCAGTTTAGTCAGCATCCCTTCGTAAGTGGAAACCGCCTTCGTCACCGTGTCGAATACCCGCTGGGCCATCACCATCCGCATCATTTCGGAGATAACGTCAACATTGCTCTGTTCCAGCGCATATTGGTTAATTGTCCCATAACCTTCAACCCCGGCGACACCAAGCGTTGCCTCACCAGACGCGTCAGTCGCCTGGAACAAGTTTTGGCCGATCGACTTAAGCCCGGACTGGTTGGCAAAGCGGGCGATCGGTATCTGGCCGATCTCGGTCAGTGTCCGCTCATTGTTCACCGCGACCTGGACGATCCCATCTTGGGAGATCACGACGGAAGTAGTATTAGTTGGAAAAACCAGCCCGGCCGCCAGGAGCCGTCCATTGGGATCGACCAAGTTCCCATCGTTATCCAGATGAAAATTACCGGCGCGGCCGTAAGCCAGCGTGCCGTCAGCCATTTTGAACTGAAAAAAACCTTCCCCTTGGATCGCCATATCCAGCGCGTTACTGGTCGTCTCGTTCGTACCCTGGGTAAAATCCTTGGGCGTAGCGGTTACCCGCACGCCAGTACCATATTCAACGTTGATTGGCGGCGCTTCCGCGTTGGCCATCTCCTGGTAAAGGACATCTTTAAAACTTTTTTCCACATAGAAAAGGCTTTCCATTTCCGACCGCTCTTTTTTGAACGCAACGGTCTTGGCATTCGAAAGATTATTAGTTATGCCCAAGATCTCATCCTGGATAGCAGAGAGCCCGGTGGCGGCAACATATAAAGGCTGAAACATCTTGCATCCCCCCTATCTGGTTTATTGGGTCTTGGCGATCTCCATCAGCTTGGACAGGTTCCCATCCCGGGTGGAAATTATTTTCGCATTGATCCCGTAGATCCTGTCCAAAAAGATCATCTCCATCATTTCGTCAACCACATTAACATTGGAAGATTCAACATAACCCCGGATCACCCGCGGTTCTTCGATTTCCTGCATGGCGACTGAATCGTTAAGCTTGCGGAAAATACTGCCGCTAACCGGCTCAAAACCGGTCTTGCTTTCCGGCTGCACCACCCGCAGGCTGTCAACTTTGACCCCATCAACCATGACGTCACCCTCATCGGTAAATTCCACTGCCGCCCCTGGCGTAACAACGATCGGGCCACCCTGGCCCAGGACAGAATAATTGCCGGCCACGGTCAACAACCGCCCATCACGATCAAGCTGGAATCGCCCATCACGGGTATAACCCTCACCCCACGGTCCGGCAATGACAAAAAAGCCGTCGGAACCTAAGGCCAGGTCAAGCTGGCTATTGGTCTTTTCGAGCGCCCCCCGCAAGTCGCTGAAATACGAGCCTTCAACCTGCGGTTTGAAAGTGTTGACTTTTTGCGTAGCGGCTTCGAGTTCAAGCGGAAATCCCCTGATGACCGCCTCTGATTTTATATAACCGGGAACTTGCGAACTGGATAGGCTATCCATCAGCTTCTTTACCCTCTGATCTGTGGACTCCAGTCCCGCGCCTCCGATCTCCAGAATGCTGTCGGTCATGTTGAGAAAATTATATGCTGTCAAAGCAAAATTGTCAACGAAAAGATTTTATTTTTTTGGCGCATCTGCTATACTGGTTCCCGACATGGAATTATTAGCAATTATTATTTCTTTCGTGACGCTGGCGGCCGTTGGTTTACTCCTTTTCAAACTTAATACCCAGCCCAAAGAACCACCCAGCGACAAGGCCATCGATCTGATCCAGAAGCAAATGGAAGAGATCCGCAACTCGATCAACAAATCCTATTCAGACAATCAAACCACGATCAATAATGTCAGTCAGCGTTTGGACAATGCCGCCAAGGTCATCGGTGATTTTAAGGGCGACTTTAACAGGAAGATGACCGAGGTCCATGAGACCAGTAAGCATATGCTCGACGTCAGCAAGGACATTTCCTCGCTCCAGGATATTTTGCGCGCGCCCAAACTGCGCGGCGGCCTGGGAGAGCTCTTCTTGGGAGACCTACTAAGCCAGGTCCTGCCCCCGACTAATTATCAGGAGCAGTACCGTTTTAAAAGCGGGGAAAAAGTCGACGCAGTCATCATGCTAAAAGGCGGGATGGTCCCGGTCGACTCCAAATTCCCGCTGGAAAACTTTAAGCGAGTGATCGAAGCAAAAGACAGCGCGGCCAAACTGGCCGCCAAAAAACAATTTGTCCGGGATGTCAAAAAGCACATTGATGACATCCGCAAGAAATATATCCTGCCCGACGAAGGGACCTTTGATTTTGCCCTGATGTATGTCATGGCGGAAAATGTTTACTATGAGATCATCATCAAGGACGAGGACCTGGCCGAAGACGAAAGCGTTTTCCGCTATGCGATCAAGAACAAAGTGATCCCGGTCTCACCCAATTCTTTCTATGGTTATCTGCAGACTATTCTATTGGGCTTACGGGGCATGCGGGTTGAGGAGCAGGCCCAGGAAATATTAAAAAACCTTGCCCGGCTGGAAGGGGATTTTGAGCGGGTCATGAACGACTTCGGCTTGATGGGCAAACATCTTAATGACATGTTTACTAAATACGAAGACACGGGAAAACGGCTGACTAAATTCGGCGACAAGCTCGGTTCGTTGGAAGAAAAAAAAGAGCCGCTTCCCCTCCCCTTGATCTGACCGCCCTTTTAAATTAGTCGATCACTACGCGGTCGAGCCCGTCGATTTCCATCACTTCGACCCTGACATTTTCCTTGAGCGAGGTCGGGATAACCTTGCCGGTAAAATCGGGATGGATGGGGAGCTCGCGGTGGCCGCGGTCGACCAGCGAGGCTAACTGCACTTTTGTCGCCCGGCCGAAATCCTTGAGGCCGTCGAGCGCCGCCCGGGCTGTCCGGCCGGCAAAAATAACATCGTCAACCAAAACCACGACTTTGTCATCGATCTTGAACGGGATATTGGAGCGGCGGACCTCGATATATTTCCCCTTTTGGGTCAGGTCGTCGCGGTAAAGCGAAACATCGAGCTTGCCGACCGGCACGTCCCGCCCCTCTTCCTGCTTGATGATCTGGGCCAGACGATTAGCGAGCGGCACGCCGCGCTGCATAATCCCGACCAGCGCGATATTTTCAACCCCTTTATTCGCTTCAATGATCTGGTGCGCGATCCGCCGGAGGACCCGGTTCATCTCGACTTCATCCATCATGATCTTGGCATTCGCGCTCATTTTTATTTTTTTAACCATTTTGCCACCTCGATTACATTATATCAGAGTTCGGAGAGAACTCGCAATCCTTCCTTAGCGATAAGTTCCACTATTTGTAGGCCGCCCAGGATACCGTCGCCTTCGATCACTTGCTTCTTTTTCTTTTTAAGCAGGCCGAGCAGCGCTTCACCACTGTGGTAATTACCTTCACGATCGATGACTGCGAACCGCCCCGCGCCACCGGAGAGCGCGATCCCCAAATCGGCCTTACTTTCGGCAACTTGATTTTTTAGCTCGGCCAGGTTGTTTTCGACCGGCTCGGGGACCAGCCCGCCAAACAGGACATCGCGATAATCACGGATCGCCTCAACCCGGCAGCCAAGCTGCTGGAGCAGCCGGTCAAGGTAACCCCGACCAGAACCATAGAACGGGTCAACGACAATTTTTAGAGCAGCTTTTTTGATCGCTCCCCGGTCGACCAGCGCAGCGGCATATTTCAGGTACCGGTCGCGCGGGTCAACATGCTCCAATTTTCCTTTTTTTGTTGACCGCTCAATCAGTGTTCGCGCTGACTGGTAAGACAGGAGTTCTGGGGACGGCGAATCACCTTGGAAGGTAGAGTGCTCGAGAATAAAATAGGTGTCAACTTTTCTCGCAACCATCTCCGGCGCCACTTTTTTCGCCGGGAAGATCCGCAGGCCGCAGTAATAAGCAGGATAATTGCCGCCGGTAATAAGGATCGTCCCGGAGGTATCGCGCCCGGTGGCAGCCCAGGCGGCGACCGGGACAGGCAGGTCCCTTTCGGCGATAAAACAAGGAATGCCGGACGACTCCATGACCTGGGTAACGGCAGTGGCAAACTGGTCGGCCAAAAAGCGGGAATCGTGGCCGATCAAGATCGGTTTGCTGTCCGGTTTTTCGCTAATAATGTAGATCGCCAGCATTTGGGCGATCTTGCGGACGTTCTCAAAAGTAAAATCCTCTGAAATCGCCCCGCTCCAGCCGTCGGTTTTAAATTTCAGCATGGTTGTGCTATTATATCATAATTGATAAATGCGCCTATAGCTCAGCTGGATTAGAGTACTTCCCTGCGAAGGAAGGGGTCGTGCGTTCGAATCGCATTAGGCGCATTTATCATGGAAGGGTGGCCGAGCGGCTGAAGGCGCACGCTTGGAAAGCGTGTATACCGAAAGGTATCGTGGGTTCAAATCCCACCCCTTCCGTTCTTTGCTTAATGCGTTGGGTGGTAGCGACGGGCGAAACGTCAAGCGTTAGACGGAGTGCGACGCCGAACGTTCATCGCCCGACGATTCGCAAATCGCTACCGAATGACGCACAACGATCTCCAAGGAGGAGTGGCCGAGTGGTTGAAGGCGGACGCCTCGAAAGCGTCTTTACCAGCAATGGTAACGGGGGTTCGAATCCTCCCTCCTCCGTTTTCCCGCACCGATGCTTAGCCGTTATATAATGTTTCGGCCAGAGTCCGGACGGCAAGCAGGCCGGAATTCTCATGCGTGTAATTGGGGCTGGCAGCAGTAGTCACCAAGCCGTTAAATGGCGCCACTGCTTGAGCAAACTCTTGGACCCCTTTCACATCAACATCAATTTTTTCAGTTTTGCCTCTTTCCGACGGCAAGAAAAAAGCATCGGTATCAACATTAAGGACCGTTTGTTCTGCCGGCCGGGTGAGCAATATCCGGGCAAACTCTGCGAGCGGCAGGTTCGGTTTCTGCTCCCAATTTTTTCTTAACTCGACCCCTTTGATCCCTCTGGGGACACCGCAATACGTCGGCGCCATGCACCAGGGAGTATCCTCCTCAAGTGTCAAACGGCCACCCGAGAGCGAATGGACATCGTCCTTGCGGTCGAACAACCAGCGGAGAAAAAAGAGGTACGTCGCTTCGCTCGGCGGTTTGATATCGCAATAACCGGAGATTCTTTCCAAGTATTTTTCCAGCGCGGGAGCCGAACCGCCAACTAAGCCGACTTCGTCGGCTATCGATCGAGCATAATCCCTAATCTCATTTTCATGGCTCAAATTTTTCAATTCAATAATCTTTTCTGGTGATTTTCTCTCGCCAAAAATGATCGTGGCCAAAAAAGGATTGATCGTATCATTGTGAGTATCGACATTGAACATCCAGAGGCCACTGGACGCGACTTCCCCTCTTTGTACCGCGTCAAGGCAAGCCGGCATGGCAAATTTGTGATTGGACATCAAATACATGCTTCTTTTGCCGGGCCGGCGGATCGCCAGCAGGTTGATGCCGGCCGCTTCCAGTTCCGCCTGCTGGGAGAGCTCCACCGGATAGTTCTGCGGCGTCGCCAAGGCCAGGTACGGCATGTCACGGTGGACGTAAAGAGTTCGTCCGCCCCGATTGGCAACAACAAAATTGTTAAGATCGGCGGCGTCACGTTTAACGCTTGTCCCCGGGAAAGCGAAATGATGCTTTATTGGAGTAATACCCATCACTTATATATCGGCAAAAACGGAGGATAATTTCAGTTTTATAACGCGGAAATGCCGATTTTGGCCAAGGCCTTCATGTAGAGGGAAACGTACTTCTTAGCTGAAAAATCCCACGAATAATCGAGTTGCATGATCTTTTCCTGGAGCGCCTTCCAGATCGTCTTCTTATGAAATGTTTCCACTGCCCGCTTGACCGCCGCCAGCAAGGCTTTTGAGGAGTACTCTTCGAAAACAAACCCTTCCCCCTCGCCTGTTTTAGTATCGAAATCATGAACAGTATCAGCCAGCCCGCCGGTCTTCCGAACGATCGGGACAGCGCCATATTTAAAACTTATTAACTGGCCCAGACCGCACGGCTCATAGCGGCTCGGCATCAGGAAGAGGTCGGAACCGGCGTAAATGATCTCCGCCAGGATAGCATCGAATTTTAAATTGGCGCCAATCTGGGCCGGGTACTTCTGCCGGGCTTTGCTCAGCAGGTCATGGTATTTGGGTTCGCCGGTACCGAGAATAACGAGCTGGCAGCCGGTTTTCATGATCTCGTCAAGCGCGCCGGCCAGGATATCAAATCCTTTCTGGTCGGCCAAGCGGGTAATCATCCCGATCACCGGTATCTCGTGTTTTTGCGGCAAGTTATTCAGCTTTTGCAGCGCCGTCTTGTTCTCGGCCCGGAGCGTCAGCGTCGCCGCGCTGAACCGCCGCGGGAGACTTTTGTCGGTCGCCGGGTTCCACACTTCGTAGTCTAGCCCGTTGATAATGCCATAAACATCTTTGGCGCGCGCCCGGAGCAAGCCATCGAGCCCGCAGCCGTATTCCGCCGTCTGGATCTCCCGCGCGTACGTTTCAGAAACGGTATTGATCACATCCGAATAAACATAACCGGCTTTTGCCAGGGCAATATTATCCCAAAATTCGAGCCCCTCCGGCTTGAACTGGTCCCAGCCAAGGCCGGTCAGCGGCAATTTATTTTTTGGAAATAGCCCCAAGTAACCCATGTTGTGGACCGAAAAGACCGTCGCCGTCCGTTTGAAAAAAGGATCATCCTTATAAATGATCTTTAAATAGGCAATAACTAAAGCTGATTGCCAGTCATTGCAGTGGATAATATCCGGTTTCCAATCCAGGTCTTTTATAAATTTTAGGACCCATTGGCAAAAGGCGGCGAAGCGTTCAAGGTTATCGGGGAAATCGATCCCTTTGACCTGGTAAAGATCTTCCCGGCTGCCGAAATAATTCTGGTTCTCATAAAAATAGACCGGGACCTGGCTGTCGGGCAGCGTTTTGGCCGGCACAACTTTTTTGTAGCGCGGCATAAAGACCCGAACATCGTGGCCGATCTCTTTCAGCGCTTTCGGGAGCGCGCCGGCAACATCGGCCAACCCGCCGGTCTTGGCGAATGGGACCACTTCGGAAGATATGTACGCGATCTTCATAATAGCGAATCGATCTGGTCGACGTATTTAACGATCAGTTTTTCCGCTTGATTGTCATTGTTCGCTTCGGAGTAAAGATGGATGATCGGCCGGACCGGATCGGGGAGAATCAGGACCCAATCATCCCCATGAAAAACCTTGACCCCGTCGGTCAGATCAACCTCTTCATCCTTGAGGCTGTCGACGATCGACCGGAGGACCAAACCTTTCTTTTCCGACGGGCACGAGATCTCCTTGCTCCACATGTTCGGCCGCGGCACTTCGGCGGTCAGTTCGGACAGCTTGACCCGCTGGGCGGCCAGCATTTCGATCAGCTTGACCGAAGTGAACATCGCGTCGAACGCGCACTGGAACTCCGGGAAAATAAAACCGCCGACCGTCTCACCGAAAAATGTCGCCCCCGAACGCTGGCAGGTTTCCATCATGTTGTGGACATTCGTCTTGGTCCGGATCACCCGGGCTTTGTACCGTTTGGCGATCTGATCGACCAGCCGGCTCGCCCGGACCGGCACGGCGATCTGGGCATCTTTGCGCGAGCGGCAGTGCAGGATGGTCAGCACCGCCAGCTCCATATCCCCCCGCAAGATGGTCCCTTTTTCATCGCAAAGAAAAACCTTCTCGGCCCCGGTATCAAGCATGATGCCGAGATCGGCTCCCAGCGACTTGACGATCTGTGACAACTGGACCAGCCCTTTGTCAAAGACCGCCCGCGTTTTGGTGATCTTGGTCTCATCGATGTGGGCATTCAGGGCAATGACCTCGATCCCCAATTCACCAAGGATCGCCGGAAAGATCTGCGAAGCCGAGCTGTAAGCGTAATCGATCACCACCTTGAACTTGGCGTTGCCGAGCGCGCCGCGGTCCAGGCAGTTCAAGACGCCGTGTTTATAATATTCCGCGACCCGATGGAACGGGAACGAGAGTTCCCCGACTTCTTCGATCGCCACCCGTTTGAAATCTTCGCCAAAAAAGAGCCGCTCGATCTTCTTTTCGCGCGCCGACGTCAGGTCCATCCCGTCCTCGCCAAAGAACTTGATATCGATGACCTGGGGATCGTAAGGCGACTTACGGACGTGGAACCCGCCCCGGCTCTTGAGCGCTTTTAATTCGTACCGGTTGACCGGGATCGGGATCATTTCGAGATCGGCAATGTTGACCCCGGCGGACAGCACGCCCGACAGGAGCGAACGATAGATCATCCGCGACGCCGGGTGCGAATCACGCGAAGTGCTGATCTCCACCCCCTGGCCAAGGGTCGAACCGTAGGCCGCGCCAAGCATCGCCGCGAATTCGGGGGTGATCTCGACATTGCAGAGCCCGGTCACGCCGTACGGGCCAAAGATGCCGCGGCTCCAGCGCTCCCGCCAAACCATTGAGCGCGAGACGACTGCCCCCTCTTCGACCACTTTGTTCGGCCAGACCTTAACGTAAGGCCGGATATTCGCGTCCTTGCCGATATTACAATCTTCGCCAACCACCGAACCTTCCTCCAGATAGCTCCGCTCCCCAATGATCGAGCCCTTGGCGATAATAGTTTTTTCCAGGCGCGCGTCCGCCCCGATCGTCACATTATCCCAAATGACGCACTGGTCGATTTTGGCGCTCGGATCGATCTTGCACTTCTTGCCGATCGAATTGCCGCCCGCGATCTCAATATTGACCTTGCTGTATTCGACCAGGCTGCCGATAT
>JAQVPA010000081.1 GCA_028702315.1 Candidatus Margulisiibacteriota bacterium
AACAGCCAGCCCTCACGTCCAAACCAGCGACCGACTTAAAAACGAACGGGTGGCCGCTGACCGTGGTGGCGAGCTGTAATGCTTTTACCGATGACGCGAGCCGACTCCTTGTGCCTGGGCAGATCCTGACCAGCCTTTCTAAAATGCCTTGGTATAAGGTCCAGTTTGAAGACGGCAAGATTGGTTGGGTAAAGGCCACTAACGTAAAAGAACCGACTGATGATTATTACCGGTTGGGTTATGAGGCGTACCGGAAAAAGGATTTTTCCACGGCGGTAAAATACTACCAGAACGCCGTGGCGGTCAATCAATCGTTTGTCAAAGGTTATTTCTGGCTGGCGAAAAGTTATGACGCCCAGGGGGATCTCGATTCCGCTTCCGCCGCGATCCTGCAGGCGGCCCAGCTTGATGACCGCGACATCGAAGTCAAGGTCATGACCAATTATTTGGCCCAAAAATATTTTACCGCCGCCCATGGCAAGTATCGGGACGGCCGGTTTAACGAAGCGGTTGCCGGCTATCGCCGGGCGATCGACCTGAAACCGGATTCCGCTTACTCCTGGACGGAAATGGGCCAGAGCTTGTGGCAGCTGGGAATGGCGGCCGAAGCGAACAGCGCCTGGAAAGAAGCGCTCAAGTACGATCCAGCCAATCCGAGATTAATAACACTGCTCGACCTCAAGGCGCCGGGGGTAGAAGTTGCCAGCGCACCAAGAAAAGCACCGAGCGTGGCACCGCTGGTCGCGGACGATTCTCTGCAGATTTTAAAGACAGGCAAAACCGGCAAGGGGACCAAGATTGAAGCGGCGATCAAGTCGGTCATATCTTTGACCAAATCTCTTGGCACACCGATCAGTGAAAAAGGTTGGCAGGTCAAGAAGCTGGGCGGGAAATCGCTGGTCAGTTACATCTGTGAACAGAGTGGCGGGGTTCTGGAGTCGTTCGAATGGCTGGTCGATGTTGACACTCGGCAGGTCATGCCGCACAACGACAACGCACGGATCCTGATGACGCGCTGGTAAAGATTGGAATTGCCGACGTAGCTCAGCTGGTAGAGCAACGCATTCGTAATGCGTGGGTCGCCGGTTCGATTCCGGCCGTCGGCTTGTGATTCGCCGGTGTAGCTCAGTTGGTAGAGCAGCGGTTTTGTAAACCGCAGGTCGCCAGTTCAATCCTGGCCGCCGGCTTTTCAGATCAAAAAATAAAAATGAAAAGCAAACAATTGCCGCTCTTCCTTTTTTACGGGGAAGAGGATTTCTTAATAGATGAGAAGATCGCCGCCCTCAAACAAGGCATAGTTGATCCCGCGTTCAATATCGAAGAGTTAAGCGCCGAGAACTTCTCGCTCGAATCATTGTCCAACGCCCTCTGCGGCCAGACTCTATTGGGCGGCGACCGGCTGGTCATTGTTAGGGAGCCGGAGATCGAACCGGATGACCAGGATAAGTTCATTGAACTGTTAAACGGCATGCCCGAGAATAATCGCGCTATTTTTTGCTTTAAGAACATCGACAAACGGTCGAAATTATACAAATTCCTGAACGCATACGGAACAGCCGAAGAATTCAAAACTTTTGCCCCGTGGGAACAGGACCAATTAGCCGCTTGGATCAAACAGAGAGTGAAGCTGGCTGGGAAAACGATCGATGACCGCGCGGCCGGGTTTCTGGGTACGATGTCAGGGAACAATCTCCGGCTGCTCTCAAAGGAGATCGAAAAGATCGTGACTTATATCGGTGATCGCCAGGCGATCAAAGAAGAGGATGTGGCGGCGGTCGCCTCGCTGGGCGAAGTGAGCGCTTTCGCCTTGCTCGATTCGCTGCGCCGGAACGACTTGAAAACTTCGCTGGCGATCTTCCAGACCCTGTTGCGCAACCGCGAAGACCTTTTTCAGCTCTTGGGGCTCCTGACGACCCAATACCGCTTGCTGCTCCAGATCAGGTCGCTCCCCAAAGCCGAACGCCAGCTGAATAATTTACTGCGCCAGGTCAAGGGCGGGCCGTATTTTATCAGAAAATGCCTTGAGGACGTTGACCGTTTTTCCCTCGCTAAATTAAAAAGCTCGCTGAGTAATCTGCTCGAGACCAGCCTGAAGCTTAAGACGGGCGAACAACCGGCCGTGGTTTTTGAACTGCTGCTGGTGTCGCTTTGTGGCGCTTAAGATGGAGACGGCAAAGCGGACGAGAATTTTGCTGCTGATCTTCCTGATCGGTATTTTAGCGATCGTTATCCGCCTTTTTTGGCTGCAAGTTGTTCAGCACCGTTTTTTTCAGGAGCGGTCGTCCCAGCAACGGATGAGGATTATTAACCAAGTGGCCAATCGGGGCGACATCCTCGACCGGAATGGCAATATCCTGGCGACCTCGATCGATACTTATTCGGTTTTCACGCAAACGCCCAGCTTTACTTATGTTGCCCGCAAGCTGACGCGAGCCGCGGCGGAAAAACTGAAAGCGGAAAAACCGCGGGAATACATCATCATTTCCGAAAAGAAAAGGTTCTATCCAAAAAACTCATTGGCGGCGCAACTACTCGGTTTTGTCGGCATGGATAACCAGGGTTTATCCGGGATCGAATTGGCCCAGGATAAATATTTAAAAGGAAAAGAAGGAAAGGTCGTGACCGAAGGGGACCCGTCGGGGCGGGAGCTTTATGGGGCCTTGCGGGTCATCGAGCCGGGCGAGAACGGGATGGATGTTGTCCTGACGATCGATGAGAATATCCAGTATATTGCCGAAAAAGCGATCCAGGAGCAAGTTCGCAAGTCGGCGGCGACGTCAGGCCTGCTGATCGTCATGAACGCCAAGACCGGCGATATCTTAGCGCTGGCCAGCAAGCCGGATTTCGATCCGAACGATTATAAAAAAGCCGGTCCCCAGCGCTGGCATCCTCGTTTTCTCGACCCCTATGAGCCCGGTTCGACCTTCAAGCTGATTACCGCCGCGGCCGGCCTGGAAGAGGGGGTGATCACGCTCGATACCAAATTGAAAGCGTTAGACCGAATTGAAATTGGCGGCAAAGTGATCGAGAATTCTCATAAGATCAAGTTTGGCGGGAGCACTATTTCGATCGCCAGGATGCTGGAAGAATCGATCAACACCGCGACGGTCCAGGTTGGGCAGAAGCTGGGGTCGGAGCGGTTCTACAACCGGATCAAGGGTTTTGGTTTTGGTGACGCGACCAACTTTGGCTTGCAAGGGGAATCGCGCGGGATCGTTCGCTACTGGGAAAACTGGTACAAGCCGGACGTTGGCATGATCACTTTTGGCCAGGGAATCGCGGTTACGCCTCTTCAGCTGGTTTCCGCTGTTTCCGCTTTTGCCAATCATGGCAAGATGGTCCGGCCCACCATTATCAAGCGGATCGAAAGCAGTGATGGCCGGTTCATGAAGTCCTTTTCCGGTGATTTCCGGGGGCGGGCGGTGTCGGAGAAAACTGCCCGGCAACTAATAGAATTAATGCGGGGCGTGGTAGTGCGGGGTTCGGGCAGGCGGGCGTCAATGGAATGCTTTTCGGTCGGCGGCAAGACCGGCACGGCGCAAAAAGCGGCTCCGAACGGCCGGGGTTACCTGAAAGGGCGGTTTATCGCTTCTTTTATCGGCCTGGCACCGCTGACCGATCCCCAACTCATTGCCTTGGTGCTGATCGATGACCCTAAAGGATCGATCTGGGGTGAATCGGTGTGTGGGCCGGTTTTCAAGGATGTTGTTGAGTATTCATTGCGTTACTTGAACGCTAAACCCGACATGCTATAATAAATTCAAAGTTCAAAAGTCAAAAGTTAAAATTATGAATAAAAAAAGAGTTTTATCAGGAATACAACCGACAGGCAGGTTACATCTTGGTAATTTGATCGGAGCGGTTGAGAATTGGGTTGAGTTACAGAAAGAATACGACTGCCACTTTTTTATCGCCGATTTCCACGCTTTAACGACCGCGTACGCTGAAACCAAAACGCTGAAGGACGATATCAGGGAGGTAGCGATCGACCTTCTCTCGGCTGGGATCGATCCGGACAAATGCGTCCTGTTCAAACAGTCGGATGTTCCCGAGCACGCTGAACTTCATTTGATCTTTTCTATGATCACCCCGTTGCCCTGGCTGGAGCGTGTCCCGACTTATAAAAGCAAGATTGCCGAACTGAAAGAAAAGGACCTGGGCACTTATGGTTTTCTCGGCTATCCTGTCCTGCAGGCGGCGGATATATTGATCTACAAAGCTAATCTGGTCCCGGTCGGCGAAGACCAATTGCCGCACCTGGAACTGACGCGCGAGATCGCCCGGCGGTTCAATTTTCTTTATAAAGAAGTCTTTCCAGAGCCCAAAGCGGCGCTGACCAAATTCCCGGTCCTTCCTGGCACCGACGGCCGGAAGATGAGCAAGTCGTACCAGAACACGATCGCGATCTCCGACCCGCCTGAGACGGTCCGGAAAAAGGTCGGGATCATGGTAACCGACCCGGCCAGGATAAAACGCGAAGACAAAGGGCATCCGGATGTTTGCCCGGTGTACGCGTATTATAAAGTTTTTGCTAAAGAGCGGACCGAAGCGGTTGCCAAGGATTGCCGAAGCGCCGCGCGCGGCTGTGTCGAGTGTAAAAAAGAATTGGCCGGGATACTGGCCGATTATCTGGCGCCGATCCACGCGCGCCGGAAAAAACTGGAAGCCGACCCCGCGTATTTAGAAAAAGTCCTGGCTGCCGGAGCGGCCAAAGCGCGGCAGTCGGCCGCGCAGACTTTGCTGGAAGCAAAAAAGGCGGTGGGACTGGCATGATGACAGAAGAGACGGCCTATCAAGTTAAAGTCGAAGTTTTCGAAGGGCCCTTCGACCTGCTGCTTAAAGCGATCGATGAGGGGAAGATCGATATCTATCACGTTTCGATCGCCCAGATCACTAATTCCTACCTCGAGTATTGGAAGCGGGAAGAGCCAAATCTTTTGACGGCTTCCGATTTCCTGTACATGGCGGCCTTGTTGATTGAAATAAAATCGCGCAGCCTCCTCCCTGCCCGGGAAGAGATAGTGGCGGCGGATGAAATGGCCGGCGTCGAAGAATCGCTGCTCGCCCATATCCAGGAATACCAGGTTTATAAGCAGGTCGCGCTTGGCCTGAAAGAGCGCAAAGAGATATTCGAGCGGGTCTATGGCCGGCACGAAGGCGAGTCAGTGGAAACCGAACCCTTCCTGGTTCAGGTTTCGCTGAAAGACCTGGTGGTCGCATTCCAGAAAGTTTACCGCGAGGCAGCCGATCGCGAGAAGATTATTACGATCAAGGCCGAAGAAATTACGCTGGAACAGCGGATCGCGGAGATCAAGCAGCTCCTCGAAGGACGGAGAGAAGGCCTGCCGTTCATCGACCTGTTCATCAGGAAAACCCGGCTGGAGATCGTGATAACTTTTCTGGGGATACTTGAGCTTGCCAAGCAAAACTATCTGGTCATTACCCAAGACCGGCGTTTTGGTACGATCTTAATATTTATGAAGGAGTTATATGTCAATGGAACCAGAGAGAATTAAGAATATTTTGGCCTCAGTGCTGTTCATGGCCCGGGAACCGCTCGATCTTGTCCAGCTGGAAGAAGTGACGGGGGTGCCGCAGGACCAACTGGTCCCGGTCCTCGAAGATATGGTCAGGAGCATGGCTGGGTGGGGGATCCAGGTATTTTAAGTTGCTTGCGGCTACTTGATGGGGACCAATCATGAGAACGCTGAAGTTGTGGAGAAAATTTTGCACCCGAAAG
>JAQVPA010000020.1 GCA_028702315.1 Candidatus Margulisiibacteriota bacterium
GTGCTCTTCCGATCTCCACCTAATACCCGATCAAGTTCTCCCATCCCCGTCGCCGTTCTCTCTTCATTTTTGAAGTCAATTTCAGTGATCGGCGTCGGTTTTTCAGTTTTATAATTCTGGATTTGACCTATATTTTGACTTTTGACTTTTGAACTTTGAATTTCTTCTACGAGGCTGTTCCACTCATTGCAGGCCGGGCACTGCCCTGTCCACCGGGGAAATTCATTCCCGCACGACTGGCAGAAAAAGTGGGTGTCAGCTTTTGGCATGGGAGCTAATTATATCATTACCGTCTGAAATATTCTAAGGAAACGAACGATATATATACAGAGACCCCGCCCTGTTTGACAAAAATAATTGAGTGAGGTTAAATGTTGCCATGAGCGACTATCTCCCAGCTGTACCGGCCTCGCCGGAAAACCGCCTGAACAATTTGTCCTATCCGCAGCCAATAACGGATCCGCTCGATGTCCAGATCGCAAGAATGAGCCTGGAAGAAAAAGTCGCGATCATTTCTTATTTTACGATCGGCTGGTGGACTAAGACGGAAACGATCGATAATGCGCAAGCAGAAAATACCCGCATTTTTCAAATCTTTGGCGGAGAGAAACTGACCCATGAGAGGCTTAATCAACTCCGCGACGCGCTCCTTGATCCTGCTCACCCGCCTTTAATTACCTCAACCGACCAGGAAGACGGCATTGTCAATCGACTGACTTGGGTGCCCTTGTTTAAATATATTTATCCGGGCGCACTGGCCAGCGTTAACGATATCGAAAGCATGAGGCGGATGGGCAATTTGACCGGTCAAATGCTAAATCTTATGGGCATCAACCTAAATCTTGCCCCGTATCTCGACCTCCACACCGACAATCCTGGCCGGCAGATCTCAAGCGATCCTCAAACGATCGCCCGTTTCGGCGTGGCTTTCATGGAAGGGATGGAAACAGCCGGGGTCGGCGCCTGCGCCAAGCATTTTCCCGATAGTAATGTTACCGGCGATACCGATAAACAAATTGTTCATTCCGATCTCTCCCTGCCAGAAATGATGGTGGAGACACGTTATCAGCCGTTGATCAATGCCGGTCTCCCCGCAATCATGATGTCGCATGTTATCTTTGATCGGGTGGATCCTGCCACCCCAGCTTCGCTTTCCAAGTTTTGGGTAACAGATATTCTGCGCAATAAAATGGGCTTTCAAGGATTAGTCATTTCTGATGCCATTGCTGCTCCCGGCCTACAAAAGTTAGGCTGGTCGAATGAAAGGATCATCATAAGTGCTTTCAACGCGGGCGTCGACTTACTCATGGGGGATGCCCAATTTACTGCAGAGGCAAGGGATATCTTGGTCAAAGCGGTCAAACAGGAAAAAGTAACGGAAGCGCGGCTTAATGAATCGGTCCGAAGAGTGCTGGAATATAACCGGCGTTTCCCGATTGCGCCACCACCAGCCGACCTTCAGGGCCAGCAGCAACTTTTGTTCCGGGAAGCTCAAAAAATGTACGAGGAATTAAAAGCCAAATATCACTGGTCGGATTGATTACCGGGCGGCGTCTTGCAGCTTTTTAGCAGGCTTGATCTCTTTCTTTGGCTCTTTGATCTTCTTCGGTTTGCCAACAAACGTTAATTTGTCATCTTTTAGGTCGGTTTTTATTTCGGTGCCGTAAGTAAACTTGCCCCGCAAAACATCTTCTGATAGCGGATCTTCAATATATTCCTCGATCGCCCGGCGAAGCGGACGCGCCCCCAGCTTGGGATCGTAGCTCTTCTCAACCAGGAACTTTTCCGCTTTTTTGGAAACACTTAAAGCAAAGCCCTTTTCCTCCAAACGCTTATTAACATCGTCGATCAAGATGCCAACGATCGTTTCCAGGTCTTGCTTTGAAAGCGGGTGGAAAACGATCGATTCGTCGACGCGATTGAGGAATTCCGGTTTAAAATGCTTTTTCAGCGCCTCGAGGACCGTTTCTTTCATTTTATCGTAGCCGGCGACCGCGTCATTCCGGGTCATAAAGCCTATTGAGGTCTCTTTGCGGATCAAGTCGGCGCCGACATTGCTGGTCATGATAATGACCGTGTTCTTAAAGTCGATCTCGTGCCCCTGCGCATCGGTCACTTTGCCGTCATCTAATATTTGCAATAGAATGTTCATCACATCAGGATGCGCTTTTTCAATCTCATCAAAAAGGACGACTGAATGCGGACGTCTCCTGACCGGTTCGGTTAATTGCCCCCCTTCGCCAAATCCAACGTAGCCGGGAGGGGAGCCGATTAAGCGCGAAACCGCGTGCTGTTCCAAATATTCCGACATATCGATCCGGATGATCGCATCAACATCGCCAAATAAAAATTCCGCCAAACGTTTGCCAAGCTCGGTTTTACCGACACCGGACGGCCCGAGGAAAACGAACGAGCCGATCGGCCGGCGCGGATCCTTGAGCCCTGCCCTCGCCCGCCGGATCGATTTGGCAATAACCTTGATCGCTTCATCCTGCCCGACCACCCGTTCCCGGAGTTCGTCTTCCATCTTGAGCAAGCGCTCGGTCTCTTCTTCGGTCAGCTGGGTAACCGGCACACCGGTCCAGCCAGCCACGACTTCGGCGATAACTTCCGGCCCGACTTCCGGGTATTTATCGCGCGGCAGGTCGGAGATTTTTTTCGAAACCGCTTCGTACTGGAGCCGGATCGAATCTTCTTTGTCCCGCAGTTGGGCCGCTTTTTCAAATTCCTGCCCGTCAACCGCTTTCTCTTTTTCCTTTTTGACCGCTTCCAGCTCTTTGGTTATTTCGACCAGCTCCGGCGGCGCCCCCATCGTCCGGAGCATGATCCGCGAAGCCGCTTCATCGATCAGGTCAATCGCTTTGTCGGGCAGGAAACGATCGGCAATATAGCGGGCGGAGAGCCGCGCGGCGGCGACCAGCGCCTCGTCAGTAATTTTAACTTTATGGAAATCCTCGTATCTTTCGCGCAAGCCTTTTAAAATATCAATCGTTTCGGGCACGGTCGATTCTAAAACCATAACCGACTGGAAGCGGCGCTCGAGCGCCGGGTCAGATTCGATTCGTTTGCGGAACTCGTCGATCGTGGTGGCGCCGATGCACTGGATCTCACCCCTGGCCAGCGCCGGTTTAAGGATATTGGCCGCGTCCATCGCCCCTTCCGCCGCCCCCGCCCCAATCAAAGTGTGGAGTTCATCAATAAATAGGACCACGTTCCCGGCTTTGACTACTTCATCAAGCACTTTTTTTAATCGTTCTTCAAATTCGCCCCGGTACCGCGTCCCGGCGATCAGCAACCCCATATCCAGCATAACCAACCGTTTACCGAGTAGGGTTCCCGGCACTTCGCCGGCAACTATTTTTTGAGCTAAACCCTCCACGATCGCCGTCTTGCCAACACCGGCCTCGCCAATCATGACCGGGTTATTCTTGCGGCGGCGGGAAAGGATCTGGATGACCCGTTCGATCTCCTTGGCGCGGCCGATCACCGGATCGAGTTCTTTGTTCCGGGCCAGAGCGGTCAGCTCCCGGCCAAAAGAATCGAGGATTGGCGTCTTGCTGGCGCGCGGCGCTTTTTTCTGGTGGGCCATCACCTCCCCCAACAGAGTTACGATTTTTGTCTTCGCTGTCATTGAGGTTACGCCGTAATCGGCCAGGGTCCGCCCGGTTATCCCGCTTCCGTCGCGCAGGATCGCCAGAAAAAGATGTTCAACGCCAACATAACTATGGCCAAGCCCCCGGGCCTCATCCCAAGCCAGCTCAATAACTTTTTTTACCTGGGGATTAAAAGGGAGTTCCGGCCCGGCCGGCACCCCCGTCCCCTCTTGGATCGCTTCTTCCTCAAGACGGCGTTTTAATTCTGCCGGTTCAACCCGATAGGTTTCTAGGGTTTTAAAAACGATCATCTCGCCTTCCCTAATCATCCCCAACAGCAGGTGCTCGGCGCCGACATAGCTCATCTTCAGGCGCTTGGCCTCTTCCTGCGCCGCCATGATCACCCGGACCGCTTTTTCGGTAAATCTCTCGAACATAAAGTCATTATATCAATACAAATTTTCAGGCGCAAGTTTTCCCGGAGTTTAAACGATAATATTTACGAAAGCCGTTGAGATTGCTATGAGTAACTACAATTTGAATTCGGGCACGAATCATTTAACGATCGGGGACACGACTTATAAGACCGGCGGAAATATTCTATTCTCCGGCGAGGGACAGGACGGCTATTTGGTAGCGAAGAGTCACTTGCTGGATAAAATGGACAAGGCTATTCAAAACGGGATCGCCGAAAACGGGATGCAAACCTTCATTAAAAAACTGCGCGGTTAAGCCCTCTGCGGCAAAGTAATAATAAACGTTGTCCCTTTCCCCCGCTTGCTCCTAACTTTGACCGAACCTTTGTGCTCTTCAATTATCCTAAGGGTGATCGGCAAGCCCATGCCCGTGCCGGTCATTTTGGTCGTAAAGAACGGGTCAAATAAGCTCTTGAGGTTCTCTTCCGCGATCCCTTCGCCGGTATCGGTAATTTCAATAAAGACGACCGGGATCGGCTTGAGCATCTCTTCCTGTTCTCCCCAGACCACTTCATCCCCCTTAATAATCCCTTTGCGGTCTTGGATCTTCCCCAGTTTAATAACTTCGCCAATATCTGTCTTGACGATCAATTCGCCACCTTTTTCCTGCATTGACTCGATCGCGTTTTTAACAATATTAACGAACGTCTGCGAAAGCTGGCCGGGGTCACCAGAAATCTCAGGTAATTCCGCCAATTTTTTCGTCACGCTGACATTATATTTCTTACATTCACTTTCAAACAGCAGGAGCACTTCTTCGAGCAGGGCATTGATATCCACTTTTGTCAGCTCCGGCTTCATCGGCCGGCCGAATTTGAGCAGGCTCTCCGCGATCCGGTTGATCCGTTCGATCTCGTGCGGAATAATGGTTGAGAATTTTTCGCGGAATTCCTTGTCGTCCCATTTCTGCTCCAGCAGCTGGGTAAAAGTCCGGAGCGAAACCAGCGGGTTCTTTATTTCGTGCGCCATGCCGGCCGCCATTGTGCCAAGCGAGGCCAGTTTTTCCGACAAGATCAGTTTTTCCTGGCTGTCCCGCAGGTCTTTGGTCATTTTGTTAAAGGCGTTCGCCAGTTTGCCGATCTCGTCGCTCGATTCGACCAAGATCGTCTAACCAAGCTCTCCCCGGGAAACCGCTTCTGTCCCCAATGTTAAGGCTTTGATCGGCTTTTCGATCGAGCGGGCAAAAAATATCCCGGTCAACGCCGTCAAAACTATCCCGGCGATCACAAACAGGAGCGAATTGCTCTCCAGACGCCGCATTTCAAAATAAGCCGAGCCGATTGGCTCCTGGACCACAATCCCAAGATTATACTTTTTAACCGGGACATAAGCGCCAACCACTTGGTCGCCAAGCTCGTCGCGAAATTCCCCGATCCCGGACCGGCCGGCCCGAATCCGGGCGACAGCTTCGTTCGCGTTAATGTTCTCTTTCTGCAAGGCCCGCGGCCGATCGGGATGAGCAACCAGTTCTCCGTTTTGGTCAACAATAAAAGCAATGCCTTTCCCGGTCATTTCGTTCTTGGCAACCAGCATCTGGAGATCCGCTCCAGACGGCGCAGCCGGAAAACTATCCACTTTTTCCGCCAATGAAGCGGCAACTTTCAAGTAATTCGTCTGGATATATTTGGACAACGCCTCTTTGCTGATGTTGATTGTGGCCAGCGTTGTCACCTCAAACAAGATCACAATGAGCAAAACAAAGATCAACATCAGCTTAAAAAGGATACGCGTGCGTAAAAATCTGATCGGGTTTTTGGCTTCGGGCGAATCGGGGGGGATCACTTCTCCCAAAAGGAGACCAAGCACGGAAACCAGGGTCAGGGCCCAGGAAGCAAGCAGGTAGCCAGCTTCACCAAAGCGAACATAAAGTAAGCCGCAAAGCAAGGAAAAAAGAAAAAGGACAGCCGCCAGCCCGGAATAGATCGACAATATTCTTCGGCCGCCGGCCGCTCGGGCCGCTTCAACAAAAGAGAAAATAGCCAAGACCAGCCAAGCCAGGGCAAAAACAGGCTTGACCGGGACCCAGGCCGAAAAATAGATAATCGGCTCAATGATCCCTTCACGATAAACCAGGTTGACCGTTGAAGCCATTATCCGGTAAACGGCAACCGCCAGCACGATAAAAAGCACAGCGGATAATAAATGCCCAAACTTGATCTTAAATTCTTCGACAACGTAAAGCCATAAGAAAAACGCGCAAATTATGATCCCCAACGAGACCCCGATCTGGACCGGGATTATTTCCGCTAGCGGCCGGCCCAGGTTGAACATCAATTGCGATGCCAAAACCATGGCCACGTAGGCAAAGAGAGAAAGGAAAAAAAGTGAGAAGTAAAGGTCTTTTTTCGAGTAAGTAGCAAAATAATTTCGAAACAGGGCCAGGCCGCCGGATAGCAAAATACCAGCCGTAAATATCTCCGTAAAAATGCTGATTATGGTTAATGTTGAAAACATTATTTATACACCGTAATGGTCGCTTCCCCGATCGCCAGGCCGCCCACCAGGTTGGTCACCTGAAGAGGAATCGTAAAAGTTCCTACCGGCGCTCCTTTGGGCAAGGCAAATTGGAGCGTCCAAGTGTCATCCCCAGCCGCCAGATCGCCATCCTCTCCCGTATTATACAAAGACTCTCTGGCAGAAAGCTGCAAGGCGCTCAAGTCGGCCGTAATACTTTGAATATCGATCAGCCGGCCCGGATTCTCCACCCGCACGGTAATTGTAACCAAGTTCCCGCTTTCTGCCAAGACCCGATCGGGCAAAAATCGCGCTTCAAGGATGGACGGATCCTTCTTTACTTCCAGAGAAGTCTTGGCGAGGGCAAGCCACCCTTTTTTGTTCGAGACCGCCACGGCAATATCTTTATTGCCAATGTTGATTTGCGGCGAAACGCTGGTTTGCAGGGTAAAGACCCCATCCCCAGGAGTTTCGTCGCCAAACAACCCATTATCAACCAACATCATATTGGAAAGTCGGCCAATAGAGCTTAGGTCGGCCCTGACACCGGCAATATTTTTCAACCCGCTCGGATCATCGACTGACGCTTGGAGTTCGATCACCGTCCGGCCGTCCGGCGGGACCCTTTTTGGCAAAGCCTTTACATAATTGATCGAGGGGGTCAGTTTGACCCGGCTCACTTTGGAAACATCATAACCGACTGTCCAGGAAAGGAGTTCCCCAATTTTCTTTTTCATAAAATCCGTGGCGGAAAGCATCATGACCGCGTCCCCCTTGGTCAGTACTTCCTCCGCCGCTGCTTTCTTTTGCGCTTGCGCCGGAGTAAAGCAAGCACTACCGGCTTGCAAAAAGCAAGTCATAACCAAGATTATTATTATTTTATTTCTAATGCTCATTTTTGCGCCTTAAGCAGCCTGAACAGCCGGTCTCCTTCTTCTTTGGTTACCGGCTGATCGGGGCGGAAATAGCCATCGGGAAACGGCTGTAGCAAGCCCCAATCAACAACCAGCTTGATATAAGGGGCCAGCGGGTGATCTTGTTTAACGTCAAGGAAGACGTCTTTCTTGATTTTGGGAAGCGGCAAGCCCGCCGCCTTGGCCAACCAGGTGGCCAGCTCGCCCCTGGTTATGCTGGCATCAAGCCGGAATTCCGATTCTGGAGTAACTTCGATCACGCCCAGGGTCACCAGTTCTTCAACTTTTTGTTTCTTCTGGACGATCTCGGCTTCTTTTTTCTTTAAAGTTTGTTTTTCGGCGGCCGTTTGCGCTTTGGCCAGTTCTGTTTTAACGATCTCCTCTTCCGCCACCTGGATCTTGGCTTTGCGCAGCACTTTATACTTCCAATCTTTTTTCTCTCCTTCAAACCGGGCTTCTACCACGACCAAGTTTTTTTCATAATTGAGGGGGACCGTAACCTTAAAACTGTTATCGTCCGCGATCGCCGCCCGAAGCCCATCAACGTAGACTTCCACCCCCGCTTTAACCTTGCCGAACACCTCTAGCCGGTCGTCGTAAGTGGTGATGTTGTCTTCCAAAGAGATCTTTTCCAGCGCGTCTTCCAGAAAAACCGCCGGTTTTTCCACGTCGAGCTTTCTAACAACGATCCAATCTTTGGGAAAATAGATTGCGGAGATATAAAAATTCCGTTCGTCACGCAGTGGCTCTTGGTAGCTGACCAGGTCCAGTCCCCATTCTTCCGTCCGGTAACCAACTCCCAGATTAAAACCGGTCATGACCGAGCCCGCCCTTGGTTGCTGCATTAAGCCGGCGCGGAAAAAGTACGTCTTGTTGATCCCCCATTCACCGCCGAGGCGAAGCAACAAACTGCCCCCTTCCGTAACATCTACTTCGCCGGCGACCTCAAGGTCCCTCCCCTCCATAAACACCGGGGAATTTATATCGCCGATGATCTTAGCCGCGGCGCCCAGTTTTAAAGTGTAGGGGATCGCTTCATTGGTCCCGTTATCCCAGCGGTATATCCCTCCCCCCAACATTCCTTCCGGCAGAAAATTTTGGGCGGAAAAACCGGCCGACCACCAATCGGTCGCTTTCCAGAGCACTCCCAGGTCCAGGTCCCATCCCATCGCTGATCGATCGGTTTGCCCTGTCTGGCGCAAGGTTTCGCCGAATAATCCTTTTACATTGAGGCCAACGCCGATCCGTTGGAACGGCTCCCGGTTATAGAGTGCCGGGATAAAGTTTAATTTTGTTCCGTAGGAAACCAGCACGGTGTTGCCCGACGAAGTCGCCGTCCCGGCAGCCAGCGGGATATTTGACAATTTGGAGAGCACTAAACCGAGGCCAAGTGAAGACCCATCGCCCGTCGGGTAAGCGTGTGCGACCGTCAGGTTGTCGATATCTTTAACGGTCAGGGAATTGCCTTTTGCCCAAGCAACGCCACCCGGGTTATAAAGAACGGTATTAACATCGTCAGCTAGCCCGACAAACGCACCGCCCATCCCCAACGGGCGAGCGCCAATCTCCAGTCGAAGCGGATCAACGCCAGTTTCGTTGATCAGCGCGAAGGCCTGGCAAGAAAACAATAAGGCAAAAATAAAGCAGAGTAAGCGTTTCATTCTACTACATCTAATGTGGCGGCGGCGCGGCCTTCCCACCCGATCTGGTCAACCGCGGTTATTCTAATGATCTTCTCACCGAGTTCTTTTGGCGCAAAAGTGGTGTTCAAGGAAAAGGTAGAATCACCGGCGGTCTCGTCACCGGCGGTCCCATCATCGAACATTTCGGCGTCAGGTAGGCCGCCCAGCACTGACAAGTCGGCCTTAACTTTTGAGATCGGCACAAAACCTTCCCTCGAAGCGATTTGGGCGCGCAGCTTGATCTTGGCCGTTTCCCCCGCCCTGACCGCAGTCGGCAAGATCGAAAAATTGCTGATTTGAGGCAAGACATTTATCTGACAATAATCAGCTTGGGTATAACCCGTCCCGTAGTCTAACAAGTCACTGACCAGGGATTGAATATCGCCAAAACGATAAATCAAGGTGGCCGC
This sequence comes from Candidatus Margulisiibacteriota bacterium, assembly GCA_028702315.1. Taxonomy (GTDB): domain Bacteria; phylum Margulisbacteria; class WOR-1; order O2-12-FULL-45-9; family XYB2-FULL-48-7; genus JAQVPA01. Next base: position 9,530 of record JAQVPA010000020.1, read on the forward strand.
TTCCGCTCTCGTTAAAGCCCGTTCAGGGTCAAAAACCGGCAACTTTTCCGAAACACCGATGACCAGTCCCCCTTCTTTGGCGGTGTAAATCGGGGCGGCGCCTCTTTCTTCTTGGGGGACATCCCTAAACAGCGGGGTAATCTTGTCGATGATTCCCAGTCCTTCGACGGCAACGGAAACGACTGCTGCTTCGCGCCTGGAAACCGGGTCATCAATGCCAAAAAGGCCATTGGCGTACCCTGACAGATACCCTTTCTCCAGCGTCGCTTTAATGTATGGGGCGCGCCAGTGCTCTTTGGGGACATCAAAGAGAACATCCTTGTCCGGTTTTATCGCCGTCAACCCTTTGGCCTTGGCCAGCCAGGTCGCAAATTCCCCTCTGGTGACCGGGTTCCCTGGGTAAAAATTACCATCGGGAGACCCTTCGATCACCCCCAATGTTGCCAGATAAATAATTTGGTTTCTGGCCCAATGCTTTTTCCCGTCATATTTAATTTCGATATCCGGGTAAGTGACCAGCCGGAGCAGCCTAAACGATCTTTTTTCTCCCTCGCTCCTGACATTAATAAAATTTTTACCCGGCCGCAAGATCAAACCGCAGGCAAAATCGCCGGCACCGCTTACCGGAATACTGATATTCTCAACCCAAACAGCGGCTAAAGGGGTAAGCTTGCCTCGAAGGTCGACTACCTCATCAAAGGTCTGGAGTTTATCTGCCGGGGAAACCACGGTCAAGTCAGCCAGAGCGGCCGCGGCAAAGAGAAGGAGAAACAAGCCGGCCGATAATTTTCTCATTGCGTAGGTATTTTATCATATGCTATCATAATGTAAACAAAATGTTTTTAAAATCTTTGGCGCTGCGCGGCTTCAAGACATTCGCGGATCCCACCGAGATTGAATTCGGCCAGGATTCTAAGATCACCGCGGTCGTCGGCCCCAATGGTTGCGGTAAAAGCAATATCCTTGACGCCACCCGCTGGGTGCTGGGCGAAGACAACGCCCGCCATTTAAGGGTTGCTGCTCTGCCTGATATTATCTTTGCCGGCACGGATAAAAGAAAAGCCCTTTCAATGGCTGAGATTACCCTGGTTTTTGACAACTCCACCGGCAAGCTCCCTCTCCCTTTTTCTGAAGTGGCGATCAAGCGCCGGACTTTCCGCGAAGGCGAAAGCGAATTTTTTATCAACAAGAACCTCTGTCGCCTGAAAGATATCAAGGACTTGCTGCTCGACACCGGCCTGGGGGAAGGGACCTATTCGATCATTACCCAAGGTCAGGTTGACGCGATCCTCTCCAGCAAAGGCGAAGAGCGCCGGCTGGTCTTTGAAGAAGCCGCCGGAATAAATAAATATAAGACCCGCAAACTATCGGCCGAAAAAAAGCTGATTGCCGCCGAGCAGAACATCCTCCGGATTAACGATTTGAAGGTCGAAGTTGGTGAGCACCTCATTTCGCTTGAAGAGCAAGCTCGCCGGGCGCGCGAATACGTTGAAACTCAAACCAGAGTTAAGGAAGCTGAACTGGGTTTATGTAAAAAATTGCTGGGCGGTCTCTTGGAAAAAAAAGCCAAACTCGAAGGCGAGTTAAGTTTGGCTCGCCAGGCAGCGGCGGCCAAAGTCGCCGCCGAGGAGCAAGATGAAGTCACGCTGGACACCCTTAAGGGCTCGCTCCGTAAGATCGAGCTCGAGATTGAGGAACAGCAGGTCAAACTCGACAGCGAAAAAGACCGGTTAAGAGATCTCGAGCTTAATCGCCGGTTCATTGAAGGGGAAATAAAACGCGAAGAAAACCTCTGCGCCGACTTGCAAGCCAAACTTGATGCGCTCCGGCAAAAGACCTTGGCCCTTTCGGCGGACGAAGCGGCTCAAGGCAACGCGGCGTCTTCTCTCAATGAGCTGGAAGCGGTCATTCATGACTCCCGAGAGCTGGTCAATCAACTTTCGCTAATCTGCGGCTCCCTGGGCCGGGACAATGCCCCAAAGCTGCTGGAACAGAAAGAGATCGAAGCCACTATAAATTTAAAACGGGAGCTGCTCGAGTCGGAATATCAAAGAAGCGAACAAGAACTGGATCGGGCCCGTTTTGGCTTGCAGGCTCACCGCAGTGAACTGGACACTATCAAGCCGGCCGCCCCATCAGAAATGGCCGCGGCCTTGTCGGTTTTAAAGGTGGAACGCGATAAACTGCGGTTGGGGATCAGCGATCTGGAAGAAAAGGTCCGGCGGGAGGGCTCGGCGGAAAAAGCGGCCGGCGACGCGACCAATGCGCTGGAAATCGCCCTGGCAAAACTCGAGGGGGAAATGCTCGGCCTGACCGAAAAGGTAGCCGCTGATTACAGCTTGACCGTTCAGGAGCTCGATGCCCTACCTTACGTTGTGGCCAATGTCGCTAAGACGAGAGCCGATGTCGAAGCCGGCAAACAACGTTTGCGCGATCTGGAACCGGTCAACCTGATGGCGATCGAAGAGTTTGAACGGACCAAAGAGCGGCTGACTTTTATTGACGCCCAATTAATCGATCTAAACGCTGCCCGGGAAAATCTCCGCAATCTGATAATCGAACTCGACCAGCGCGCCGAAGATTCCTTTACCCAGACCATGAGCCAGCTGTCGTCAGTTTTTTCGGAAACTTTCGCCAAGCTTTTTGCCGGTGGCGAGGCCAAGGTCGCGCTGGCTCCCGGCGCCCCCGTACTCGAAGCCGATATTGAGATCTCGGTCCGGCCGGCCGGCCGCAAGTGGCTGCCGCTGGCCCTTCTTTCCGGCGGTGAAAGGTCGCTGTGCGCGATCGCCATTCTTTTCTCACTTCTCAAGATCAGGCCGTCGCCGTTCTGTTTTATGGACGAGGTTGACGCGGCGCTTGATGAGGCGAACATCGGGCGCTTCACGGAAATGCTCAAGGATTTTTCTGCCGCCACCCAAATAATCGTGATCACTCACAATAAGCGAACCATGGCCGCCGCCGCCAACATTTATGGGATTACCATGGAAGAGCCCGGTGTTTCCAAGGTTATTTCCATGAAACTTTCCGAAACCGCAATATGAGACCAAAAGCGATAATTTTTTTCGCTTTTATTTTATTCTTCTGCGTTTCACTGGTCACTGCCCAAAGCGGAGATAACCCGGCAGTCAGCTCACCGCGGCCTTCCTGGGGGACATACGGGACAGAAGTTTGTAACGCGCCGGGTAATACTCTCCAACAGAATCCTCGCATCATTCCTTCGGCCGCTGGAAATTATTTTATCGTTTGGGAAGACGGGCGGGCCGGGTTAACCAAGGTTTACGCCCAAAAAATAGATGGCGCGGGCAGGAAGTTGTGGGGCGAAGGCGGCGTCGCGCTCTGTTCGATCAATGGGAACCAAAACAATCCCCGGGCAATCGCCGATAACAGCGGCGGTTTGATCATCGCTTGGCAGGGGTATTATGAAGGGACCGCTGATATTTACGCCCAGCATGTCGGCGTCAGCGGCCAAATACTTTGGGGGAGCGCTGGGACAATTATCTGCCGGGCCGCCGCCGGACAGTTCGCGCCCGAACTTGTTACCGATGGCGCCGGTGGAGCGATAATTACCTGGCATGATTACCGAAGTGCCGGCGGCGAGGATGTCTATGCCCAAAGAGTTGATAGCGCCGGCACCGTCCTGTGGCAAGAAAATGGGGTGCCGATCTGCGCCAGCTCCGGCACTCAATGGTACCCGCAGATTTGCGAGGCTGGCGCTGGTCGCGCCATAATAACTTGGACCGACGGGCGCAGCGGTGCGGCCGATAACAACATCTATGCCCAACTGGTCGATCAAGCCGGCAAGGTCCTGTGGGAAAAAGACGGCATTCCGGTTTGCGCGGCGCCGGGGAACCAGGAAAGGCCAGTTATTTTATCCGTCGATAAATGGGCGATCATTGCCTGGAACGATTCCCGGTCTGGGGATGTCAATGTTTATGCCCAAAAGATCGATCTTGACGGCAAGCCGCTCTGGGACAGCGATGGCGTGGCAGTCACGACCGCCCCATTCTCCCAATCGAGCCCTAAGCTAGCGCCCGACGGATTAGGCGGGGCGGTGCTCGTCTGGACCGACAACCGCGAGGAAGAGACCGCGATTTTCGCCCAGCGGTTGAATGGGGCGGGGAAAATAATGTGGGGCGAGAATGGCCGGCCGCTGGCCGCCGGGAGCGGCAACCAGGAATATCCGGAAATCGTCGGCTTGCCGGGTAACGAATGGGTAGTTGTCTTCCAGGATTTCCGTAAGGGAACGTCACTGATCTTTGCCCAGAAAATCAACAGCGCCGGTACCGCTCTCTGGTCCGAAGGAGGATTGGCTGTTTGCCCGGCCGGTAAGGGCCAAGAAAAAGTTTCGGTCGCGCCAACGGAAAACAAGGGGATAATTGTTGTCTGGCAAGATCGCCGTCAGGGTAATTTTGACCTCTTCTTGCAAAACATCTCGTCCGCCGGTGTTCCCAGCTGGGATCCAGCCGGCTTAGTTTTATGTAATACGCCGGGAGCGGTCATCCACCAAAACGCTAAACTGGTCGGCAATGACCTGGGTGAAACCATAATTGTATTCGAAGACGCCCGGTTTGGTTATCTAAATATTTTTGCCCAAAAAGTTAATAAAGCCGGCGCTTTAATGTGGGGGAGGAACGGCCTAGTCATCGCCAAGATCAAAGCTGACCAGACCAACCCCCAGGTTGTGACCGACGGCGCCGGCGGCGCGATCATCTGCTGGGAAGATCAGCGCAGTTCAAGCGGTAAAAAAATATTTTGTCAACGAGTCACTTCAGCCGGCAAAAGGGCCTGGGAAAAAGGGAGCATTGCTCTCACTTCGCTCAATTCAAAACAGGCCAATCCGGTCATGGTCCCCGATGAGAGCGGCGGGGTAATCGTTATTTGGGAAGAGGAACGCGATCCCTTAAGCCTTAAAGACCTTTATGGTCAACGTATTTCCGGCAGCGGGGAGCTTTTGTGGGGGCGGAATGGCCTGCCCGTCTGCCGCGAGAACGGGGACCAGGCCGACGCTGCTCTTGTTAAGCTTGAAGCCGGCAAAGTCGTTGCTACTTGGACCGATTATCGGCGCGGCGACCGTAACCCGGATATTTACGCCCAAAGCCTTAACGGCACCGGCAAAGCAGTGTGGAAAGAAGAAGGGGTGCTAGTTTGTGGCGCGCCTGATATCCAAAGGATGCCCAGAATTGCGGTTGATAGCGAGGGGGGGGTGATCATTGCCTGGACCGACAAGGGGGGAGGCAGCTACGACATTTATGCTCAACGTCTCGGCAAAGACGGCGGCACGTTGTGGTTGACCGATGGGATTCCTGTCAGCCAGTCTGCCCGGACACAACAAAATCCCGCGCTCTGCTCCCTGCCCGGTAAAGAACTTTTCGTTTGGGAAGACTATCGGTATGGAAACTGGGATCTATTTTCCGCTGCTGTTTCCCTGCAAGGTAAACTGGTCTGGGGGAGCGAAGGGATCGCAGTTACTTCCGCTCCGCTGACCCAATATGCTCCGCAAATCGCCCCCTTAAGCAACAGCGCCGTCCTTGCCTGGGAAGATTATCGTTCCGGCAAACAATACGAAGTTTATCTACAGCGGATCGATGCCAACGGCAAACGCCTGTGGTCTGAGGGAGGGGAAATAATCAAAACAACTGACGGCGCCCGGTCGCCCAAGCTGCTGGCCCTGCCTAAACAGAATGCTTTCGTGGTGGTCTGGGAAGACTACACAACTGGCAATAAAGCGCTTTTCGGCCAGCGTTTTACCGTCGACTGATTATAGCCGGCTCGCCTTTTTCTTCAGTTCAGCTGCCTTGTCCGTTTTTTCCCAGGGGAGATCGAGATCGGGCCGGCCAAAATGTCCGTAAGCGGCAACCTGTTTATAAAGCGGCCGGCGAAGGTTCAAATGCTTGATGATCATCCCGGGCCGCAGGTCAAAATTATCTTCGATCAGCTGGCCGATCTTGGCGTCGGGGATCTCCCCAGTGCCAAAAGTATCAACCATGACCGATAGCGGCCGGGCAATGCCGATCGCGTAAGCCAACTGCACTTCACACTTCGAAGCCAAGCCCGCCGCCACAACATTTTTTGCCACCCAACGAGCCGCATAAGCACCGGAGCGGTCTACCTTGGTTGGGTCTTTGCCGGAGAAAGCGCCGCCGCCATGGCGGGAATAACCGCCGTAGGTATCGACGATAATTTTTCGGCCAGTCACCCCAGTATCCCCCTGCGGCCCGCCAATCACAAACCGGCCGGTCGGGTTTACATAATACTTGATCTTGTCATCAACTAAATCTTCCGGCAGGATCGGGAGGATCACTCTTTCAATAATTTCTTCTTTCATCTTATTGGCATCTACTTCCGGCGCGTGCTGGGCAGCGATCAGGACCGTGTGGATCCGGGCCGGTTTATCATTTTCGTATTCGATCGTGACTTGCGACTTGCCATCCGGCCGGAGATAGGAAAGTTCTCCGGTTTTGCGGACTTCCGCTAATTTTTGCGCCAAACGATGGGAAAGCGCGATCGGCAGCGGCATCAGTTCTGGGGTTTCATCGCAAGCAAAGCCAAACATCAGTCCCTGGTCCCCCGCCCCCAGTCCCTCTAAATCTTCTTTGATAACTTCGCCGCCGCGGATCTCGAGCGCCTTGTCAACGCCGCGGGCAATATCCTTTGATTGGCCCTGGATCACTACCAAAACGCCGCAGGTTTCATAATCAAACCCGTATTTGGCCCGGGTGTAGCCGATCTCTTTTATTGTGTTCCTGACGACCTGTGGGATCTCGACATAACAGCCGGTCGTCACCTCGCCGGCCACCACGCAGGTCCCGTTGGTAACCAGCGCTTCGACCGCCACGCGACCGTGCGGGTCTTGTACCATGATCGCGTCAAGAATAGAATCGGAGATCTGGTCGCAGACTTTATCGGGGTGTCCTTCGGTCACAGACTCTGAAGTGAACAAGTGGCGCTTTTTCATCTTTTTTCTCCTCCCTCATAACGAGCGGACTGGGTACTTCTTAATGAATGCTCGGGACAATATTTAGCGGTCAACAGTAAGAGTACAACATTCCAGCCGGTATGTCAAGGCAGAGCCATTAATGATATAATATAAATCATGGGAAACTTAAGCGAGAACTTTAATCACAAAGATTTTGCCTGCAAGTGCCCGGTTTGCAGGGGGGAATACCGCATTCACCTGGGCCTGGTCGGCCTGCTCGAGGATATCGCCGTGCATTTCAAAAAGCGGCCCAAGATACTCGCCGCCTTTTACTGTGAAGCTTATACGGAAAAACTGAACCGCGATAAACTTTCGTATCATTCCAAAGGGAAAGCCGTTAACATCGCGCTCGACGGCGTCTCCGGCGCGGAGTTATTTAAATATGTGGAAACCCTGCCGGGGGTTAACGGGCTCGGTTTTTATCCCGAGGAGAACGCCGTCCACCTCGATACCCGCCCGGTCGAGAAAAAAGATAGTTGGATCAAAGAGAAAGGGAAATATTCACCCCTAACTGCTGATAAGCGCGCCCAATACGGGCTCTCTTGATAAATGACGAATGAAGAGAACATCCAGAAATTTGTAAATTATTTGCGGAACGAGCGTCATTTTTCTCCTCACACAACAAGCAGTTACAAACGAGACCTCGGTTTTCTTTCCAGTTTCATTAATAATAAGACGGTTGATCGGATCGCCGCCAGGGAATACCTGCTCGAACTGGAGAAAAAACACTATTCGCGCCGCTCGATCGCCCGTAAGCTGTCGGCCGCCCGTTCCTTCTTCCGCTTCCTGGTTCGTGAAAAGCTGGGAAAAACTAATCCTTTTCAGAATCTGCTTACGCCAAAGCTGCCCAAAAAATTGCCCAATTTCCTCTATCCTGAAGAGATGAAATCACTGCTCGAAGCGCCGGACACAAAAAACCCGCTTGGCCTGCGCGACCGGGCAATCATGGAGATTGTTTACGGCACGGGGATCCGGGTGATCGAAGTCGCCAGGATAAATGCCGGGGATGTTGATTTTGACGAGGGGGAATTGCGGGTTTTGGGTAAAGGGGAAAAAGAGCGGATCGTCCTTTTTGGCTCTCATGCCAGGAAGGCGATCCAAGAATACCTTAAAAATGGCCGGCCCGCCCTGTTAAGCGGCAAAAAGAATAATAGCCTCTTTCTTGGCCGCCGCGGGACCAGACTGTCACCCCGCCAGATCGAAAGAATGATAAATTTCTACGCCAGAAAAGCCGGGATCCAGAAAAAAGTCACGCCCCACACATTAAGACATTCGTTCGCTTCCCATTTATTAGAGGGCGGGGCCGACCTGCGGATGGTCCAAGAGCTACTCGGCCATGTTTCGCTCTCCACTACCCAGGTTTATACCCACATTACCAAAGAACGCCTCAAAAAGGTCTACGACGAGTCGCATCCGCGGGCAAAGTGACTTTGCATCGCCGCTAAAGTTTTGCTATAATAATGCTTGTTGTGCGTATTGACCTGACGGAACTGCTGCGCAAAATTGGGGAAGAAGCTGACATAGACGAAGAAGAGCGGGTCAGTTTTCCGGAAGACGGGCTGGTCTTGACCAAGCCGGTCAGCGTTAAGCTCCACCTGGTCAATACCGGGGAGTCCGTCCTGCTGGACGGGACATTGCAGGCTGTCGCCGAGCTCGAATGCTCCCGGTGCCTGAAAAAGATCGAGTACCCGATCTCAATTGAAGTTTCTGAAGAGTATTCGAAAGCGCCCCCTCCCTCAGAAGCCAGAAGAGGAAAGGGAATAGAGCTTAAAGAAGAAGATTTTGTCTACCCGATCGGCGCGGATAACACGCTCGACCTGGGTGAGATAATCAGGCAAAACTTGCTGCTGGCGTTGCCGCTCAAGCCGCTTTGCAGCAAAGGATGCTCCGGACCAGAGTAAAATCAGTTAAAAGGAGAGAAAAAAATGCCAGTACCAAAAAAGCGACACTCAAATATCAGACAAGGAAAAAGACGGTTTTCTAATTATCGGTTGAAAGGATTAAACGTTAGCAAGTGCCCGCAATGCGGCGCACCAACAATGCCACACCAAGCCTGCCCCACCTGCGGGACCTATGAAGGGCGGCAGGTCATCAAGCTCAAAGATAAAAAGAGCAAAAAAGGAACAAAAGGTAACAAAGAGTGATCCGAATTGCCGTAGACGCCATGGGCGGCGACTTTGCTCCGGCAGAGACCGTCAAAGGCGCAGTTCTAGCCTCAAATGAGTTCCCGGTCAGCCTGATTCTGGTCGGCGACAAGCCAAGGATCGAGCGTGAACTGGCTCGCTACCGCAAGAAAGGGGCGATCTCGGTCGTCCACGCCGCCGAAATCATCGGCAATGATGAATCCCCGGTCCAGGCGGTCAAGCAAAAAAAAGATTCCTCGCTTAACGTCGCTGTTTCATTAGTTAAAGGGAAAGCGGCTGATGCGATCGTTTCGGCCGGCAACACCGGCGCCTTAATGGCTTCCGCTCTTTTCGGCCTCGGCCGGATCCCCGGCGTCGAACGCCCGGCAATCGCCACGATCTTCCCTACCCCCCACGGCCCAATCCTTCTGCTCGATATGGGGGCGAACGTCGATTGCAAGCCAAAACATCTTCAGCAATTTGCCGAAATGGGCTCGCAGTATTCCGAACATGTCATGCATATCCAAAACCCAAAAGTTGGGCTGCTCAATATCGGCGAAGAGAAAGAAAAAGGAAACCAGCTGGTCATTGAAAGCTGGCCGCTCTTGAAAGAAGCCAAGATCAATTTTATCGGCAATGTGGAAGCCAAGGAGATCCTCGACGGAAAAGTTAACGTCATCGTCTGTGACGGCTTTGTCGGTAACTTGATCCTCAAGTTCGGTGAGTCGATCAGCTCCTTTACGATCAACCTTTTAAAGAAAGAGTTGGCCAAGAACCTGATCACCAAATTCGCCGCCTTTTTATTGTTACCGGCGCTCGGCAACATTAAAAAGAGTGTTGATTATGACGAGGCCGGCGGCGCGCCGATGCTCGGCATCAATGGTGTCGTTTTCAAAGCTCACGGCCGGGCCAAGGCCAAGGCGTTCAAGAACGCGATCCGTGTTACTTACGAAGCGGCCAAGGAAGACCTGGTCGGCTGCATTACCAAGGTGGAAAGCCATGCTTAGAGCCAAGATCATCGGAACCGGCTCCTGTCTCCCTCCTAAGATCGTAACCAATGACGACCTTTCCAAGCTTGTCGACACCAATGACGAATGGATCAGGGAAAGAACCGGCATCCAGGAAAGACGGGTTTCTGACGCGGCAACCGCCACTTCCGATCTTGGCGTGGTCGCCGCCGAAAAAGCTTTGGCCAAAGCCAAGGTCTCGCCGGAAGAAATCGAATTAATTCTTGTTTGCACCTGCTCACCCGACATGCTCTTCCCTTCCACCGCCTGCATTATTCAAGATAAATTAAACGCCAAAAACGCGGCCGCCTTCGACCTCTCGGCCGCCTGCTCGGGTTTTAACTTCGGCTTGACGACCGCCGCGAGCTTTATCGAAAGCGGCAAATACAAGAAAATCCTGTTGGTCGGCGCAGACACTTTAACTAAGTATCTTGACTGGACCGATCGCGGCACTTGCATCCTGTTTGGCGATGGCGCCGGAGCGGTTGTTCTCGAAACAACGGATAAAAATGAAGGCGTTTTAGCCAGTTTGATCAGGGCGGAAGGGAATTTGGGCAACACGCTTACCATGCCGGGCGGCGGCTCGCGCGACCCGGAAGAAAAGAACGGCCGGTTTATTAAGATGAACGGGAAAGAGGTCTTTAAATTCGCTGTCCGGGCGCTCGAAACATCGATCAAGGACATTATCAAGCTGGCGGGCAAAGAGATCGGCGACATTGATCTCTTTATCCCTCACCAGGCAAACATTAGAATAATTGATCACGTTTCCAAGAAGTTGGGGATTTCCAAAGAAAAAGTTTTTGTTAATCTGCAAAAATATGGCAATACTTCGGCTGCTTCTGTCCCGATAGCGTTGGATGAGGCTTATCGTGAGGGGAAAATAAAATCAGGCGATCTGCTTGTTCTCTCCGGCTTCGGCGCGGGTTTGACCTACGGGGCGAATATTATCCGCTGGTAACCAGGATTAAACCCCGAGGGCTATAGTCCCTTTGGCTATTGTACACTTTTCGCTTATTTCGCTATTAAAATAAAACACTTCAATTCTAAAGTTATTGAAGTGGTTTTCCTTTCGATTTCCGTTAAGACGGATCATCAACTCTGCCTTATTGTCTGACGTTTGTTTTGTTTGGCAATAATCATTGAAACAGCTTATGCTCTGAAGGGCAAAGGACTCTTTTGTTTCCAAAATAAATTTAATGATATCGGTAATGTGCTTTCTATTAAAAAGAGCTAAATTCCTCGGGTAGCTAAATGTTATGTCTTTTATTGCTGGAATCTTATCGCTGTCTCTTAACTCAATTTCATCGCCCGGCATAATTATCCGGGGCTCCCTTGCTTCCAGGTTTTGCCGGTCGGTTCTCGAAAATTCTTCCCCCAGCCTGCGTTTTAACCCTTCTTCTCCTAAGGCTTTAATAAAGCCTGAATTGTCGAGCAACAACGCCTCTGTCCCTCGTTTGGGGACCAACTTATTGATCATCCAATCAATGTTTGATTCGGTCACGCCAAGATTATGAAGTATTCTCGTCCTTTTAATTGCGGCACTAAACGTCTCTTTTTTTAATTTTACTGTCTGCGCTAACAATTTAATCTTCGCGGCAACAGAAACTGTGCGGATACCCATTTATTCGTCCTCCCTGCTTTGATTCGCCTTTAGAACTGTTTACCAAACCTCAAATTTTTGCTACAATATGTTGTCGGTAATGTTCTGGAAAAATTTCAGGTGATTTCTAGTTATTGAAATGGAGGCAAATTTAATATGCTCGATTATTTACTGACCGAAGAACAACAGATGATCCGCGATCTCGCGAGAAAGGTGGCGCTGGAAAAAGCTCTGCCGAAGCGAGCGGAATGGGACGAAACGGGTGAATTCCCCTGGGAAGCGATGAAGGCTTTCTCTGAAGCTGACCTCTGCGGGCTCTATATTCCTGAAGAGCTCGGCGGCATGGGCCAGAGCGTCTTCAATTTCTGCCTCGCGACCGAACAGATCTCCCGGATTTGTGGCGGCGTTGGCGTCACTTTTGCCGCTTCGGCCCTCGGTTCAACCCCAATCCTCCTTTATGGCACTGACGAACAGAAGAAGAAATATATGCCGCCGATCGCGGCCGGGAAAAAACTGGCCGCTTTCGGGCTGACCGAAGCTAATGCCGGTTCCGACGCCGCCGGGGTCGAAACGACCGCCAAAAAAGAGGGCGACTATTACATTATTAATGGGACCAAGCAGTGGATCACTAATGGCGGCGAAGCGGAGACCTATTCGCTGATCGCCATGACCGATAAGACCAAAGGGCCGCGCGGCGCCACCGCTTTTATTGTGGAAAAAGGAACCCCCGGTTTCACTTTCGGCAAGAAAGAGAACAAGATGGGGATCCGCTGTTCAGCTACCCGCGAGCTGGTTTTCCAGGATTGTAAAATTCACAAGAGCCAAATTCTTGGCAAAGAGGGAATGGGTTTTATCGTCGCGATGAAGACTTTAGATTTAACCCGCCC
>JAQVPA010000021.1 GCA_028702315.1 Candidatus Margulisiibacteriota bacterium
GACTGTTCCGACCGCAGCAAGAGGACTTTTTTATCGCGGAGGGCTTGGTCGATCGCCACCTTGGCCTCATTGATCAGCATGCCGACACGGGGGCGTTCTTCAGTGGCAAGAGTGCCGAGTGAAGAGAGGATCGCCTGCAGGTCGCTCTTTTTGCCGGTGAAGCGGACGCGTGCTTCTTCGAGCGAGGCGGTCGTCTGGGCCGCCTGGATCACCCGCAAGGCTTCGTCTTTTATCGCTTTGATCTTCTCCTCGGACATGTCCGTTATATTATATCATATCCAGGAAACGCGATTTGACCAAACATTCCTCATACTCGCCCTCTGGCGTTGAATACCAGGTAATCCCGCCGCCAACTCCCATCTCTCCATCCCTGCTCCTCCCTTCTCCTCCCTGACTTCCCTGTCTTTCCCTGAGCAAAAGCGTCCTAATGGGGATGTTAAAAAACATTTCTCGCTCCGGCGTAATATAACCAATTGCGCCGGTATATATCCGCCGCTCTTCCGGTTCCAGCTCTCTGATGATCTGCATCGCCCTAATCTTGGGGGCACCGGTCACTGAGCCGGAAGGGAATAAGGCTTTAAATATATCGTAGTATTTTATTTTCTGGTCTTTTAATTCCCCTTGTACAGTTGAAGTCATTTGGTAGACGGTCCGGTATTTGGCTACTTCATAAAGTCTAAGTGTCCTGACCGAACCGTAATGGCAGATCCGGCCAAGGTCATTGCGCAAAAGATCGGTGATCATGATGTTCTCCGCCCGGTTCTTGGGATCGTAATGGAGCTGCCAGCGGCCAAAAAGATCGTTGAACACTCGGCCATCGCGCAGCAGCGTCCCTTTCATCGGCTTGGTGGTGATCGTTCCCCCTTTTTTGTGAAGGAACATTTCCGGCGAAAGGGAGAGGATGAAGAGATCGTCGTGGGAGATAAAGGCCGGATATGGGACAGCCTGGTAGCTTAATAAGTTTTGATATAGCAGGTAAGGGCTGCCGGAATAGTTGAACTTTTGTTTCGCACAAAAGGTTATCTGGTAAGTATCGCCGGCGGCAATATACCCATGTATTTTTTTAATTTTATTATAATAAGCATCTTTAGTGAGATTCCATTCGTTCTTTTCATAATTTAAATAGTTATTCCCCATACTTAAGTGTGGGGAATTCTGGGTTACTTTTTGCGGTTTCTTGTAAACACCAAAGCTTAGTAGTGGGAAATCAAACTCGTCTTTCTTTTGGAGCAGAGGTTCAAAAGCGGAACCGGCCTCGTAAGAGAGAAAACCGGCCAGGTAAAAACCGTGTTGGGAGGCGGCTTCAAGCCGGTCAAAACAATCCGCCACTTCCGACAGCTTGTTGGTCCTAATTAGGTCGAGCGGATCTCGGAATGTCTTATCCCCTATTTCACAATATAACAAAAAAGCCACCTCTTTCGTAAAGCATTATCGATGCCGCTATCCCAACGTTAAGCGATTCAGCTTTCCCTAACATCGGGATATTAACTTTGGCATCAGCTAAACCAACAACTTCTTCGCTAAGTCCCGCTCCCTCATTCCCGACCAGGAAAGCGACCGGCCCGGCCAGAGCAACTTCGTCAAGCCGCATATCGGTTCCCAAAACTGACGCGACGACTTTAACGTTCTCTTTCTTTAGATGTTCAATTGTTTCCACATCATTTTCCCTGGTAATGATCGGCAGGTGGAAGATCGAACCCATCGTTGAGCGGACGACTTTGGGATTATAAAGGTCGACCGTCCCTTTGGAGATGATCACCCCCGAAGCGCCAAAAGCGTCGGCTGAGCGGATGATCGTCCCAAGATTACCCGGGTCCTGGACACCGAGGCAGTAAACAATTAGAGTTTTATCCCCCTTAAACAGGTCACGCATAGAATAATCAAACTGCCGGGCAACGCCGATGATCCCTTGCGGTGTCTCAACCCCCGATATCTCTTCCAGTTGTTTGCGGGAAACTTTATAACATCCGGTCCCCTGCTCTTCGAGTTTTTGGACGATCGGCAGGTTTTCGCTATAGACCGCGAACTTGACCTTCTTCCCCGCCTCCTCGATCAGATGCAGCCCCTCGATCACGAAGAGCCCTTCTTTGCGCCGCGCGCTCCGCTTCTCGCTCAGGTTATTGATCAGTTTGATGACATTCTTTGTATCACGCATGTTTATAAATAATATAATGACATCTACTTATCACCGATAATTCCCTGTTTAATTTCTGTTTTAATTTTCGAATAAGGCTTCCTTAAAGATTCCCTTACTAGATTATACTCGGCAATTTTTAGTTTTGTATAGTTTTCATTCAAATAATCTGCATTTTTCCAATGGATTTTATCGAATATTTCGTTGGTAATCTTATCTTCACGAGTAGGCTCATGAGATAATCGATGCTCGATTATTCTCCTTACAACAATAACTATAATTTGCGATAAAGCAAATATTAAGGCAATTATTACAACATCCCAAACACTCCCAAACTTAATATTTGCAAAGCTCGTTTCCATTTTCCCCTCCTATAATATCCGATACGACTATTTTAAATCAGAGAATCCATTATTTTGATTTATTAAATGGCCAATAATCAGGATGTTTCAGATAATACTCTTTTAAATGGCTTAGTGCTGAATCGGAGTATCTCTGCACTTTACTATTCTTGCTTGATCTAATCTGTTGATGAAATTCAGGATTATCTTTCATCCCCAAATTTGAAATTGTCTTTGATACATAATTTACTTTCTTGCCGAGTTTTTCAGCCAATTCTCCTGTCAAATACGGGTAATCCTCTTCCATTTCAGTCTTTTTAACAACCACTGGCAATGATAAATCCTTTGAGCCTTTTCGAAGAATAACATCGGCTGTCATCCCTTTTGGTGCCTGAACAGGAATAACTTTTACCATATCCGTATTTCTAAGAAATTCGCTAAGTCTAAGATATGGCAATATTTTCTTATGACGCAAACGTTTGATTTCCATTTCAAATTTATTTTGTGAAATATATGACAAACCATCAAATCTTACCCCCCTCTCAAGAAGCCAAATAAGTCTTTTTTCGTCCTGTTTGCTTTTCCGATATCTACCAATCAGCTTTTGCACCTTATCCGCATAGGTGGTCATGTCCTTAAAACTTATGGACAAAAAGTTTCCTTCAATTTCTTTTAGATATTGAGGAAAATATTTTGTTAGAAAGTCCTTGTAGAATTTGCAAGTGAAAAAGAATAAATGAAATAATATTTCGGCTTGAATTTGAGGTAAAAGTGAATGGCACGCCTCATTTCTCAAAGAAATGACTTGCTGAATGTGGCTAAATTGAATTTCATCAAGAACTTTCAGTTCCATTAGTTTGTACATAACTTTTTCAGCAGAATATGCTCCGGTTTGAGTTTTAATTGGCTTTTTTGATTTTATTAGAAACGCTTTCCCAATACTATCCCACCCATTTGTAAGCAGTATCAGTGTCGTCTCATACTTGTATTGATCGCGAATACGATTAAAACAATCAATCGCTGATTTCATGGCTTCAACGGATCGATCTGCATATTGAAGATATAATCTTTTACTTTTCATTTACGCCTATTTCTTCTTTGACCATTGTCATTTATGTTTATGAATAAGAGATTGAAATTCACCTTCCGTTAATATCTCAACCCCCAACTTCTTAGCCTTATCGTATTTCGACCCCGGATCCGTCCCGGCAACAACATAGCTGGTCTCTTTGGAAACAGACGAGCTGGCCCGCCCGCCAAGCTTCCTGACCAGCTCTTCAGCGGCCGGCCGGGTGTAATTAGTCAGCCCTCCGGTGAAAACAAAAGTTTTGCCAGTCAATGGGCCCTTGCCCCTTGCCCCTTGTCCCTTGACCCTAACTCCCGCTTCCCTCAACTTCTCTATCAACCTCTGATTCCCCTTCTGTTTAAAGAAGAATGCTACCGCCTCGGCGACCTTCGGCCCGATCTCGTGGATTTGAGAAAGGTCGGCCTCCGAAGCTTTCGCCAGCTCATCAATGTTTGAATAGTTATCGGCCAATAACTGCGCCGTCCGCCGGCCAATCATCCGGATACCTAAAGCATAAATTAAGCGATCAAATGGCCTATCCAGGCTCGCCTTGATTGAATCGATGACATTTTGCGCCGACTTATCGGCCATCCGCTCCAGCTTCATGATGTCTTCCTTAGTAAGAGAATAAAGGTCGGCCGCGTCTTTAACATAACCCTTTTCGACCAATTGGGCGACCAGTGCCGGGCCGACATGCTCCATATCCATCGCCTCGCGGGTCGTAAAATGGATGATCCGCCCCATCACCTGTGCCGGGCAGGCAAAGTTGATACAGCGGGCGATCGCTTCGCCTTCCGGCTTGTAGATCTTACTACCGCAAATCGGGCACTCTTTTGGCATGTGGAAATCTTTCTCGTGGCCAGTCCGCTTGCTCTTGACCACTTCGACTACTTCAGGAATGACTTCGCCAGCCCTCTGTACCTTCACGTGGTCCTTGATCTTGATCCCTTTCCGCCTGATCTCATCTTCATTATGCAGAGTCGCACGTTTAACAACAACTCCGGCCAGATGGACCGGCTTTAGATGAGCGACCGGCGTGATCGCCCCGGTCCGGCCGACCTGGACCTGGATATCTTCGACGATCGTCTCCGACTGCATCGGCGGATACTTATATGCGGCCGCCCAGCGCGGCGCCCGGGCGGTAAACCCAAGCTTCTGCTGGTCATGGAGTTTATTGACCTTAATGACGATCCCGTCAATATCGTAAGGGAGCTTTTCGCGCTTCTCATCCCATTCCTTGATATATTTCTGAACTTCGCTGATCCCCTCGCAAATCCTGGTGTTCGGATTGGTCTTAAAACCTTGTTCTTTAAGATACTGCAGGACTTCGTAATGGGTCTTGACTTTCTCTTCGATCGAGCCGTAATAGAGAAAAATACTAAGCGGCCGGCCGGCAGTCACTTTCGGGTCAAGCTGGCGGAGCGAGCCGGCGGCGGCATTGCGCGGGTTGGCAAAAATCGCCTCATCCTTCTCCTGCCTCTCTTCGTTAAGCTTGATGAAATGATCGTATGGGAGATAAACCTCACCGCGCGCCTCCAGGTCAACTTCGTCTTTCAGGACCAG
The DNA here is from genome assembly GCA_028702315.1 of Candidatus Margulisiibacteriota bacterium. Classification (GTDB taxonomy): domain Bacteria; phylum Margulisbacteria; class WOR-1; order O2-12-FULL-45-9; family XYB2-FULL-48-7; genus JAQVPA01. Next base: position 5,105 of record JAQVPA010000021.1, read on the forward strand.
GGGAATAGCTTTAATGGTCTTTAAATTAATTGTTATATCTTCCCCATGGATCCCGTCGCCGCGAGTCGACCCCTGGACAAACTTCCCGTTCTTGTAAACCAAAGAGACAGCCAACCCGTCCATTTTAAGTTCACAAACATACTCAACTTTATCCACACCCAAGCCCTCTCTTACCCGCTTATCAAAAGCCAAAAGCTCATCTTCATCCATTAAGTTGTCCAATGAAAGGAGCGGTGTCTTGTGGGTAACGGTTTTGAAAGATTTAAGAGGCTCTCCACCGACTCGTTGAGTGGGTGAGTTCGGAGTTATGAGTTCGGGGTATTGTGATTCTAATTCCTTAAGCTCGCGGAAGAGTTTGTCGTACTCCCGGTCAGCGATCGCCGGTTTATCCAGGACATAGTAGAGATGATCGTGGTGCCGAATCTCCTGCCGCAGTTTCTCTATCTTCTTCTCCGCTTCCGCCTTACTCATGCGACCGCCTTTGCCATCTCAATTATCAGCTCTTCGGGCGACAAGACTACCGACGCTAAAATGCCGGCTTTCGCCATGGTGATGATTACGTCCAGGTCGATCGCCTGCGAAATATGGAACGGATGGGCGTAAGTTCGCTTGAGCTTTGTCAGGTGCGCCCCACACCCCAATTCGTCACCTATATCGACCGCCAGCTGGCGGATGTAGGTGCCCTTGGAGCAGATCACCTCAAAGCTGACGCTTGGTAACGAGTAACGGGTAACGCGTAACGAGTGAATGGTTATCTTCCGTGCTTCCCGCTTGATCTCGATCCCTTTGCGCGCCAGTTCATAAAGTTTCTGCCCATTAACCTTGACCGCCGAATACATCGGCGGGGTCTGCATTATGGTTCCTTTGTATTTTTCAAACACCGCCCTCACCAGTTTTTCGAAATCCATTTGTTTATCGACCAACCCCTCTCCCATAGGGAGAGGGCATTCGGCACTAATTATTGTTTTACGAGGATCTGGGTGAGGGCCATCCGGAAAATCCTTGTTTGCGATAACTTTTCCTTCCGCATCGCCAGTATCAGTTTTAACCCCCAAAAGCATCTCCGCCTCATATCCCTTATCGCCATTAAGAAAGTACTGGATATATTTGGTCGCCTTGCCGAGGAAGATGGGGAGGACACCGGTCGCCATCGGGTCGAGCGTGCCGGAATGGCCAACCTTACCCCCGCCGATCAGGTTGCGGATCTTGGCGACAACGTCAAAAGAGGTCCAACCCTTGGGCTTATTAACAATGATTATTCCGTCCATGATTTACACCAGGTAGGCAGAAGCTTTCAGGTACTTGATCGCTTCCGCCACGACCGCGTCCTCGATCTTGGCCAGCTCCCCTTTGACGACCGCGCCTGCTGCCTTGATGTGTCCGCCGCCGCCAAAGCGCCGGGCGATCTCCGAAACATTGATCCTGTCCTTGGAGCGGAAATTGATCTTGGTCTCGTTCCCTTTTTCCCGGAAAAAGATCGCCACTTCCACCCCTTCGATCGAGCGCAGCTTGTCAACGATCCCGATCAGGTCCTCGCCTTCCGCTTTGGTCTCGCGCATCATATCGTCGGTCACCGCCGTCCAGGCGATCTTGTGGTCAGGCGTAAATTTGATGTTGGCTAGGGCGCGCGCCGAGATCTTGATCGAGGGGATAGATTTATTGTCGTAGATCCGGGTCGTCAGTTCGTGCGTATTGACCCCGGCCTTTAAAAGCTCCGCCGCGATCATGAACGTTTTCACGTTCGTGTTCTCGTAACGGAAATTGCCGGTATCGGTGATCATGGCGGTGTAAAGACAATCGGCGATATTTTTATCCATTTTTATCTTCAGGTATTTGCCAAGGTCAAAGATCAATTCCGCGACCGACGAGACCCTGGCAACATAGTTAACATCGCCATATTTGGTGTTGTCCGGATGATGGTCAATGTTAATGACCGCGCCGGCCGTTTTTTTCAGGTCGATCCGGCTGCCGATCCGGGAGGCATCGGAGGCGTCAACGGCAAAGCCCAGGTCGTAATGCGCTCCGGCCGGCAGTTCATGCTTTATCCGGTCAGCAGTGGGGAGGAACTTGTAGATCTTGGGATTCTGGTCGGCGCAATACAGCGTTATGCTGAGCCCCTTCTGTTCCAGCATCATGCCAAGCGCCAGCATCGAGCCGATCGTGTCGCCGTCCGGGTCGATATGGGCGGCAATGACCGCGCTCTTAGCGCTTTTTAACAGCTCTTTTATTTTTTCTAATTCCGCTTTCATCTTTCTTTTCCAGCCGGTTCATGATGCTAAGCACCCGGCTTCCTTTTTCCAGCGAATCGTCACGGATAAAATTGAGTTTGGGGGTCAGGCGGAGCTCCAGGTCGTGGCCCAGCTCGCCGCGGATAAAACTAGTGGCCGAATGGAGGCCCTGCATCGAATCGTTCTTCTGTTTTTCGTCACCCAGGATGCTGACGTGGATATTGGCGTCCGCGAGGTCGGGGGAAACTTTTACCCTGGTAATGCTGACAAAACCGATGCGGGGGTCAGATACTTTCTCGTGCAGGATCTGGCTGACTCGCTGACGGATCAATTCTTCAACCCGTTCTTGCCTCGTGGTCATTTCCGGGATTTTTCTCTCACCTCAAATACTTCGATAATATCGCCGACCTTGAAATCGGTGTAACCGGGGATGTTGATACCGCATTCAAAATTAGACTCGACCGTTTTAACATCTTCCTTAAAGCGCTTGAGCGACTCCATCTTCCCCTCGTAAACCTTGGCTTTGTCCCGGAAGATCCGCATCTGCAAGCCGCGGATCATCTTGCCGTCAGTGACAAAACAACCGGCGATCGTCCCGATCTTGGAAAAGCTGAACAGGTTGCGCACTTCGGCGTGGCCGACAACCACTTCCTCATATTCCGGCTCGAGCAGGCCTTCCATCGCCAGTTTGACGTCGTCAATCAGTTTGTAAATAATATTGTATTGCCTGACCTCGACCCCTTCGGCCGAGCTCAAGTTCTGGGCGCTGCCGTCAAAATTAGCGTTGAAGCCGACAATGATCGCTTTCGAGGCCATAGCCAGCATGACATCAGATTCATTGATCGACCCGACGCCTGAATGGATGATATGGACACCGATATTGCCGACCTTCATATCAACCAGCGATTTAATAATGGCATCAAGCGAGCCTTGAACATCCGCTTTGACCAGCAGGTTAAGGTCAAGATTTTGCCCTTCTTTGATCTCCTTGGAGAAGTCTTCTAAGGAAACTACCTTACCCCTTAGAATTTTACTCTGCTGCTCTTTTCTCTGCTCCGCTTGCTGGCGCGCCTCTTTTTCTGACGCCATCACCTGGAACAGGTCACCGGAGGTTGGCACATCCATAAAACCGAGGACTTCGACCGGCATTGACGGTCCGGCCTTTTCGAGCCTGGCCCCGGTATCGGTCAGGAGCGCCCTGACCTTGCCCCAGGTACTGCCGCAGGTAAAGACATCACCCTGTTTAAGCGTCCCATTTTTAATGAGAACGGTGGCAACCGCGCCGCGCCCTTTATCGAGCCGCGACTCAATGATCACGCCAACCGGTGAGGCGTTTGGATCGGCTTTTAATTCCTGAACATCGGCCAGGAGCAGGATCATCTCCAGGAGTTCTTCGATGCCGGTCAGCGCTTTGGCAGAGACAGGGACTGTCACCGTTTGGCCGCCCCAATCTTCCGGCTGGAGGCCAAGCTCGCTCAGCTGGGTCTTGATCCGGTCGATATTCGCGCCCGGCTTATCGACTTTATTGATCGCGACAATGATCGGGACTCCGGCCGCTTTGGCATGATTGATCGCCTCGATCGTCTGCGGCATGACGCCGTCATCGGCCGCCACGACCAAGACAACGATGTCGGTAACTTTGGCGCCGCGGGCCCGCAGTGAAGTAAAAGCTTCGTGGCCGGGTGTATCTAGAAAAGTAACTTTACGCCCCTGGACTGTAACCTGATAGGCGCCGATATGCTGGGTAATACCGCCGGCTTCTTTTTCGGCGACTTTAGTTTTCCTGATCGCGTCAAGCAGCTTGGTCTTACCGTGGTCGACGTGCCCCATGACAGTCACGACCGGCGGGCGGAGCGCCCGTTTCTCGATCTTGATCTTGTGATGTTCCATCGTCGCTTCGCCCGACTCTTTGGTCAATTTGAGGGTAACTTCCTTGCCCAGGGTCGTGGCAACTTCTTTCGCGACCTCAGCCGCGATCCGCTGGTTGATCGTCACCATCAAGCCGCGTTTCATTAATTCCTTGATCAGGTCAGAAGACTTAATAACCAGTTTTTCCGAAAGGTCCTTAACAGAAATGTCTTCGGTGTCGATCACCAGCCCCTTAGCGGACGACGAGGCAGCAACGGCCTTCGGCGCGATTATCGGCTCTTCTTTTGGCGGTAGCGGAGTTTCGACTTTCGCCGCGGCCGGCTTGAACAGCTCACGGACAACCTTAGCTGATTCTTCATCAATTGAAGAAGCCGCGGTTTTGGCTGCGACACCGAGATCTTTTAGCGAGGCCAGCAATTCCTTGCTGGTAATATTCAGTTCTTTGGCCAGGTCGCTGACTTTTATCTTGCTCATTTACCCTCTTTTAATTTCGCGGTCGCTTCTTCGGGGACGGACGAGTTCGCCGCTTTTACAGAGTACCCCATTTCGCGGAGCTTAGCGATCAGTTCACTACTGGTCATCTCCAGCTCCTTGGCCAGCTCGTGGACTTTCATTTTTTCCTTCTTATCTTCTTCAACTTTCTTGCCGCCTTCAGACATCAGGTCGATCTTCCAGCCGGTTAGCTTGACCGCCAAGCGGACGTTTTGCCCTTCTTTGCCGATTGCCAGCGACAGGTCTTTTTCCGAAACCCAGACCTTAGCGCTCTTTTCCGCCTCGTTCAGTTCGATCTTTTGGACTTTGGCCGGGCTAAGAGAATTAGAAATGAAGGTTTTCGGGTTTTCGCTCCATTCAACAATGTCGATCCGCTCCTGCCCCATCTCCCTGACGATGTTCTGGATCCGCTGCCCCATATGGCCGACGCAGGTGCCGACCGCGCCGACATTCGGGTCGTGCGACATGATCGCTACTTTGGTCCGTTTCCCCGGCTCGCGGGCAATCCCTTTTATTTCCAGTATCCCATCCTTGATCTCGGGGATCTCCATTTCAAAAAGCTTGCGAACCAGGTTTGGGTGCGACCGGGAGATAACGACAACCGGTCCTTTGGGGGTTTTTCTCGTTTCAACTATGTAGAATTTGATCCGTTCTTTTTCCCGGAACATCTCCCCGGGGATCTGCTCCGACATTGCCAGAACAGTTTCCAAGCGGCCCAGGTTAACCAGGTAGCCACCAAATTCCCGTCTCTGGACCATGCCGGTCACCAGTTCACCAGCTTTCTTGCTGTATTCATCAAAGGATTCTTCTTTTTCCGCTTCGCGCAGTCGCTGAATGATAACCTGTTTGGCAGTCTGAGCGGCAAACCGGCCAAAATCATCCGGGGTGACGTCTTTTTCCTTATCGTCTATGAGCTGGATGATCTGGACCACGCCGTCATCGGAAATCCGGCATTCAAGGACATCTTCCTCTTTGAACCGCTTTTTAGCGGCTGACAGGAGTGACGCCTTGATCGCGTTGAGCAAGCCATCTTTAGATATCCCGCGCTCGCGCTGGATCTCTTCCATCATTTCGTGTAAATGTTCAATCTTCATACAATGTAACCCCCTCACTAACAAGCGCCGTTTTGGCTCATTTCTCTAATCAAAAATCCAAATCAGCCCTAAAAGGACAAAAGTGGGAAATTTCCCACTTCTACAAGCAATCCGTACTGTTGTATTCGAACCTGTTAAGTATAGCAATGCACAATAACTTTGTCAATCCTCATCCCTGCCTGCCGGCAGACAGGCGCTGGCCCTTAACCCGCCTGGGAGAAGGGGGCGAAAAAGCGTCCGAATCTTAAAATAATCTGAAATTTTCATTAGAATGGTACGAAGAATATTCGGAGTCGATGCGATAGAAATAAATGGAGGGAAACAAGATGAACGGTATATCAGGATTAGGAATGTCTCCGGCTAGAACTTGGGGGATTTCTTCTTGCGGTTGGTTCGATAAATGGGGAATAGATTTTTCCATTGGGGAAGTCATTTTTTCTTCATCGGGAAATAATATGGCGGAAATTATCTTAAAAGGAGAAAAAACAAATTCTACATTTTCTGACAAATCGTTAAGCATAACGATTCAAATCAAAACTAAAGGACCGGAAGATGCGGATTGGCAAGTCGAAACTATCAGGCTTGACCATTCTTTATCAGCCGGTGCAAACGAACTGGGTTGGGGTCAATCATTCACAAGTTCGTTATATCAGGCAAAAGATCTAATCGGCAAAAAACTCATAATTGAAGTGACAGTCAGCGCTCAGGACGGGACAGTAATATCCTCAGCTAAAACCCAAGAAGCTGTGCTAAATAAGATTGGCCAGCCGCTAATTATCGCTCGATAATCTTTCAATAAAAAAAGGGCCGAGCTTACGCCCGGCCCTTACATTTCCCTGATATCCTAATTTCCAGATATCCTGATTCCCTAAACTACATCATCCCCTCATACCCGCCGCCCGGAGGCATCGCAGGCATCTTGGGTTTCTCTTCTTCCGCTTTCTCGGCCACCAACACTTCAGTGGTCAAGAGCATAGCGGCGATCGAGGCCGCGTTCTGCAGGGCGGAACGAGTTACCTTGAGCGGATCGACAATCCCGGCCTTGAACATATCTGAATATTCAAGCTTCTGGGCGTCAAAACCGATCCCGGCTTTTTCTTTCTTGACCCGCTCGACGACGACAGACCCTTCCCAACCGGCGTTGAACGCGATCTGCTTGAGCGGCTCTTCGAGCGCCTTCAGAATGATCGCCACACCGACCTTTTCGTCTCCCTGGGTCCCGGCATACAGCTTCTCCATCGCGCTGATGATATGGATAAAAGCTGAACCGCCACCGGAGATGATCCCTTCTTCGACCGCCGCTCTCGTTGCCGAGAGGGCGTCTTCGATCCGGTGTTTCTTTTCCTTAAGCTCGGTCTCGGTCGGGGCGCCGGCCTTGATGACGGCGACACCGCCGGAGAGCTTGGCTAACCGTTCCTGCAGTTTCTCCTTATCATAAGAAGAATCCGACAGGTCGATCTCTTTCTTGATCTGGGAAACCCGTTCCTTGACCGCCTTCGGCGTACCGGCCCCTTCGATGATCGTGGTGTCTTCTTTGCGGACGACGATCTTCTTGGCCCGGCCGAACCACGCTTCATTGACGTTCTCGAGGGTCAACCCTTTTTCTTCGGACACGACCTCGCCACCGGTCAAGACAGCGATATCTTCGAGCATCGCTTTCCGCCGGTCGCCAAAGCCAGGAGCTTTGACCGCGACCGCGTTGAGCGTGCCGCGCAGCTTGTTGACAACCAGGGTCGCCAGCGCTTCGCCTTCAATCTCATCAGCGATGATGAGCAGCGGCTTGCCTGCCTGAACGACTTTTTCCAGCGACGGCAAAAGGTCTTTGACCGCGCTGATCTTCTTGTCGGTGATCAGCATGAAGCAGTCTTCGAGGACGCATTCCATCCGCTCACGGTCGGTGACCATATAGGGGGAAGCGTAACCTTTATCGAACTGCATCCCTTCGACCACTTCCAGAGTCGTTTCGATCCCTTTTGACTCCTCAACAGTGATAACGCCGTCTTTACCGACTTTTTCCATCGCGTCAGCGATCAGGTTGCCGATCTCCGCGTCGTTATTGGCGGAAATGGCCGCGACCTGGGCGATCGCTTCCTTCGTTTCGACCGGCCGGCTTTGCTTTTTCAGCTCAGCGATCGCGGTCTCAACGCCCAGCTGGATTCCTTTCTTCAAAAACATCGGGTTGGCGCCAGAAACCACGTTCTTGAGCCCTTCCCGGAAAATGATCTGGCCCAGCAATGTCGCGGTGGTCGTACCGTCACCGGCGATATCATTGGTCTTGCTGGCGATCTCCTTTAATAGCTGGGCCCCCATATTTTCATACGGGTCTTCCAGGTCTATCTCCTTGGCGATCGACACGCCGTCATTGGTGATCGTCGGGGAACCCCACTTTTTCTCCAGAACGACATTCCTGCCTCTGGGGCCTAAAGTAATCTTAACCGCGTTGGCGACCTTGGAAACACCTTTCTCCAGCTTTCGCCACGCTTCATCTCCAAACATCATCTCTTTTGCTGCCATTTCTGTCACCTCCTATCCTTTAATTGCTAAAATATCACGCTCGGCCAGGATCACGTACTCTTCGCCTTCGATCTTGACTTCGGTCCCGCCGTACTTGGTGTAGATGACTTTGTCACCCACCTTGACTTCCATATGGGCCTTGGTGCCGTTATCCAGTATCTTGCCGCCGCCAACCGCCACGACCGTCCCTTCCGACGGCTTCTCCTTGGCGCTTTCCGGCAGGACTATCCCCGACTTGGTCTTAATCTCCTCAGGTTCGGGCTTGACAACCACCCTGTCCCCGATCGGCGTCAGTTTCTTGCTTGCCATACTCTCTTCACCCCCTTATTTTAAATCGTTATTTGTTATTTGGTTGAGAAGCTGGTCTGGGTTATTTTGGTTAGGTCATACAAAAGACAAAACCCCAAAACTACCAACCAGACAAGCGTCACAACCCATTAACCGCTGACCCTTGTTAGCACTCCTCCCTATCGAGTGCTAATATAATAGCATGGGGAGTAAATTTTTGTCAAGCCTTTTCAGAAAAAGAGCTATTGAATAATTGGGAAGTAAGAAAGTTTAAGGGGTAGACGTCTTTTTGCTTAATATAAGACTTCTAAGTTCGAGAAGTAAGTTTACCGTTTTGTCCTGGCCTTTAGCGCGAAGTTCCTGCATATTCTTTAAGAATTTCTCATCAAACATATTGGTGATGGTGAATATGCTGGCAAAAAGCTCGCTTGCACTGTCTGCGGAATGCCCAAAATGCCCGTAAGGTCTGATGTAATCACGGGCATAATAATACTCAGAGGTTAACTCATATAGTTCGGGGCTAAACTTTATTGAGCCAAATATTTCATTTATTCTGTTTTTTTCCTGAACGGAAAACACAGCAGATTCCTCAAAAATATAGTGGGCGATCTCATGCAAGGTCATTAATTTGACTGAAGTTAAATCGTATTCAGGAGATCGGCTGTAATAATCGGTTTGTGAATTTATGATAAGTGTTTTGCCGAATTTTTTGGAGCATAGCATATTCTTTAAATAAACCATATCTAATTCTTTTAGTGCTTCAATGTATCTGTCACCAAGTGAGTTGTGTAAAAATGGGCTTATTTCACTTATTAGCCAATCATGATAGAAGACATCTGAATCAAATTCAGATGCAGTAACTTTAAACGAAAGCCCATTAACTGTTGTGGAAGCAACTTCATAAAAGCGAATATCCCTAAGGGTTAAACCTTCCGATCCTTCAGGCCAAAAAACAAGTTTATTCGCCACTCGCCACTGGAATCTCGGCGGATTGTGTATCAAGATGTGATCCAAAGCCTTTTTTGTTTCCTCTTCTGTGTAGATAACGTGATTTATTCCTATGAGAGACAATAAGCTGCGGTCATAAAGCATTAAGGTGTTTCTTGCTCTTATCGCTTCGGCCTCATCCAAAATCTTATCTCCATTGCTATTGGCACTTATTCTGAATAAGAGGTCAATATTACTTTTGGCTTTTTCCGAGGAAGCCCTGGCAATAGCATCATAATAGATCGCTTCCGCTTTCGCTGAAATGAATTTAATTTTTGATAGCATTTATATCACTTTAATAACAAACTAATCGGGTTAGATCTGTGAACTTATCCCTAATATACTTTCGTAATAAGAGATATTTTTCTTGCACAATTACCGGATAAAAAGGGCCTGGAGGGCCCTTGGGAGTTAAAAGACTTAAAGATAAGGCGGATAAGGACTTTTTCTGTCCCCTCAATGGCCCTCATAGGCCTTCGTAGTCTTATTTGAATAACAACTGATGAAACGCCACAATAGCCGGTCCAAGGACCAAAGAAACAATTGACATCAGTTTGATCAAAATATTCATCGCCGGGCCGCTCGTATCCTTGAACGGATCGCCGACCGTATCGCCAACAACCGCGGCGGCGTGCACCGGCGTCCCCTTCCCGCCCGCATAACCCCCTTCAATCAACTTTTTTCCGTTATCCCAAAGCGCCCCGGAATTAGAGAGCATAATCGCCATCGGCACCCCAACACACAATGACCCAGCCAAAAAGCCACCAAGCGCCGCCGGGCCAAGAACAATCCCGACCGCCACAGGGATAAGGACGGCAGAAACACCAGGAACGATCATCTCGTTTAAAGCCGCCGCAGTACTAATGTCAACGCACTTTTTGATCTCCGGTTTGGCTTTGCCTTCGAGCAAGCCTTTTATTTCCCGGAACTGCCGGCGAACCTCTTCAACCATCTTAAATGCGGCCCGGCCAACCGCCCGGAGCGTCATCGAAACAAAAGTGAACGGGATCAACCCGCCAAGAAAGAGGCCAATCACAACTTCCGGCCGCAAAAGATCAATCGTTTTTAAGCCGACCACCTGCGTATAAGCGACAAAGAGAGCCAGCGCGGTCAACGCAGCCGAACCGATCGCAAATCCCTTGCCGATCGCCGCAGTAGTATTCCCCAGCGAATCAAGCGTATCAGTTATCTGCCTGACCTCGGCGGGAAAACCGGCCATTGTAACGATCCCGCCAGCATTATCGGCAATCGGGCCGTAAGCGTCAACCGACATAATTATGCCGGTCGTGCCGAGCATCCCGACAGCGGAGATCGCGATCCCGTAAAGCCCGCCAAAATGGTAAGAAACGTAGATTGCGGCGCAGATCGCCAGAAGCGGAAAGATCGTGCTGTTCATCCCGATCGCCAGCCCGGTGATAATATTTGTCGCCGGACCGGTTTTGCATGCGTCAGCGACATCTTTAAGTATCTTGCCTGAAGTATTAATTTCCGAGATCAAACCGATCACGATTCCGGCCAGAATACCCGCCAAGATCGCCCAAAAAATCTCGATATCGCCTAATACAATCTTGGTTAAAAAGAAAGCCGCCAGGATAAACAATCCCTGAGCCGCATAGGTCGTGAAACGTAACGCCAACTGCGGATCAAGCTTGGCGATCAATTTAATAGATAAGACACCAATGATAGACGTAACGGTGCCAGCCGCGATCAGAAGGAGCGGCAGGATCATCCAGGAAAAAGGAGCCACAGTCATCAGCGCGCCAAGCGCGATCGTGGCCACCACGGCACCCACGTATGATTCAAACAGATCCGCCCCCATCCCCGCCACGTCACCAACATTATCGCCAACGTTATCGGCAATCACCGCCGGGTTCCGCGGGTCATCTTCCGGAATACCCGCTTCGACCTTGCCAACCAAGTCGGCACCGACATCAGCCGATTTGGTATAAATCCCGCCGCCTACCCTGGCAAACAGGGCGATCGAAGAAGCCCCCATCGAAAAGCCGGTAACCATCGCCGCTTTCATGGCAAATCCTTTGGCCAGAAAAAACAAAACACCAAGACCAAGGACACCGATCGAAGCGACCGTCATCCCCATGATCGCACCGCCGGAAAACGCAATGCTAAGCGCTGTCGACTGATCTTTGACCGTAGCGGCCGCCGCCGTACGCACATTAGCGCGGGTCGCCGCGCTCATCCCGATGTAACCGGCCAGCATCGAACAGAGCCCGCCGACAAGATAAGCGATCGCGACATAAATATTTATCAGGAAAGTCAAAGCAAAAAAGATGACGACCATAAAAACTAGCACCGTCTTATACTGGCGGCTGAGGTAAACCATCGCCCCTTCATAGATCAGGCCGGCTATCTCTCTCATCTTTTCGTTGCCGGCCGGGCGCCGCAGGAGCCTGAAGTATAAATAGGCCGCAAATAGGACACCCGATAACCCGACCAGAACAGACCAAAAAATATACCCCATAATCACTCTCCTTCGCGATCATTATATTGCATGTTATAATCTTAATCAATGTTTATTATCACCGAACGACAATACAATATAATAATGAAACAGGCGCAGGCCTGCTACCCGCAAGAGAGCGGCGGTTTCCTGGGCGGCAAAGAAAACACCATTCTCGGAGTCCTGCCGATCCCTAATAAGAACTTGGGTGACCGGACGGAAACTTTCGCCTTAACATCGGACGACATCGATCTCGCTTATCGCTTTCTGGTAAAAAACCGGCTGGAATACCTCGGTGTTTACCACAGCCATCCGCGCGGCATCCCCTTCCCCTCCGAACAGGACCTCTCTCATAACCAGAAATACCTGTTCATCATCGGCTTGCAGGATCGTTATAATCCGGAGCTGTACGCCTGGCGGGTTGAGGGAAGCAAAGTTTATCAGGAAAACATCAAAGTGATCAGTGATTTTGGCGCCACGGTCATCGATATCCAAACCGGCAAGCCAAAACTGTCGGAAAACATCTCTTCTCGGGAGATGGATATTATCGCGGCGATGATCGATGGTTGGATCGCCGGGAAAGAACCCTATTATAAAAAACTTGGACCAACCAATTGGGACGCCTCCACCTTCAGCACCTTCGCATGAAAAAGTAATTATTCCCCACACTTAAGTGTGAGGAATTTGAATGCTAAACCTCTCTTGTGTTATACTTCGCAATCATGATAATCGGCATTGACCTTGGCGGCACAAAGATCGCCGCCGCTTTAGTTACCCCGACTGGTAAGATCGTCACTGACGTCCAGATACCCACCGAAGCGCAAAAAGGGCAAAAACAGGTAATTGAACACATTAAAAAAGCCGCTTACGCTTTGATCAAGGGACAAAAAGCGCATATCTCCTGCATCGGTATCGGTGTCCCTGGCCCGATCCTTTATAAAGAAGGGATAGTCATCGAACCACCAAACCTCCCCGGCTGGAAACGCGTCAATCTGAAGAGGATTCTGGAAAAAGAATTTAAGGTCCCGGTCTCGCTTGATAACGACGCCAATTGCGCCGCTCTGGCCGAAGCTTACTTTGGCGCCGGCAAAAAAGCACGCAATTTTATCTACATCACCGTTTCGACCGGCATCGGCGGCGGGATCATCATTGACCGCAAGCTTTACCGCGGGGCGATCGGCGCCGCCGGCGAATTTGGCCACATGGTGATCGATCCCAAAGGGCCGCTCTGCGGCTGCGGTAACCACGGCTGTTTCGAAGCCCTTGCCTCCGGTTCGGCGATCAAGCGGATGTACGGCCTGGACGCCCTTTCGGTCGAGCTGGCCGCCCGCCAAGGCGAACCGAAAGCGAAAAAAGTAGTGGCGACGATCGCCCACAACCTGGCGATCGGCATCGCTAATCTGGTTAATATTTTTAATCCGGAGATGGTCATTATCGGCGGCGGCGTCTCCAAGATGCGCGAGCTCCTGCTGACCCCGATCCGCCAGGAATTCAAGAAATACGCCCTCACCCTCCCTGCCAAAAACGTCAAGATCGTCCGCGTCAAGCTCGGCAGCGAAGCCGGCGTGCTGGGAGCGGCCGCGCTGTGTCTATAGCGATCATCGATTACGGCGCGGGGAACCTGCGCAGCGTCGAAAAAGCCTTTGAAGCGGTCGGGATCAACGCCGAGATCACCAAAGATAAGGTTGCCATCCGCAATGCTAAAGGGGTCGTCCTGCCCGGGGTCGGCTCGTTTGACGCGGCGATCAACGAACTTCGCGCGGCGGCGCTTGAAGGAGTAATTGAAGAAGCGATCGCGCTGGGCAAACCATTCCTCGGCATTTGTCTCGGCATGCAGCACCTCTTCGGCTCATCGGAGGAAGGGAAACAAAAAGGCTTGAACTTGCTGCCGGGAACAGTGAAAAAATTCAATTTTTCCGGCACTCCCTGGTCAAACCAAAGCATTCCCCACATGGGCTGGAACCGCCTCCTCTTCAAACACAAAGCACCGATCTTTGCCGGCCTTGACGAAGGGACGATGATGTACTTTGCCCACTCCTACCATGTCGTGCCGGAAAATGATACAATAGTCGCGTCGCGCACCGATTACGGGGTGGAATTTGTTTCGGCCATCTGGAAAGATAATGTTTTTGGCCTCCAGTTCCATCCGGAAAAAAGCGGCGAGAAAGGGCTTCTGATCTTGAAGAATTTTGGCAAATTATGTTCGAAGTAATACCGGCAATCGATATCATCGGCGGCAAGTGCGTCCGGCTAAAACAGGGACGTTACGAAGCACCGGTTGTTTACGGCCACGATCCGGTCGAAATGGCGAAAAAATGGGAAGCCGAGGGGGCCCGGCGGATCCATGTTGTTGATCTCGACGGCGCGCGGACCGGCACGCCGGCAAATTTAGAAATCATTAAAACGATCATCAAAGAGGTTAATGTCCCGATCCAGATCGGCGGCGGGGTCAGGAACCTGGCCACTATCTCCGAACTTATCAAATTCGGGGCTGACCGAGTCATTCTGGGAACAACTGCGATCAAGAACCCCAACCTGATCACCAATATTTGTGAAAAGTTTGACGACAAGATCGCCGTGGCGATCGACGCCAAGGGAGAGATGGCGGCGACCGACGGCTGGATGTATGTCACCAAGAAAAATGTTGCCACCTTCGCCAAAGAAGCGATCGCGCTCGGCGTCCGCCGGTTCGTCTACACCGACATCAGCCGCGACGGGATGCTTGAGGGGCCAAATTACGCGGCGATCAGCAAATTCATTGCCGCGGTCAATGTCCCGGTCATCGCTTCAGGCGGAGTTACCACTAAAGAGGATATCGAAAAATTAAAAGAGACCGGCGCTGAGGGGTGCATTGTCGGCAAAGCGCTGTACGAGGGAAAGATCAAGCTGGCAGAGATCAGTTAGCCGTTGGTTTCTTCATCCCTTGCAGAAAATTTTTAAACCTGTTAACCTCATCGATGATCCCTTCCCTAAGGCCCGGTTCCTGCCTGATCGCTTCGCTATAAATAGCTTTAGCTAGTTCGGTCTCGCCAGCCGCCAGCGCGATCCCGCCCAGGTTCCGCTCTAATTTCGCGGACGACTTCACTGCCGCCACCTCTTTAGCCGCTAATTTACTGATCAATAACTCATAATCTTTAGCAACCTGCCGCATATCGAATTTCTTGCTTAGCGCCAAATTATCAGCGCCAAGTTTTTCGCGGGCAGCCCGGTCGCCGGCTAGGCGCAGCGCTATATCTGCCAGGCGGGCGCCATCTTTATATGGCGCCAAAAAATAATTATCCTGCGCGGGATCAAAGTATTCGTGCAGTGAGCCATAATTATAAGTGATAACGGGCAAACCGATCGCCATCGCCTCCAAGACCACCAAGGCAAAGGCTTCTTCACCGGACGGAAAGAGAAAGAGGTCAAGGCTCGCAAAAAAATCAGTCCGCTGGCTTTTCGCTACCCGGCCCAGCAGTTTGATGTTTTTCAGCCCCAACTCGGCGATCTGTTTTTCGATGAAGGCCCGGAGGGGCCCGTCACCGGCAATAGCAAAAAAAGCCTCCCCGTCCCGCTCCGCCGCCTGCCTGGCCACTTCAATGATATCTTGCGGCCGTTTCCACTCGGCCAGGTGGCCGATAAAGCCAAAGATCAATTTGTCGGCCGGCAAGCCGAGCCGGCGCCGGCAGTCTGCCTTGTTATATTTCGACCGATCGAATAGATCGAGCTCGATCCCGTTGTAGATCACCTGCGTAATCGCCTGGTATTCCGGTTTCTGCTTGGTTGCCACATATTCGCTGACGGCAACGATCCGGTCGATCCCGAACGGGGCGCCCCAAGACGGAAGCGGACGGTGCATCACTTCGATCACCGGCAAATCGAACCCTTCTTTAAATATCTTTAACGTCGGCAGGATATAGAACATATTGAGGGCGCCCGAATGGACGATCACAATATTTATTTGGCTGTTCTGAATAAAATCGGTCAACTCCGGCGCAGATTTAGCCAACGAGGCGCCGCTGATTACTTTTTCTCTTTGTAGCAGGTCAAGCGTTTCGCCGCCGCCATAGGGCGACCAGATGTAATTGGCGAATTTCTGTTTATCGAGATATTTACAAAGAAGATAAATACACTCTTCCGTCCCTCCCACCCCCATCCCCACCTGGGAAACATGCAGGACATTAATCATGGTGGATGATCGCCCTCCAAGCTCTTAAAATATCATCTTCTTCCCTTGCCAAGGAATAATTATTCTTAATAAAGATGGCAGCTTGCCGTCCTTTTTCTTCCAATGCCCTCGGATTCCCCTTATGAATGCCGATCACGGTTTCAATCGTCTGGGCAAACTGGATAATGTCACCTTGATTTACCGGATAACAATATTCATTATTAAAATATTCTTTGCCCCCCATCCCATGATAACCGATAAGAATGCACCCGCAGGACATCGCTTCAGCTGGAGGCAATGAGAACCCTTCGGGATAACCGAATGAAAGAAAAATAAGCGACTCCTTCAATATCCCCGCTACTTCTTTTGGTTTTTTATCCTCTATGGGCACAAGATCATATTCGCCGATGATATTTCTGAATTTCAAGATATTGACTACCTGCCTGATATCTTCAATGTTTTTTCTCGGCATAAAAGCAATCTGCTGTTTTTTGTTAGGCGTATACGAAAATAGGCCTGCATCAATGCCATTATGCAATCGAAATATTCTTAATTGCGGAAATACATACCGCAAATAATCGCGGCTATCATCAGAAACCACGAAAGCAGCAATGATATCCTCGTGAAGGTAGGGAGTATTTGTGGCGGCCTTATCAAGG